>NZ_CP011487.1:612580-918870 GCF_001653475.1 Helicobacter pylori | reverse complement strand
AGAAACAGCGGTGCAGGGCGCGTGGATAGAGATGGCGAAACCTTTTTGGTCAAAATCCAAACCGCTTCTTTGAGTTTAGAAGACATTGGCAAAATCACCGTTTCCACTAATTTAGGGCATTTGCACATTAAGGATTTTGCAAAAGTCATCAGCCAGTCTCGCACCCGATTAGGGTTTGTTACTAAAGATGGCACGGGTGAGACCACAGAGGGCTTGGTGCTTTCTTTAAAAGAAGCTAACACGAAAGAAATCATCACTCAAGTGTATCAAAAATTAGAAGAATTAAAACCCCTTTTACCGAGCGGCGTGTCCCTTAATGTTTTTTATGATCGCTCTGAATTCACGCAAAAAGCCATTGCCACCGTTTCTAAAACGCTCATTGAAGCCGTTGTTTTAATCGTCATCACGCTCTTTTTATTTTTAGGGAATTTGAGAGCGAGCGTGGCTGTGGGAGTGATTTTACCTTTAAGCTTGTCCGTGGCGTTTATTTTTATTAAGATTAGCGATCTGACTTTAAACTTGATGAGTTTAGGGGGGTTGATTATTGCTATAGGCATGCTCATTGACTCAGCCGTGGTGGTGGTGGAAAACGCTTTTGAAACATTAAGCGCTAACACTAAGACCACTAAACTCCATGCGATCTATCGCTCATGCAAAGAAATCGCTGTTTCAGTGGTGAGTGGGGTGGTGATTATTATTGTGTTTTTTGTGCCGATTTTAACCTTACAGGGGTTAGAGGGCAAGATGTTTAGGCCTTTAGCGCAAAGCATTGTGTATGCACTTTTAGGCACTTTAGTTTTATCCATCACTATCATTCCTGTAGTGAGCTCTCTTGTTTTAAAAGCCACGCCCCATAGCGAAACCTTTTTAACGAGGTTTTTAAACAGGATCTACGCCCCTTTATTGGAATTTTTTGCGCGTAACCCTAAAAAAGTGATTTTAGGAGCGTTTGTTTTTTTAATCGCAAGCCTTTCTTTATTCCCTTTTGTGGGGAAGAATTTCATGCCCGCTTTAGATGAGGGCGATGTGGTTTTGAGCGTAGAAACCACCCCTTCTATTTCTTTAGATCAATCTAGGGATCTCATGTTAAACATTGAGAGCGCGATTAAAAAGCATGTCAAAGAAGTTAAAAGCATTGTCGCGCGCACAGGGAGCGATGAATTGGGGCTGGATTTAGGGGGCTTGAATCAAACCGATACTTTTATTTCTTTCATCCCTAAAAAAGAATGGAGCGTCAAAACCAAAGATGAATTATTAGAAAAAATCATAGATTCCTTAAAAGACTTTAAGGGGATTAACTTTTCTTTCACCCAACCCATTGAAATGAGGATTTCTGAAATGCTTACAGGGGTTAGGGGGGATTTAGCGGTTAAGATTTTTGGAGATGATATTAGCGAATTGAATAAATTGAGTTTTCAAATCGTGCAAGCTCTAAAAGGGATTAAAGGATCTAGTGAAGTTTTAACCACGCTCAATGAGGGCGTGAATTATTTGTATGTAACCCCTAATAAAGAAGCGATGGCGGATGTGGGGATCACTAGCAATGAATTTTCCAAGTTTTTAAAATCCGCTTTAGAGGGCTTGGTTGTAGATGTGATCCCTACAGGGATTTCACGAACGCCGGTGATGATCCGTCAAGAGAGCGATTTTGCAAGCTCTATCACTAAAATCAAAAGTTTAGCCTTGACTTCAAAATATGGCGTTTTAGTGCCTATCACTTCTATCGCTAAAATTGAAGAAGTGGATGGTCCTGTTTCTATCGTGCGTGAAAATTCAATGCGCTTAAGCGTGGTCCGCAGTAATGTGGTGGGGCGCGATTTGAACTCTTTTGTAGAAGAGGCTAAAAAAGTGATCGCTCAAAACATCAAACTCCCTCCCAGCTACTATATCACTTATGGGGGGCAGTTTGAAAACCAGCAACGGGCCAATAAAAGGCTTTCCACCGTTATCCCTTTAAGCATCTTAGCGATTTTTTTCATTCTTTTTTTCACTTTTAAAAGCATTCCTTTAGCCTTGCTCATTCTTTTGAATATCCCTTTTGCGGTTACTGGAGGCCTTATTGCGTTGTTTGTGGTAGGGGAGTATATTTCAGTGCCAGCGAGCGTGGGCTTTATCGCTCTTTTTGGGATTGCGGTTTTAAATGGCGTGGTGATGATAGGCTATTTTAAAGAGCTTTTATTGCAAGGAAAAAGCGTAGAAGAATGCGTTTTATTGGGTGCTAAAAGGCGTTTGAGGCCGGTGTTAATGACTGCTTGCATCGCCGGTTTGGGTTTGATACCTTTATTGTTTTCTCATAGCGTGGGATCAGAAGTCCAAAAACCTTTAGCGATCGTAGTGCTTGGGGGCTTAGTCACCTCAAGCGCTCTAACCTTACTCTTACTGCCGCCCATGTTCATGCTCATTGCTAAAAAGATTAAAATCGTTTGAATTAAGGGATTTCGCATGCTAGCTTTAGAAATTTATATTGATATTTGCTTGAAAGACGCTTTAATAGATTATTTATTTGAAAAAGGCTTTGATGATTTTTTTTATGTGGAATGCTATAAATACGCCGCTTCTTCGCTGCTCTTAAGCCAAAAAGAGCAGGTGAGCGGGCGTAAAGACTACGCTAAATTCAAGCTTTTTTTAAGCGATGAAATCGCTTTATCTCTAGCCCAAGCTTTAAAAAACCAGTTCGCTTCTAAAGAAATGAAATTGTTTTATTCTCAAACGCATGGGTTGTAAAATGCTTGCTTAAGCGATAGTTTCTTAAAGTTGGGGAAGGGTTTGAGCCAAAAAGAAAGAAATCGAGCTTTATAAAAAATTTCTACAATAAAATAAAATGTGAGACAATAAAAATGCTTGAAGCATTTTTATTGCAATCAAATATTAAAAGAGCTTGATTTTAATCAAGCGATAGTTCTTTAAGCGGTCTTGGGGGATAGGGGGTTTTTAAGGGGGTTAAGGGGAGGTTATCGCAAAATCCCCCCTCATCCCCTTAAGGAAAGAAGTTTGACCATATCAAAATGAAAGAAAAAACGAGTTCTTGATCAATAAAAAGAACCTTGAAAAAGTATCAAAATCAAGTATAATACCAACCATTAAATGGTGCCAGGAATTTGTAATGATGGTTATTCTTAAAAATTCGCTTTTCTCTCTCTCTCTCTAGTCAGCCGTTTTATCTTTTCACCCCCATATAAACCCATACCCATATAAACCCTTTTAGGGATTTTTGCGTCTTGTTTGGATTTTAGTTTTTAATTTTTAATTTAATATAAAGGGTTGATGATGGTTTTATGCGCACAGACGAATTTTGTGGAGTTTTTAGAACAGGTTTTAGAAGTTTTAAAAGAAGTAGAGATTGATAAAACAGAATGCTCTATTCTTTTAGAAAGCATTCAAAAACAACAGCTTGTGATACCCATTGTGGGGAATTTTAGCGCAGGGAAAAGCACGCTATTGAACCGCTTTTTAGAAAAGAGCGTTTTGCCTACCGCTATCACGCCAGAGACTTCTTTAGCCGCAGAGTTGCACTATAGCGTTAATGAACGCATAGAGGCTTTTTCAAACAACGATGAAAAAGCAGAAAGTTTTGAACTGAATGAGCAAAGTTTTGAGGCGATTAAAAACAATGCCGCAAAGTATTCCTACCTTAAGGTTTATTTGAATAATGAAGCTTTGAAAAACAGCGCCCCTTTAGTGTTTGTGGATATGCCTGGGTTTGATAGCCCTATTTCAAGCCACACCCATGCCGTTTTGGAATATTTAGAAAGAGGCGTGCATTTTGTCATTCTCGCAAGAGTAGAAGAGGGCGCTCTCACTAAACGCATGGTTAGGGAGTTAAAAAACCTTTTAGAGTTTGACAAAGGCATTAGCTTTATTTTGAGTAAAACGAATTTAAGAGCGCCTTCGCAAGCAGAAGAGGTTTCTCATTATATTGAAGAGCAAATCAAAGATCACCTTGATTTGACAACGTGCCTTATCCGCTCTGATAAAGACAATAACGCTCTTTTAGAGGTAGCGGATAAAATAGACGCTGAAAAGCTTTTCAGCTCTTTGTATTTGAAACGATTGAAGTCTTTGAACTTCCGGTTACAAAACAGCCTAAAAAGCGTGATTGAAAGCTTTGATTACTCTAAAGAAAAGGCTTTAGAAGAAATCCAAGTTTTGGATTTGGGCGTTAAAGACATTGAAAAAACCTATTTAATCAACAGGCCTAACGAGCTTAATAGCGAAATAGAAAGCATCATGCAACAAAGCTTGATCAAAAACACTAAATTAGAGATTGAAAAAATCAACCTTTCCTTTTCGCAAGATTTCCATGCGGAATTTGAAAGCTTGAACAACATGCAACTTTCTAGCGATTTTTCTGTGAATTTAGAGCATGGGATTGAATTAGAGATCAACGCTTTAAGCGTGATTTTATCCAAGAACCCGGCTACAAGACCATTTGTGCTGATTTTAAAAGGGTTAAAATCTCTTTTAAAAGATTTACTGACATTGTTGCCTATCCTTAAAAGATCGGTGCGAATTGGAAATCACGCATAAAAAACAAGAAATCGCTCTTGCGCAAACAGAAAAAGAAAAACACCTAAACGATCTAGAAGATCAAAAACAAATCTTAGAAAATAAGATCAACGCTTTAAGCACTTTAGAACAACAATATTTAAAGGATTAAAATGAACGCACAAGAACTCATTAAAAAAAGCGCTTTAGTTGAAAAAGTGATAAAAGAACAAGGCTTGCAAGAAAAAGCGGGGCCTTTGATAAGCGAAAACGCTGTGATTAAAACAGAAGAGTTAGAGAAAACGATAAAAGAGTTGCAAGACAAAGATAGGGATCTTAAAGTCGGTATCATCGGGTGCGTGAAAGCGGGTAAAAGCTCGCTCTTAAACGCTTTGATTTTTGAGGGTAAAGATGTTTTGCCTAAAGCGGCAACGCCCATGACCGCTAGCCTTACTGTTTTAAAATACGCCAAAACCCTAGGCACTGAAGTGGAGTTTTATAGCCAAAAGGATATTGAAGAGCTTAAAAACGAGCATGAAAGGTATGAAAGAGAGTTTCAAAGAATTGTTGATGAAAAAGTCAAAGAACAAAAACAGAATTTTTTAAATAAGACTAAAGAGGGGTTTAAAGGGGCATTAGGGAATTTTGGCAAAAAGTTTAGCACAAACAAAAGCGATAAAGAAGCGTCCAAAGAGAAAACTTTAAGCGATGGAGAAATATTAGAAAAAGCTAGAAGGATCGCTAAAAATGAATTAAACGAGGATACGAAATTTACTTCATCGCACGATCAATACGAACGCATCAAAAAAAGCACTCTAATGAACACTGAAACATTAGATCTGCGCATTCAAGCGGATAACTTAGAAGAGCTTAGTCAAAAATTGCTCCAATTCGTGGGCGCAAACGGAAAATATATGCCCCACACTAAAGCGGTGCAAATTTCTTTGAATAACCCCAACCTTAAAGATTTGGAAGTGATTGACACCCCGGGCGTGAACGATCCGATCGCTTCCAGAGAAGAGCGCACCAAAGCTTTATTGAAAGATTGCCATGTGGTGTTTATCGTAAGCCCTTCTGGTCAGTTTTTAACGGATAGCGATATGGATTTGTTTGACAGGGTTTCTCATAAAGAAGGCCTTCAAGAAATTTATTTTGTGGCAAGCCAAGCAGACGGAGGGGTTTGCTCTATGAGTGAAGCAGAAAAATCAGGCAACCACCTCCCAAAAGCCTTAGAAAGGGTGCAAAAATCCTTTTCATCTCAATTAAATAACACCATAGAAAAGTTGATTCAAGAATACCCTAACCAATGAGAGGTTTTTGAAAAAGCGAAAAGGAATGGCGTCATCTTGACTTCAGGGGTTTGCTTTAACTTGTATAAAGATTTCAAAAACCAAGCTTCTTGGGAAAGCGAAAAACAAGAATACTACACTGCGTGGCAGAATTTAACAGCGGCTTACCCTGACGCTTTTAACAGCGCTGAGAAATCCAAAGAAAGCTTGTTGCTTTTAAGCAATATGGGTGCGATTAAAGAGCGTTTAGAAAAAGCCGCTCAAAGAAAAGATGAAATCATTTCTCAAAGAGTGCAAGATTTTGCAAAAAGCCAAGCAAGCAACCTCCATAATTTGATCGCGCAGTTATTAGAAGAACTAAAAAGAGAAAAAAACAGGATCAAAGATTCTGATGTGAGCGTTATTGCTAAGCAAATAGAGGTTCTTGAAAAGCGCTCTGGTAAGATTGAAACGGAATTTACTGAGGTGTATGAAGAATTTATTGTTGATTTCATCAAAAACATTAGAGACGGCTTGAATGACACATTAACGAAAGCTATCCAAACGGCTAGGGTGGGCGCTAGAGAAGAAGAGAAAGAAGAGCGTTATACTGAAAGAGTGAAGCAAGACGGTGCTTGGGGAAGCTTTAAAAGAAATTTTTTGTTTTGGTTTGATGATGATGCGGGCTATGATGAAGTAGAGCGCACAAGAGCAGTGATCAAAGCCGGAGCGGTGGTTGATTGTTTAATAGAAATGCATGAATGCTGCGAAAAAGCTTTGAATGACAGCGTTCAATCTTTTAAAATCGTTTTTAAAAAAGATCTCTACGCTAAACTCTTTCCTATCTTGCGTCAAATCATCAACGATGATAGTTTGATTGATGAGGTGGCTTTCCAAAAAAGTGTGAGGGCTGTTTTAGATCCCCTTGAATTTGGAGAGTTTGAATATACTCTTCCTAACGAGATAAGCACGCATACGGGCTTTTTAAAAGGCGATGAAGCCGTTCTATTCATCAAAAAAGTGGAAGAGTATTTCAGGGATTTTAAAGATGAGGCTAAAAACGATGTGAGAGAACACTGCGATTTTTTAGAAAAGGAGCTAGGAGAACAAGATTTTGCTAGTGGGGTGCTTTCAAAGCTTCAAAAAGACATGCAAGACCTGCAAAAACAAGTTCAAAATAAAGAACAATCCATCGCTCAATTAGATGCGCAAATCAAAGCTTTAAAGGAGATTCAATGAGTATTAATTTTTTTAATAACCAATTTAGCAGGACTGAAAAGAATGCAGAGCCTTTAAATGCAGAGCCAGAGGGCTTAAAAGAGCGTTATAATTTGATCGCTCGTATTTTAAACGCCAAAATTGAAAATGAAGGGCTAGAGGAATACCAGAGCGTCTTAGATAACGAGTTTTTAGAGTTCGCTAGCGGCGTGGATTCGTTCAAAGAAAAGGAAATAGCATTACTGATGCTCCAAGAAATTAAAAAAGAATTGCAAGTAGTGGCGAGCCACCCTATTTTGTTTCAAAAAAGCATGGTTGCTATAGGGGGAGGGTTTAGCGCGGGCAAATCCACTTTTTTAAACAACTTGTTGGGTTTGAAGAAAATAAAACTCCCTGAAGATGTGAATCCCACTACAGCGATCCCCACTTATTGCTTCAAGGATAAAAAAGAAGCTTTGATGGGGCTTTCTCAAAATAATGGCATGGTGGAATTACCCCATCTCACTTTTGACCATAGTTTTTTAAACTTCCTTGGCTTTAACCTTAAAGAGATCATGCCTTTGATGCTTTTAAGCACCCCTAGCGTGCCTTTCAAACACTTGTGCTTCATAGACACGCCTGGTTATAACCCTTCTAAACAAGGCTATACGGGTGGGGACGAACAAGCCTCTAAAGAATACCTAAAACACGCCAAACACATTTTATGGCTCATTAATTGCGAGAGTGGGTGTGTTCCAAAAGATGATTTAAACTATTTGCAAGAATTATACGAAGAAGGCAAGGAGGTTTTTATCGTATTGAGTAGGGCTGATATGCACGCAAAAAGGCAATTAGAAGAAATCGCTGCCACAATTAAAGGGATTTTAAAAGATAATGGCATTGAGTTTTTAGGGATTAGTGCTTATAGCGCTACAAGGTATCAAGTAATTAAAGAGTTCAACAAAAAAAGCCGCATTTTTGACTCGCTTGAGAAATTTTTAAAGGATTTGGATAAAAGGAGCGAGAAACAAAACGAAATTTTAAGCGCTTTATATAATGTGCATTGGGCGTATGAAAGGGCTATCCAACAAGACGCTAACAGATTCAAACGCTACCAAAGCTCTTTGCATTCTCTCAAATTGGATTTAATGCAAAAGGGTTTTGATGATTTTAATGATGACGCTTTTAATCAAATTGAATCGCTCAAAAAAGAATTTTCTGAGCAAGAGCGATCCAAAAGAGAGAATTTAGAGCGGTTAAACGAAGTGATAGGCTTGTTTAAAGAAAGCATTGATAAGGTTTTTGATCGTGTGAGCGCTTTTAGTTTTGAAAAATACAAAGAAGAATATGACGATGAAAACGACGACGAAGAGGACGATGAAGAAAACTACAGAGAGTTTGAAGAAATCAAAAAAATGGTGCTGTATTTCAGGGATCTCAATTTGTTTTGCTTGGATTGGTATAAAATGAGCCAAGAAGAAATCCAAGAAAGAAGAGAATGGATAGATTATTTGAATGAACTGCTCCAGCTAGACTATTCTTCAGAAAATTTGTCAAGACTTAAAGATTTCAAAGAAACAAATAACAAAGTTTATCAAGAGTCCTTAAACAATGAGAATCTCCAAAACGATTTGCGAGAGTGGAGGCGATCAAAAAGATAGCCCGCGCATAAAGACCGCATGCTCGCACCAAAGAATTTGCCCGTAAGAGCTATTTTAAACTTATTATTGTAAAATGGTGAGTTTTACAATCAATGAGATCAGGAATTTAATGGAAATTGCAGTATTTGGTGGCGGGGCGTGGGGGAGGGCTTTAGCCTTTGCTTTTGGAGAAAAGAATGAAGTCAAAATCATTTCAAGGCGCGATTTAAACGAGCCGTTAAAAAAGCTCAATGACGCTTTGATTTCTAAAGGTTCTGCCCCCATAGAGCAAGTGGATTTAAAAAGAGGCTTAAAAGCAGCACTCTATGTCATCGCTATTAGCGTGCAGCATCTGAGGGAATGGTTTCAAAACGCTTCTTTAGCTAAAAACGCTAAGGTTTTGATCGCTTCTAAAGGGATAGAGGTTTTAAACAGGGCGTTTGTGAGCGAGATCGCAAAGGATTTTATCGATTCTAATTCTTTGTGTTTTTTAGCGGGCCCGAGTTTTGCGGCTGAAATCATTCAAGGCCTGCCTTGCGCGTTAGTCATTCATTCTGATAATCAGGCTTTAGCGCTAGAATTTTCCAATAAAACCCCCTCTTTTATCAGAGCCTACGCCCAACAAGACATCATAGGGGGTGAAATCGCTGGCGCGTATAAAAATGTGATAGCCATTGCTGGGGGGGTTTGCGATGGTTTGAAATTGGGCAATAGCGCTAAAGCGAGTCTATTGTCTAGAGGTTTGGTGGAAATGCAACGCTTTGGAGCGTTCTTTGGGGGCAAGACAGAGACTTTTTTAGGGCTTTCTGGGGCCGGGGATTTGTTTTTAACCGCTAATTCTATTTTATCTAGGAATTATCGTGTGGGTTTGGGGTTAGCCCAAAACAAGCCTTTAGAGGTGGTTTTAGAAGAATTAGGCGAAGTGGCTGAAGGGGTGAAAACGACCAACGCCATTGTGGAAATCGCTAGAAAATACGGCATTTATACGCCCATTGCGAGCGAATTAGCCTTGCTTTTAAAGGGTAAGAGTGTGCTAGAGAGCATGAACGATTTGATCAGACGCGCTTAAAAGGAAAGAGAGCATGCAAGATTTTTCAAGTTTATTATTAAAATTACAAGAGTATTGGAAGAATCAAGGCTGTTTGGTGATCCAGCCTTATGATATTCCTGCAGGAGCCGGGACATTCCACCCGGCCACGCTTTTAAGGAGTTTGGATAAAAAGCCGTGGAATGTGGCGTATGTCGCGCCCTCTAGAAGGCCTACTGACGGGCGCTATGGGGAAAACCCTAACCGCTTGGGGAGTTATTACCAATTCCAAGTAGTCATCAAGCCAAGCCCTTCTAATATCCAGGAACTCTATTTAAAAAGCTTAGAAGTGTTAGGGATAAACCTTAATGAGCATGATATACGATTTGTAGAAGACAATTGGGAGAGTCCGACTTTAGGGGCATGGGGGCTTGGCTGGGAAGTGTGGCTTGATGGCATGGAGGTTACGCAATTCACTTATTTCCAGCAAGTGGGGGGCATTCCTTGTAGCCCTATCCCCGTAGAAATCACTTACGGCTTAGAAAGATTGGCGATGTATGTCCAAAAAGTGGAAAATATCCTAGAGATTGAATGGGCTAAAAAAAATCATGACAGCGTGAATTACGCGCAAGTGCATTTAGAAAGCGAATACGAATTTAGCAAGTATCATTTTGAAATAGCGAGCGTGAAAAGGCTATTAGAAATGTTTAAAAACGCACAAGCTGAAGCCTTGCATTGCTTGGAAAACAAGCTCCCGCTACCGGCTTATGATTTTGTGATGCTATGCTCGCATTTTTTCAATATTTTAGACGCCAGAAAAGCGATTTCGGTGGCTGAAAGGCAAAACTATATTTTACAAATCAGGGATTTGGCAAAAGGGTGTGCCGTTCTTTATAAAGAGCAAGAAGAAGAGAGGGAAGAGCGCTTAAAAAACGCTTTAACAAAGGCTTAAAATGGCGTTAGTTAAGGAAGTGTTGGAAGTTTTAGAGTGCCTTTCGCCTTTTGAACTCCAAGAATCATGGGATAATAGCGGGTTGAATGTGGGGAGTGAAAACCATGAGTTTAGCCAGATTATCGCATGTTTAGAAATCACGCTTAAAATCGCTCTAAACGCTCCCAAAAACGCTCTAATCATCACGCACCACCCTTTAATTTTTAAACCCTTAAAAACGCTTAATGATGAAGCTTATCCGGGTAATATTTTAAAAATCTTAATCCAAAAAAACATTTCAGTCATTAGCATGCACACGAATTTTGACAAAACGCATTTAAACAAGCATTTCGCTAGCACGCTTTTAGGGTTTGATGGTTTGACAGAAAAAGGCCTTATGTTAGTGAAAGAAAACGCTAATATAGAGTTTGATGCGTTGGTGAAAAAAATCAAATCTTCTTTAGGGGTGGGATCATTAGCGTGTGTCAAAAGTTCTCAAACTATTAAAGATTTAGCGTTTGTGTGCGGATCGGGAGCGTCCATGTTCTATTCTTTAAAAGCGCAAAGCTGTTTAATTACAGGCGATGTGAAATACCATGACGCTATGATCGCTCAATCTTTAAATATCAGCTTGATTGACGCCACGCATTATTATAGCGAAAGGGGTTTTGCGCTGATTATGGCTGAAATTTTGCATTCTTACAATTATTTGGTTACAATAGAGAATTTTAAAAACCCCTTGCAAATCATTTAAAGGAAAGCGATGAATACCCATCTCAAACAATTGATTGAAATTTCGCATTTGGATAAAGAAATTGACTCCTTAGAGCCATTGATCAGAGAAAAACGAAAAGACTTGGATAAAGCCTTGAATGATAAAGAAGCGAAAAATAAAGCGATTTTGAATTTAGAAGAAGAAAAATTAGCCCTAAAATTACAGGTTTCTAAAAACGAGCAAACTTTACAAGACACGAACGCTAAAATCGCTAGCATCCAAAAGAAAATGAGCGAGATCAAATCCGAAAGGGAATTGCGCTCTTTAAACATTGAAGAAGATATTGCTAAAGAGCGCTCCAACCAAGCCAACAGAGAAATTGAAAATCTGCAAAATGAAATCAAGCACAAAAGCGAAAAGCAAGAGAACTTAAAAAAAGAAATGCTAGAGCTTGAAAAATTAGCACAAGAATTAGAAATTTTAGTGGAAAACGAAGTCAAAAACATCAAAGAAACCCAACAAATCATCTTTAAAAAGAAAGAAGATCTCGTAGAAAAAACCGAGCCTAAAATCTATAGCTTTTATGAAAGGATTAGAATATGGGCGAAAAACACGAGCATTGTAACGATCAAAAAACAGGCTTGTGGGGGTTGTTTTATCAGATTGAATAATAAGATTTATACCGAAGTGCTAACGAGTGGGGACATGATCACTTGCCCGTATTGCGGGCGTATTTTATACGCTGAGGGCGTGCATGAAAACAGCACTCAACCTCCAAAAAAAAGCCAAGAAGAAAGCCAAGAATCAGTTTGATTGTTTAAGTTTTTCTACCTTTTATTTTTAACTTTGGGGCATCTTCTTTGTGTGCCTTTCATCTTTTTTTGGAGTTTTAAGGAAAAATACCGCCATTCTTTAAAAGCTCGTTTTTTTCTCAAAGACAATTTTTTAAAAAGCGAGCCGATTTTTTGGTTTCATGCATGCTCTTATGGGGAGGTCAAATCCTTAGAGCCCATCATTCAAGCTTTAAAAGAGCCGATTTTAATTAGCGTTACCACTAATACCGGTTTTGAATTAGCTGCTCAAACTTATCAGTATTCTCAACACATAGAAGTGCGTTACTTGCCTTTTGAAACCCTATTATTTGCATGGAAAAAAAACTTAAAACGCTTAAAAACTTTGGTGGTTACAGAAGCGGAATTGTGGTTTAATGTGTTTGATACGGCTCAAAAATTAGGGGCAAAAACCATGCTCATTAACGCTAGGATCAGCGTTCGTTCTTACCCAAAGTATCAGCGTTTTTCTTTTTTTTATGCGCTTTTATTCAAACGCATTGATTTGGTTTTAGCACAAAGCCAGGATGATAAAAAGCGCTTGTTGGATCTAGGGGCTAAAAAAGTGGTGGATTTTTTGAATATCAAGCGTTTTTCAAAGCCTGTAACCACTTCGTTTTACCCTAAAAACCCGAGCGCTTTAAACATTGTTTTAGCCAGCACGCATGAGGGCGAAGAGGAATTAGGGTTAAAAGCGTTTTTAGAATTGAAAAAGACTTTTCAAAACGCAAGACTTTTTGTCGTGCCGCGCCACCCTGAGCGTTTTAAAAGCGTGCAGAATTTATTGCAAGATGTTTTAAAAACGACCCCTTTTAGTTGGGAGTGTTTTTCTTCAAAAGGTTTTGTGGAATGCGATATTTTGTTAGTGGATAGCTTGGGGGAATTGAATAACTTCTATCCAATCGCAGATATTGTCATTTTAGGGGGTTCGTTTGTCAAAATGGGGGGGCATAACCCTTTAGAGCCGGCGTTTTTTAATACGCGCTTGATCACAGGGGAGTATATTTTCAACCAAGTAGCGTTGTTTGAAACAATCAAGCCTTATAAAATCGTTCAAAAAGAGGATTTGTTAGACGCTCTTTTAGATTATAAAAATTTAGGCGTGGTGCGTTTTTTAGAAAACGGGCATGATTTAAACGAATTGCTCGCATTCATTAAACATTAAAAAGGATAAAGGATAAACATGGAAAAAGCTTATAAAATATTGAGCGTTCAAGAAAACATTTCGCATAAAAAAGCCAAAGCTTTGATCGATTTGGGGTTAGTGAGTGTAGGGGGGAAGAAATTGATGGTCGCCAGAAAAGAATTACCCAAAAACACGCGTTTTAGCGTCCAAAAGGTTGAAAAACCCAGCGTGATTTTTGAAGATGAAAACATTCTAGCCCTTTTTAAACCCCCCTTTATAGAGAGCTATGATTTAGCTTCTTTTTTCAAAGACTGGGTGCTGTTGCACCGCTTGGATAAAGAAACGAGCGGGGTGGTTTTATTGGTGAAAGAAAATTCAGAATTCCACTTAAAAGCTAAAAAGGCTTTTAAAAATAGGGAGGTTAAAAAGGAGTATTTAGCGCTAACTCAAGGCATTATAGAAGAGGAGCAAGAAATTAATGCCCCCATTCTTACGATTAAAACCACTAAAGCTTTCAGTAAAATCTCTAAAAAAGGGCAAGAAGCGGTTACGATAATCACACCCTTAAAAATCATCAACAAAAAAACCCTTTTAAAAGTGGGAATCAAAACCGGAAGAACCCACCAAATCAGAGTCCATTTAAAGCATATCAACCACCCCATTATAGGCGATACGCTTTATAATAGTGATCCAGGTTCAGCCAAACGCTTGATGCTCCATGCACACAAAATCGCGCTGCTAGGGTATGAATTTGAAGCGATCGCTCCTAGAGAATTTGAAATTTAAGGATGAACATGAACGCTTGGAATGCAATTTATGATCAATTTAACCCCATCGCTTTTAGTCTTGGCAGCATTGAAGTGCATTGGTATGGTTTGGCGTATGCGTGCGCGATTGTTATCGCTTTTTATATGGCGTTAAGAATGATCCAAAAAGACCCCAAGCGATTCCCCATTGAAAGGAAGGAATTTGAGAGTTATTTTCTATGGGCGGAGCTTGGCATTGTGCTAGGGGCAAGGATAGGATACATTCTTATTTATGAGCCTAATTCCAGCTATTATTTGACGCATTTTTGGCAAATCTTTAACCCTTTTGATAGAAATGGGAATTTTGTAGGCATTCGTGGGATGAGTTATCATGGGGGGTTGGTGGGGTTTCTGATCGCTTCGTATCTTTATAGTCGTAAGGATTTGAAAAAGCTTTTGATTTATTTGGATTTGATTGCGATTAGCTTGCCTTTAGGGTATGTTTTTGGGAGGATTGGGAATTTTTTAAATCAGGAGCTTGTGGGGAGGGTTGTCCCCAAAGACAGCCATTTAGGGCAAATCATAGGCATTATGGTGGATAACGAATTGCGTTATCCCAGCCAATTGATTGAAGCGTTTTTAGAAGGGGTTATCGTGTTTTTAATGGTGGTGTGGGCTAAAAAACACACCAAAACGCATGGGTTGCTTATTGTGGTTTATGGCTTGGGGTATTCCTTGATGCGCTTTATTGCGGAGTTTTACAGAGAGCCAGACAGCCAATTAGGGGTTTATTTTTTAAATTTGAGCATGGGGCAAATTTTAAGCTTGCTTATGGTAATTGTTTCATTAGGGATTTTATTGTATGCTACGAAAAATTCTAAAAAAATAAAGGAAAACCAATGAAATTTTTGGATCAAGAAAAAAGAAGACAACTACTAAACGAGCGCCATTCTTGCAAGATGTTTGATAGCCATTATGAGTTCTCTAGCGAAGAATTAGAAGAAATCGCTGAAATTGCCAGACTATCGCCAAGCTCTTACAACACGCAGCCATGGCATTTTGTGATGGTTACTAATAAGGATTTAAAAAATCAAATTGCAGCACACAGCTATTTTAATGAATAGATGATTAAAAGCGCTTCAGCGTTAATGGTGGTATGCTCTTTAAGACCTAGCGAGTTGTTACCACACAGCCACTACATGCAAAACCTTTATACGGAGTCTTATAAAGTCAGAGTGATCCCGTCTTTTGCTCAAATGCTTAGCGTGAGATTCAACCACAGCATGCAAAAATTAGAAAGCTATATTTTAGAGCAATGCTATATCGCTGTGGGGCAAATTTGCATGGGCGTGAGCTTAATGGGATTGGATAGTTGCATTATTGGAGGCTTTGATCCTTTAAAAGTGGGCGAGATTTTAGAAGAGCGTATCAATAAACCTAAAATCGCATGCTTGATCGCTTTGGGTAAGAGGGTGGCAGAAGCGAGCAAGAAATCAAGAAAATCAAAGATTGCTGCCATTACTTGGTTGTGATTAAACAAAATCAAAAACTTTTTAACTATAATCAAATTTCAATTAAAGTTTAAGGAGTGGTATTTTGTTTAAAAAAATGGTTTTAATTACTCTTTTAGGGGTGTTTTCAAGCACTTCATTAAGTGCTAAGAGTTTTTTAAGAGATGATGGGATTTTAATCTCTGATTTAAAGGGCATGAAATCAGAGCTGTCTGATGCACCTGCTTGGGTTTTTGAATATCCTAAAGTCCCCTACGAAGAAATGGGCGTGGCGTATATCCCTATTAATAATAAATATTTAGGGATTGAGCAAGCGACCTTAAACGCTAAATTGAACTTGATCGTGGTTTTTCATGAAATCATATTGAAGTATAAAAAACGCTTCATGGAGCAATTCCATGAGTCCGAGCAAACGGCTACGAATATCAGCTACGCTATCTATAATTACCTAGCGACTAAGATTCAGGTATCCGACACTTACACGAATTTAAAATCTGAGGTGGCTGTGGTGAAAATCAAGCTAGAGGGTTGCCAGATTGAGCAAATCAAAAGGTATTTAAAAGCGAGCGTTGAAAACCTTAACGATAATGAAATCGCTTACATCACTAAAGTGGTTCAAAAAGAGCTTGGTAGTGTTTGTGCATTAAGGTAGTTTTATAAGATTCTAGCGAGCATGTTTAGGGCATGCTCTACGCTTTTATTTTGAATGCTTTCTCTGTTCCCTTCAAAAAAACAGCGATCGATTAAAGCTTGAGATCCTGATTTTTGCACGCCAATATAAATCGTGCCTACAGGATTAGCCTTGCTCCCCCCATTAGGGCCAGCCACCCCACTGATCGCAAGCGCTAAATCCGCTCTAAAATTTAAAAACACGCCTAATAGCATTTCTTTCACGCATTCTTCGCTATAAACCCCAAAGACTTTTAAAGTCGTGGCATTGACTTTCAATAATTCGCACTTAACCTCTTCATTGTAACACACAATACCCCCCATAAAAACCGCTGAAGCCCCACTAATGGAAGTGAATGCATGCGATAATAACCCCCCAGAGCAGCTTTCAGCCACCGCAATTTTTAAATCTAAAGATTTCAAGCGCTCTATTAAAGCGTTTGCGCTTTTTTTATGATCGTCTAATTCCACAATATTGGAGTTAAAAAGCGTTTTAAGATAAACTCTCGCTTGTTGGATATTATCGCCTTTTAACTCAATGCAATCTTCTTTGACTTGAGTGAGAATGTTTAGTCGTTTCAATTCTTTTTCAATCAAAATAAAACCGCTTTCATTATCCATATTCAAAAATTTAAATTTCATTTTTAACCTTTCAAAACCCTAAATTCAGCGTGCGCCATAATTCTTCCACTTCTTCTATTTCTAAATCAATCGTGCTTTGAGTGCGAAAAAAAGCTTGGATTTTTTCTAAATCCAGGCTTTTAGATTTCAAACAAGAGGGGTGCGCTAAAACAAACCCTTGCGCTAAAGCGGCAGAACGCTCTAATTTTTTATCGCATAAAAAACAAGAATTGTAACTTTGCAAGCGCCCTTCAAAGTTCAAAAGCGTTGCATACATTTCTAAAATTACTCTTAAGGGGTGCTGTTTGGAGAGTTTGCTAGCCCCATCATCTAAAGTGTCAAAATAGATACTATCCAAAGAATGCACGCCTTCTAAATGCTTGAACAAGAGAGCGCAAAAGCGTTGCCAAAAAAACAAGCGCTCCATTTCTCTTTCCCAAAGATAGCCTAAATGCAAAATATTCCTTAACTTGGGTAAAAATTTATCATCGTTTTCTTCTTCAAAATCAATTTTACGCCCCACATTCAGCACGCTATGGCGTTTGCCATAGAAACGATAGAGGGTTTTGAGCTGGTTTTTGGTTAAAATGCGCACGATCAAATCTTCATCTCTTATGCTTTGTGTTTGTAAAAGAAACCCTTGCATCACTACTCTTAAGCTAATTTTGTTTATTATAAGCAAAACTTGGATACAATCCTGATAAAACTGCAAAATTAAGGAAAAACATGGGATTTGCAGATTTCTTTAAAAATTTTAAGATCAATAAATTGCGGACAGCACCAAGTAAGGAAGAACAGCCAAGCCATTGGGTGAAATGCCCTAAATGTTATGCGTTAATGTATCATAAAGAAGTGTTTGGTAAATACAGCGTGTGTTTGAAATGCCATTACCATTTCCGCATGAAGGCGGCTGAAAGGATTGAATTTCTATGCGATGTGGGGAGTTTTGAAGAGTTTGACAAGCACTTACGGCCTAATGACCCTTTAAATTTCGTGGATAAAGAGAGCTATAAACAACGCGTTAAAAAATACGAAAAAAGGACTAACCGCCCAAGTTCAGTGATCAGCGGGGAGGCTAAAATCAACCGCATGCCTTTGCAGATCGTGGTGTTTGACTTTAGCTTTATGGGAGGGAGTTTAGGCTCTGTGGAGGGGGAAAAGATCGTAAGAGCGATCAATCGCGCGGTCGCTAAAAGAGAAGCGTTATTGATTGTTTCAGCGAGTGGGGGGGCTAGGATGCAAGAATCCACTTATTCGCTCATGCAAATGGCTAAAACGAGCGCGGCTTTGAACCGGTTGAGTGAGGCCAAACTCCCTTTCATTTCGCTCTTAAGCGATCCCACTTATGGGGGCGTTAGCGCGTCTTTTGCTTTTTTAGGGGATTTGATTATCGCAGAGCCTGGAGCGATGATAGGTTTTGCAGGGCCTAGGGTGATTAAGCAAACTATAGGGGCGGATTTGCCTGAGGGCTTTCAAACAGCGGAATTTTTATTAGAGCATGGCTTGATTGATATGATTGTGCACAGGAAGGATTTGAAAAAAACTTTGAGCGATTTGATCGCTATGATGATGCATAAGACTTCAAAGATTTTTTAAAGTTTTAACATTGATGCGTTGCGTGGTGTATTCTATCGCTAAAAGTTCGCCTTTAGAGCTAGTGAAAATCTATCAAAAGCAATGCAGGCAATTTGATTGCGAGCTGGAATTAGTGGATTTATTCCCTAAAAATACCGCCAACGCTCAAAAAGTTTCTAAAGAACTCGCTCAAAAAAGCTACTCTCTAGCCTTTGAGCCGTATTTAAACCTTAAGGCAAAAAATATTGCCTTACACCCTAAAGCTCAAAGGGGCGATAGCTTTGCGTTTAGTAAAATGTTAGAAAATCATCTTAATATTAATTTTTTTATCGCTGGAGCGTATGGGTTTGAAGAAAATTTTTTAAAGGATTGTCAAGCTTGGAGTTTGAGCGAGATGACTTTTAGCCATGAAGTGGCTAAAATTGTCTTATGCGAGCAAATCTATAGGGCTTTAAGCATTATTTTTAAGCATCCATACCATAAATAGGAGGTGCGCATGCGTTTTTACATTATCTTTACATTTTTGTTCATTGTGGGTTTTGGCGTGTTTGCTTATAGCATCGATCCGCAAGCTTATGCTTTCAATTTAGGGAGCTATAGCTTTAATTTTCCCATTGCCGTATGGCTTATGGGCGTTTTGGGCATGTTCGCTTTTTTTTCATGGGTTTTTTTATTCAAGCACAATCTCAACCATAAAATCCGCTTATACCATGAAAAGAGGGATTTTGACAAATTGCTCAAACAAATCCTATCTCAAGACACTCAAAAGACTTTTTTAAAAACGAAATTTAAAAGCGATCTCGCTAAAAACCTCTCTCAAATCTTAGCCCGTTATGATTTAAAGGCTGATTTGAACACGCCAAGTAGCGGGTGCGAAAAAGTGGATAACCTTTTTAAGCATTACCACAATATAGAAAATAACACCCTTGAGCCTAAAGATCACGCTAAGCACTCTCTTTCTTATGAGCATGCTTATTTTTCTAAACGCTTGAAAGCTTTCATTCATAACGACTTAAAAAACGCCTTTGAAGTTTTAACAAACGCGCAAATCCCTTTGGAATTACGCCGCTACGCTTTTATAGAAATCGCCCAAAAAGGCAGCAAAAAAGAGGTTTTAAAGGCTTTGAATGCGATGCAAGATAACTTGGATAAAGAGTGCGTGAAGTCTTTTTTAAAAGCCTTTTTTGAAAAATCTTTAAACACAGACACTTTAAAGATTTCAGAGCTTTGCAAAAGGGTGGGTTATGATAAGAATGATTATTTAAAGCTCGCGCAAAAAGCGCAAAAATTTCTTGTCCCTGATCAATGGTTTCAATTTTTTGAGATTTTAAGCCAAGAAGACGATAAGGCGCAAAAAGCCTTTTTATTCGTGTTGTTAGAATTAGAAATGAATGATCTCGCTAAGGAGCATCTAGCGGTTTTATCCTTTGAAGAATACATGCTTTTAAACGCTTACATGGATTTGAAACAAGAGCATAAAAAAGCTTATAAATTAGAAGCGTTTTTGTAGGGGGGTTGTTTCGCTTCATGGCTTTAGGGCAGATAAAAATAGATGATTACAAACCATGAAATCAGTCATCAAAGAATGGGCTAATTGAGTCGCTTTTAGCGCTAAATGATAAGAGAAAAGAGACTAGTCTTTTAAACCTTGATGGAACTAATCCTAAAAAGAAACCACTAAAGCCAAAAATACGCCATAACCCACCATAAAAAGTTTTAGTGACTCGTATTTGATGGAAACAAAAGTCTTTTTATTTTCTTCTATGAGTTTTTATCAATATCTTGAAAATACTTCACCCAATCAAAATAAATTTGTGTTTTTAAAAGATAATAAAAAGATAATAAGGGTATTAAAGAATACCCCAAATAACGCTTTAAAAACGCACCACCATAGTGGCCATGTATGAGCCTGATTTGAAGTTGCTAGGAGCGCCTTCAGGCAATTTGATATGGAAATACTTTTGACAACCATTAACCGTTTTTTCATAATTTTTAGTGAAAGAATGATGGTGGCGGTTTTCCAAAGGCCCTTTCATGTGTTTGCTCATTAACGCAGAATGTTTCAATTTGACAAACAGAAGCAAGTTTTCACCGAACAATGATTGCATCGTGAAAGCGAACGCTCGTTTGTAAAAGGTGCGTTTGTCAATGTCAATCCCAATAATCCCACTTCCAGCCGAATAGACTACAGGTTTTGAATACAATCTCAGATCATCGCCACTCAAAACGCTCAACAAAATCCCTAAACCTATTAGTGTCCTAACCCCATTTTCTTTCCTTAAGATATAACATTATCCGTATGTTTAACAGATAAGGAAATTTAACTTAAAACACCTTAATGATTGATTAAAAAATTAAAAAAAAATGTATTTTTTTAAAAAGCGTTACTCTTTAGAGATTTGTGAAGATTTTTATAATTGTATGGCTATTTTTGAATAACTTTTTTTAATTGATTGATAATAGAATGAGACTCTTTTTTGGTCAAATATGGATCTCTAAAACCTTATTTTAATTTTAAAAAATGGGATTTTTAAGCTTTGCTTAAGTCAATATTCAAGTTTTTAGATTTTCGCCATAAAACCTTTTTAAAAGATAAAACACCCCCACAAGCAAAGCCACACCGATTAAAAGAGCAAGCGAGCGCGAATGCATAAAACTTGCCACCCCTAAACTCACCGCGCTGCAAAGCATCGCAATAGTCGCATAAGGGAGTTGCGTGATAAAATGGCTTTGCACCGAACACCCTGCCCCCGTAGCCGATAGTATAGTCGTGTCAGAAATGGGGCTTGTGTGATCGCCATAAACAGCCCCAGAAAGGATCGCTGAAACAATCAAAATAATATCGCTTTCACTAGCCATGCCCGCTCCAATGGGAAGCATGATCGCAAACGCCCCCCAGCTTGTGCCGGTAGAAAAGGCGATAAACCCAGAGATTAAAAAAAAGATTAAAGGCATATACACGCCTCCCCCATTATTTAAAAACTCCTTGCCAATGTGAGCCAAGTAAAACCCTGTTTGAGCGTCATCTCTAATCACAGGTCCGATAGCCCAAGCGAGCGTTAAAACCAATATCGCCGGCCCCACACTCTTAAAGCCATCAAACATTAGTTTAAAAAAGCTCCCTTTTTCTAAAAATTGATAAGCTAAAAGATAAGTAACAATGAGCGAAAACAGCCCTCCATAAAAGAGCGAAAAACTCGCATCAGTGTTTTTTAAGATCACCCCAGTGTAAAAAATCAATGATGAAATGGACACAATCAATAATAAAATAGAAAGGGGTAACAAACTCAAGGGGGCTAGTTTTGAAGAGCTTTCTTCTTGTTCACTATAAAAATCCTTCACGCCTATGTTTTGATACTTTCTCATGCTAGGGAGGTTGATTTGCCATAAAATAGTGAGAAAGACTGCAATGAGCGCAAAAATCGCATAATAATTACTGCTTAAGCTTTGAGCAAGCACCGAAAAACTATCTTTTAATAAGGGCGAGCTGTCGTTATTCATGATCCCCATAATATATGCCCCCCAGCTAGAAATAGGGACTAGCAAGCACACCGGTGCTGAAGTGGAGTCTATAATATAAGCCAAGCGCTCTCGTGTGGAGTTATGAGCGTCGTTTAAAGACTTTGAGATTTGCCCCACGGTCAGGGCGTTAAAATAATCATCTACAAAAATAATAATGCCTGAAAAAAAGGCGATAAATTCAGGGGTTTTAGCGTTTTTTGAGTATTTTTTAGCTTTTTTGACAAAGTTCTGTACGCTACCGGATTTTAAAATTACTTGGCTTAAGATGCCTAAAAAGATTAAAAATCCAAAAACATAGAGGTTGGAAAGGTTGAAATTAAGCCCCTTTTCTGGATCATAAGCGTAAAAAACGGAAGTGACTTTATGATAAATATATTCTACAAGTTGAGAAAGGTGTAAAGAATGCATTAAAACAGCGCTCACTAAAATGCCTACAAACAACGAGAGTGCGACTCTTTTAGTGAAAACCACCATTAAAATAACGCTAAGAGGAACAATAAGGCTTGATGCTGACAATCCCACCGAATAAAATCCTTTAAACTAATCTTTAAATTTCAATTAAAAGAGACAATCAATATTCACAAAATTCTTTGTTAAAAGAAGAGATGAATTTGCCAAAACAAATCGCTTAAAAGATTTTAATCAAGTGGCCGGGAGAGAGGGATTCGAACCCCCGGAGGTATGACCCTCAACGGTTTTCAAGACCGCCGCTTTCAACCACTCAGCCATCTCCCGCTATTTTCATAAAAGTCCCTACAATACAAAAGTCCCTAAATGACTACAATATGGAGGCGACACCCGGATTCGAACCGGGGAATCAAGGTTTTGCAGACCCATGCCTTACCACTTGGCTATGTCGCCTTAATTTTAACACTAGCGTATTAAAAAATAAAATCAAATCACGCTCAATTTGAAAAATGGTGCCCAAAGCCGGACTTGAACCGGCACGGTATTGCTACCGAGGGATTTTAAGTCCCTTGTGTCTACCAATTCCACCACCTGGGCAAACTAAATAGAAACCATGCTCTAGAAGTTAAATCAAAATATGGAGCGGGAAACGGGGATCGAACCCGCGACCCCGACCTTGGCAAGGTCGTGCTCTACCACTGAGCTATTCCCGCACTCTTTATTCAAAAAGACGATTGTTATTGTATCTAAACTCAATAATAAAAGTCAAGGTTTCGTTCAAATTTCCAAGTGGCAATGAGTGTCTATAAAAACGCTCAAAGGCGTTTTGTAAAATAAGCCATAATGAAAGGGCTTGCAAGCGAGTGATCTTTAATACTTAATGATAACAAGCCTAAAATTCAAATAAAACCCGTTTAAGAATTTCTAAATATGAGTAAAAAATATACAATACCTTATAATAAGATGAAAATTCATAGCGTTTTGCACTCATTTTTTATTTCTTTTTAATTTGATTGCATAATAATAGCTGACATAACATATAATCATAGGAGTTTCAATCATGAAAGAAGTCATCCATTCAACACTAGCCCCAAAGGCTATAGGCCCTTACTCTCAAGCTATCGCTACTAACGATCTTGTTTTTGTCTCTGGGCAATTGGGTATTGATGCGAGCACTGGGGAATTTAAGGGTGCGGATATTCATTCTCAAACCACGCAGTCAATGGAAAATATCAAAGCGATTTTAAAAGAAGCAGGGTTAGGGATGGATAGCGTGGTTAAAACGACTATTTTATTGAAAAGTTTAGACGATTTTTCGGTGGTGAATGAAATCTATGGGAGTTATTTTAAGGAGCCTTATCCGGCCAGAGCGACCTTTCAAGTGGCTAAACTGCCTAAAGACGCTTTAGTAGAAATTGAAGCGATAGCCATTAAGTAATTGATTAAAGGGGCTATCAGCATGAAAAAAGAAGTCGTGGTAATAGGTGGTGGGATTGTAGGGCTTTCTTGTGCGTATTCTATGCATAAATTAGGGCATAAGGTTTGCGTGATTGAAAAAAGCGATGGCACAAACGGCACTTCTTTTGGGAATGCCGGGCTCATTTCTGCGTTTAAAAAAGCCCCTCTCTCATGCCCTGGTGTGGTGTTAGACACCCTAAAACTCATGCTCAAAAACCAAGCCCCTTTAAAATTCCATTTTGGGCTTAATTTAAAGCTCTATCAATGGATTTTAAAGTTCATGAAAAGCGCGAACGCCAAATCCACGCACCGCACCATGGCGTTGTTTGAACGCTACGGGTGGCTGAGTATTGATATATACCATCAAATGCTAAAAGACGGCATGGACTTTTGGTATAAGGAAGACGGGCTTTTGATGATCTACACTTTAGAAGAAAATTTTGAAAAAAAAATCAGAACTTGCGATAACAGTGGTGCTTATAAGATTTTGAATGTGAAAGAGACCAAAGAATACATGCCCGTTGTTAATGACAATATCTGCGGGAGCGTGCTTTTAACCGAAAACGCGCATGTGGATCCAGGCGAAGTGGTGTGCTCTTTGCAAGAATATTTACAAAATGCGGGCGTGGAGTTTCTTTATAATGAAGAAGTGGTTGATTTTGAGTTTAAAAGTAATCTCATTGATGGCGTTATCACGCATAAGGAAAAAATCCAAGCAGAAAAAATTATTCTAGCTACAGGGGCTAACCCCACTCTCATTAAAAAAACCAAGAACGATTTTCTAATGATGGGGGCTAAAGGTTATAGCATCACTTTTAAAATGCCTGAAGAATTAAAACCCAAAACCTCTTCTTTATTTGCGGATATTTTCATGGCGATGACCCCACGAAGAGATACCGTTAGGATCACCTCTAAACTGGAATTAAACACTAACAACGCTCTCATTGATAAAGAGCAAATCGCTAACATGAAAAAGAATTTAGCCGCTTTCACGCAGCCTTTTGAAATGAAAGACGCCATAGAGTGGTGTGGTTTCAGACCCTTAACCCCTAATGATATTCCTTATTTAGGGTTTGACAAACGCTATAAAAACTTAATCCATGCGACAGGGCTGGGGTGGCTTGGCATCACTTTTGGTCCAGCCATTGGTAAAATTATCGCTGATTTAAGCCAAGACGGAGCGAATGAAAAAAATGCCGATATTATGCTTTTTTCTGCATTTTTTAGGGATTAAGGGATTTCTTTTTTAAACCTTAGTTGATTAAGGAGTTTTTATGGAAACGATTGATTCAATGGTGCGTTTGTTATCTAATTTTGTGTGGGGGATTCCCATGCAAATTTTATTAGTAGGCACCGGCTTGTTTTTAACCTTCTATCTTAGGGGTTTGCAATTCAGTAAGATTTTTTATGCAATCAAAATCCTTTTTGACAAAGAGTCCCAATCTAAGGGCGACATTTCGCAATTTTCCGCTCTCATGCTCTCTTTAGGGGCGACTGTAGGCATTGGGAGTATCGTAGGCGTAGCGACTGCTATTAGCCTTGCAGGGCCAGGAGCGGTGTTTTGGATGTGGGTTACTGGGCTTGTTGGCATGGCGACTAAGTATTCTGAGGGGATTTTAGCGGTGAAATACAGGGAAAAAGGGGCGTTTGGATACAACGGAGGGCCTATGTATTACATCAAAAACGGCCTTAACATGCCCAAACTCGCCATGGCGTTTGCGATTTTTACGATTATTGCAAGCATTGGCACCGGCAACATGACGCAATCTAATGCGGTTTCTTCCATTTTGAGCGAACAAGCGAACTTGCCTAGTTGGGTTTCAGGCTTATTGCTCACTCTTTTAACCGCTGTTATTGTCATAGGGGGGATTAAATCCATTGGTAAATTCACTTCTTACTTAGCTCCTATTATGGTGCTTTTGTATTTGATCGCTATTATTTATATTATTGCTAGCCATTTTGATTTAGCCATTCAAGCGATCAAACTCATTTTTGAAGAAGCCTTTAACCCTAAACCCGTTGTTGGCGGAGCGAGTAGTGCGTTGATAGCGACGATGATAAAAACGGGCGTGGCTAGGGGGTTGTATTCTAATGAAGCGGGGTTGGGGAGCTCAGCCATTATTGCCGCAAGCGCTCAAACGCACCACCCGGTGCGTCAAGCTCTAGTGTCCATGCTCCAAACTTTTATTGTAACTTTAATCGTGTGTTCGGCAACAGCGAGCGTGATTTTAATGGCGCCAGAATACAACACCTTGCTCCCTAATGGGGAAAAATTGAGCGCTAATTTGCTCACTCTAAAAAGCACGGAGTATTTTCTAGGCTCATTAGGGATGGTGGTGATTTTTTTGACCATGATCTTTTTTGCCTACTCTACGATTATTGGTTGGGCTTATTATGGAGAAAAATGCACTGAATACGCCTTTGGTGAAAAAAAAGTGAAATATTACCGCTTGATCTTTTTAGCGAGTGTGATGGTGGGGGCTATGGCTAAAATTGATTTTGTGTGGAATTTAGCGGATCTTTCCAACGGGCTTATGGCTATCCCTAATTTGATTGCGTTGATTTTGTTGCATAAAGTGGTTTATTCTGAAACGCGTTGGTATTTTAGCAAGCATTCTAACAAGTAAGATGGCCATGTTAAAAAGGGCGAGTTTTGTAGAAGTGAATACCGCTTCTTTAAGGCATAATTTTCATGAAGTCAAAAGCATTGTCCCTAAAGACGCCCACATCATGGCAGTTGTCAAGGCGAACGCTTATGGGGCAGGGGCAATCAAAGCGAGCGAAATTTTCTTACAAGAAGGAGTGCATTATTTAGGAGTAGCAACCTTAGATGAAGCTTTAGAGTTGCGTTCTCATTTCCCTAAAACCCCCATTTTGATTTTAGGCTATAGCCCTAATTCTAACGCTCCCATGTTAATTGATAACGATTTGAGTGCGATGATTTTTAGCCTTGAACAAGCGGAAGTTTTTTCTCAAATGGCTTTAAAATCTCAAAAACGCTTAAAAGTGCATCTCAAAATTGATACCGGCATGCACCGCTTGGGATTAGAGCCTAATTTTAAAAGCATAGAAATCATTAAAAAAATCCGCACATTAAAGGGCTTGGAAGTGGAAGGGATATTCACGCATTTAAGCAACGCTGATGCTAAGATTAAAACCCATGCTAAAAACCAAATGGAAGCCTTTAACGCTTTTTTAGAGCAGCTTTTAAATCAAAAAATAGAGTTTCAATACCGCCATGCCTACAATTCCGCCGGCATCCTTTCTTTGTGTAACGGGAATGAAAATCGTTTGTTAAACCTCTATCGCCCAGGCATCATGCTCTATGGTTTTTACCCTTCTAGCGGAATGAAAGAATCATGCCCAACAATCTTGAAAAATGTTATCAGTTTAAAAGCCCAAATCGTTCAAATCAGAAGCGTTAAAAAAGGCGAATTTATTGGCTATGGCGAGCATTTTTATACCAATGAAGAGACTTTAGTGGGTGTTTTAGCTCTAGGGTATGCGGACGGGTTAATGCGTGCTTTAGGCAATCGTATTCAAGTAGCGATCAATAACCAATTAGCCCCTCTTATTGGCAAGGTGTGCATGGATCAATGTTTTGTCAAACTCAATAATATTCAAGCCAAAGAGGGCGATGAAGTCATTTTGTTTGGGGATAAAAGCACTAAGGCTAACGATGCAAGCGAAATCGCTATGCTTTTAAACACCATTCCTTATGAAACTATCAGCACCCTATCCAAACGCTTGGAGCGCGTCTATATTTAAAATCAAAGCAAAATTTTTATTTTGTGTTAGAATGTGCGAAAAATAAAAATTAGGATTGATTAAAAAATGAAAAAAGTTTTATTTCTCTTTTTATTTGCAATGAGCTTTTTTGGGGTTTTTTTGAACGCTTCTAGCTTGTATGAAAGGCTTATTAATAAAGAAACGATCAGCGTTGGCACAGAAGGTATTTACCCCCCTTTCACTTACCATAATAAAGAAGGCAAGCTCACCGGCTATGATGTGGAAGTGGCTAGGGAGTTGGCTAAAGAGCTTGGCGTGAAAATCAAATTCCACGAAACTTCATGGGATATTATGCTTACAGGTTTGAAATCGGGGCGTTTTGATATGGTCGCTAATCAAGTGAGTTTGACGACTAAAAAACGCCAAGCGACTTTTGATAAAAGCTTGCCTTATAGTTATTCAGGCACAATCATGCTGGTTAGAAAAGATGAAAACCGCATTAAAGACATTAAAGACATTAAGGGTTTGAGAGCGGCTAACACTTTAAGCTCCACTTATGGGGAAATCGCTTCCAAATACGACGCTCAAATCGTTTCGGTGGATTCTATGGCGCAAGCTTTGTTGTTGGTGGTGCAAAAACGAGCCGATTTGACCTTAAATAGTTCTTTAGCGATCTTAAACTACCTAAACACCCACAAAAACAACCCCTTTAAAATCGCATGGGAGTCCAAAGAAAAAGATGGGGGCGCTTCCTTTGTCATCAACAAGCACCAAGAAAAAGCCTTAGAGCTTATCAACCAGGCGATGCAAAGATTGATAGATAAAGGGGTTTTAAAACGCTTAAGCGAACAATTTTTTGGAAAAGATGTCAGCCAGCCATAGTCTGTCTTTGTTTTTTAAATCTTTAGATTTAAGCAAGGAGCGTTTGGAATTGCTGTTAGAGGCTTTCTACCCCATGCTAAAAGCCGCTTTTTGCATTTCTTTGCCTTTAGCGATCATTTCTTTTATTTTGGGCTTATTCATTGCTGTTGTGGTGGCTCTCATTAAAATCGCGCCCTCTAAAAATTTCATTCATAAGGCTTTATTAGCGGGCGTGAATTTCTATGTCTCGCTCATTAGAGGCACGCCTTTATTGGTCCAAATTGTGGTGGTGTTTTATGGTTTGCCCGCTCTTGGGGTTTATATTGATCCAATCCCGGCAGGCATTATTGCGTTTTCCTTGAATGTAGGGGCATACGCTTCAGAGACTTTAAGAGCGAGCTTCCTTTCTGTCCCTAAAGATCAATGGGATTCAAGCTTGAGTTTGGGCTTGAATTACTTGCAAACCTTTTGGCATGTCATCTTTTTTCAAGCGCTCAAAGTCGCCACGCCAAGCCTAAGTAACACTTTCATCAGCCTTTTTAAAGAAACTTCTTTAGCTTCTGTGGTAACTATCGCAGAGGTTTTTAGAATCGCGCAGCAAAAAGCGAACGCTAGCTATGACTTTCTGCCCATTTACTTGGAAGCCGCTTTGATTTACTGGCTTTTTTGCTTGGTTTTAGAAATGATCCAAAAGCGCATGGAAAAAATCTTAAATTAAGAGTTGGCTCAATCTAATCTCTTTAAGATTTGATTATAATACAGCCTGAATAACAATAAGGAGATTCTTATGGGTGTGTTTTCGGATAATAGCATTAAAAATGTGGTAGATGAATTGAATGTTCGTTATTTTTTGCCTGACATTCAGCGTGAATATGTGTGGCTCAAAAAAGCCGATGAAAAAAAGATAGAGCAACTTTTGACTCCATTCTTAGGGGCTATCCTATTGGCTCTTTTTTGTTTTGGAAATTACAAAAGGAGGATATAGCCAAGAGCGATGAATTAGATAACAATAAACTCAATTTCCAACTCTATAAATTCATTGAAAATTATGATGAGCGAAAGCCTCACAATGAAAAAATCCGTATTGAACAAATCGGGCGTGATGATTTGTATATTGTCCTAGATGGCCAACAACGCTTAACCTCGCTTTATATTGGAATTAAAGGCACTAGAACGCTTAAGAAAAAGGGAAGGGGGTTTAGATACGATAATCCCAACGCTTATGAAGAGAAGCGTTTGTATTTGAATTTGAAGCACCGGCCAAACATGGACAATCCAGAAGACAATTACCAATTTGAATTCCATGACAAAACGCCTGAAAATGATAAAGAATATTTTTGGTTTAAGGTGGGGGATATTTTAGAGTTGGAAAGTGGTGGTTGGAATTATGTGCAAGAACATGGTTTAAAAGGGAATGAATTGCGCTTGCTAGAAAAGCTAAAAGAAGCTTTTTTCACCAAACAACTCATCTCATTTTTTGAAGAAACAGAAAAAAATCTTAATAAAGTTTTAAATATTTTTATCCGTGTCAATAGTGGCGGGGTTAAGTTAAGCTATTCAGATTTATTGATGTCTATTTTGACAGCAAGCTTTTCAATCGATATTAGAGGAAAAATGAATGAGCTAGTGGATACTTTAAAAGACAAAGGCTTTTCAAACATGGGGAAAGACCAGGTGCTAAAAACTTGCTTGCTTTTAATTGGTAGCAACACTAAGTTTGAATTAGAAAATTTTAATAAAAGTAATATCAAAAAGATTGAAGAAAATTGGGAAAAAATCACAGAAAGCATCTATAACGCTGCAGAACTATTAAAAACTTTTGGTTATGCCGGTTATCTAGGTTCAGCTTATATTTTATCCACTTTAGCCTATTTTTATTTTTTAAAACAAAAAATGGATAAAAACGATGGAGAACAAGCCCTAAAATTTGTCCGCAACGCTCAAATCACGAGTTATTTCACTTCTTCAACAGATACAAAATTAAGCATCATAGCTCATAGCATCAGAGCGCCAACCTTTGAAGCATTCAACCATAATTTAGCTAAACATGAAAAAAGCCCTTTAAAAATCACTAATGATGCTATAGAAGACATGGTGTTTTTTAGTAGCCATCCCCGAGTCTTCCCTATTTTGCAAATCTTATATCCCAATCTGAACTATAAAACCACCACCTTTCATATAGACCATATTTATCCAAAATCCAAGTTTGACAAGAAAAATGAAAAATTGGATAAAGATTTCTATAGGTGTGGGAATTATTTATACAACCTCCAACTTTTAGAAGGCCAAGAAAACAGCTCTAAAAAGGATAAAGACCATGAAGTGTGGCTCAAAGAAGAATATAAAAATGAGCAAGCCATAGAAGAGTATAAAAAAAGAAATTATATTGACCCTACCCTAAAATTAGAATGGGAAAATATAAAGGAATTTCGTGAAACAAGAGAAGAAGCCATCATTAAAAAATTAAAGGAAGAGTTATTGCTTAAGTCTTAATGGGAGTGTTTTTGTGGCGGATATAATTAAGTAAGCGTTTTGACAAAATGGGTGAAACAAAATTTAAACTCGTTTAAGTCATGCTTAATGATAAAAAAGATAGAATGATTCACTTTTTGAGCGCTAATAAAATTTCATTTAATGCTTGTTATCTAAAAAATGCCGTTAAGGTGTAAGGTAGTTATATAAAATTAATCTTATCCATCTTAGTTTCAAAATGAAAAATTTAAAATAGGGCGATAGCCTTAGTGAAAGGGTAATCAATAAAACATTTAGGCAAAAAAGAGATAAGAACCTTAGGATTGTCTTCGCTTGGGGGGACTTTAGAGTTTTATGATTTTATTATCTTTGTGTTTTTTACGAGTATCATCGCCAAACACTTTTTTCCGAACACGCTCAGCCCTATTTGGTCTGAAATCAACACTTATGGTATCTTTGCCGCAGGTTATCTGGCACGCCCGCTTGGCGGTATAGTGATGGCCCACTTTGGGGATAAATTCGGTCGTAAAAATATGTTCATGCTCTCTATTTTATTGATGGTAATCCCAACCTTTGCGCTAGCTTTGATGCCAACTTTTAATCATTTTGTGAATTTTGGCGTTGATAGCATGGGACTTACCCAGAAAAACGCTTATTATCTTGGTTACATAGCTCCTGTTTTTTTGGTGTTTGTTAGGATTTGTCAAGGCGTTGCTGTGGGTGGTGAATTGCCTGGCGCTTGGGTTTTTGTCCATGAACATGCTCCGCAAGGTCAAAAAAACACTTATATCGGTTTTTTAACTGCTTCTGTAGTTTCTGGGATTTTACTTGGGAGTTTGGTTTATATTGGGATTTATATGGTTTTTGACAAGTCTGTTGTTGAATATTGGGCTTGGAGGGTTGCTTTTGGGCTTGGAGGGATTTTTGGTATCATTTCTGTCTATTTGAGACGCTTTTTAGAAGAAACTCCTGTTTTTCAGCAAATGAAGCAGGACAATGCCTTAGTTAAATTCCCGCTTAAAGAGGTGTTTAAAAACTCTCTCTTTGGCATCTTAATCTCCATGCTTATCACTTGGGTTTTAACCGCTTGTATTTTGATTTTTATCCTTTTTGTTCCAAATTTCACTCTCATGCATCCTAATTTTAATTTCACTCCTTTTGAAAAAACCTATTTTCAAATTTTAGGACTTGTTGGGATTGTAAGTTCTATTATTTTAACTGGGTTTTTGGCCGATAAAATCAAACCGCACAAAGTTTGCATGGCTTTTAGCACGGCCTTTGCTTTTTTTGGCTTTTTATTCTTTAGAGAGTTTTATTCTAACGCGCCAAGTTTAGTAAATACCATAGTTTTATACTTTTTAGCTTGCTTTTGTGCGGGTATTATGAATTTTTGCCCCATTTTTATGAGCGATGTGTTTAGCGCTAGAATCCGTTTTAGCGGGATTTCCTTCGCTTATAACATAGCCTATGCTATAACCGCTGGCTTTACCCCTCAACTTTCAAGCTACTTAAATGCAAAAGCTATAGCAGTGCCTGAAAGTTTGCAAAGTTATGGTTTAAGCTTTTATATTTTTGTGGTTGCTTTAATTGCCTTTATCGTATCGCTTTTAATGGCGCCAATTTACAACAAATCTGACACCCAACACGAAGTCTCGCCCATAACATGAAAGAAGCGCAAACCTTTGAGTGATTCAACCAAAACTTAGCCGATAGCGTTGGTGGATTTTGGTGGTGATGGAATCCTTAACATTACGCACCACAATGAGATTATCGCTTGATGAAGCTCTTTAATATTTTAGCGTTTTAAAACACCCACCCGTAATTAAAAAACACTTTAAAATGGCTAGCCCCTTCATTAAAAACCAAAGAGTTCGTAGTAGTGCCATCGCTAGAAACGACGCTCGCTTTTCTTTGGATTAAAGGAATACTAATCCCTACAGAATATTTAGAATGCTTATAGCGGTAATTAAACCCTGTCACTGCATCCAAATTTCCTGCTCCTTTGATTTTATTTAACACATAGTAGCTGTTATACAAGCCCCTTAACCCGCCAAAGATACCAAAAGATGATGAAAAATTCCTTCTGGTTTGAATGTCTATAGGGCTATTTTTATTGGAGTAAGTGGTGATGAAATCCACCAATCCTCCATAAAGCGAACACACATTATAGGGGAGACCATCAGAATCTTTTGGCTTGCCATTTTCATTTTGACCGGTTGGCACTCTTTGATAAGTCATGTTCCCGTTATGGGTATAGCCTTTAGTGTGGCTGAATTCATGCAAGATGGTTCTTAAATCCTCTAAATTGATAGTCTTAAGGTTGTTACCAAACAGCTTTTTAGGATCTAATGCATAAGCTTCTACCCCTAATGTGCCGTATTCGCCATCATTGCCATACCCATTGGCTAACCCTACAACCCCTGAATTTTTTAAAACGACCGCATCAATTTCTATTTTTTTTCTAAAATTATTGACAATACCCTGCTTGTTTAACACATATTGTTGATCAACTTTAGAGTCAACACGCCCGTTTATCCCAGGATTTACGCATTTTGAAGGATCATTATCGCAATCTGTTGGGCTGTTAGTGAATTCAAAAGGAGCGTTTAAAATCGCATCGCCCCAAGATTGAGAGTCTAACACAGCGATCATGTTCAACATTAAATTAGTGAATTCTTCTGCGGTTTGTGGGGTAAAAGGTTGCCAACAATCATTTTTTGTATTACCATTATTATTGTAAGGACAAGTGTTGAAATTGCTTGGATTTTCACTGCTATATTTCATTATAAGATTTGTCTTAATCTTATTGAGCGTTTCAAACACCCTTTGCGTGTTAGCGTCAGAAACAGAAGTGCTAGTGGCTTCAAATTTTGGAAGAAAGAAAGTATAAGGGTCAATTTTATCAAACGCCTCTTTTAGACTATCAAACGCTTCCCCAGGTAAAACAATCTTAGAGTGTTTGGGGATGGTCTCTATCACGCCTAGATCGATCACATTGCCTTGAGCGTCTGTGAAGCTAAGCTTAACATTGCTTAGATTATAAGGTAAGAAGTTTTCTATAGTCAATTTACCACCAATATATAATACTTTAACAGGGGATAAAGATGAAAAGTTCAATTGTGATATAGATTTAGCGTCTGTGAATAAATTAGCCGCTCTTTTTAAAACGGCGTCTGTGGGTAAATAATTATAAGTTGCATAAGTGTTTTTTGTGGTGGTGTGTCTTTTTTCTTGCGTTTGTGTGCCTTCTAACAGCCCGGTTTCAAACCCGGCTTCTATGAAAAAGCCATTTTTCTCATTAGCTTCTAACGCGCTGCATAATAAAAGTGGGATGAATAGTTTTCTCATGGTTATCTCTTTTTAGTTTATAGTGTCTTTATTATACAATTTAACGGGATTGTTTGTTGGTTTTTTGAAATTTAAAGCTTTTATAAGGGATTGGTATTTCGTATTGAAACAAAATTTTAAAAACAAGCGTTTTTTTAGGGCTAATTTAACATTAATTAGGCTGTGTTAATAAAAGTTTGGTAGTTGAATTGCAGCTTGGGCGTGTGTCAAATGGATGCACCAATTAAGACAGAATCTTTTCCATAAAAAGAGTAGGGAAAATCAAAGTCTCTTCGCCCAACTCAATCACGCAATCCTCTTCTTTGATGCACATAAAACCCAGCTTTTGATAGAGACTGCATGCCTTGATTTGGCTTTTGCTCACATGCAGAGAGATTTTAGTATAGCCTTTAGTTAAAGCGTATCGTTCCACGCTCTCATAGAGTTTTTGACCCAGCCCTTGAGATTGATAAGCGGTATCAATGTGGAATTTACACAACTCTGCTTCTGTTTTATGGATATGATTAAGCCCACAGATCCCAATGAGCTTTTTATCCTTTCTCATTCCAAAAAATTCCCCGCCATGCTCGCGCAATTTTTGAACGAACCCGCTAATGCTAGGCAAAAGATCCAAGCGTTGGATAAACCCTAAAGGGTTATCAGCGATGCGTTGGGCATAAAATTCTTCTAATTCAGTAGGGTATTTGGGCGAAAAAACTTTGATGGTCATGATTTCCTACTTTTTTAACATCTATAAAAATCATCAAAACCCTTTTTGATTGTCCCACAAGCGGATATGAAGCCTATCGCTCAGCCTGAAACCATGCTCTATGGCTAGGGGGGCTAGGGCTTTTAGATTTTTGTCTAGCTCTTTATTGGTTGTGCCTAAGGGCATTAAAAAGATTTCATTGTTTTTTAATGAGAGTTGTTTCAAAAGGTTTTGAATTTCTATGATAGATTGAGCGGCGTTTTGATTCTCCAATACAAATTTAAAATGCACGCTTTTAGCGTTATCTAAGATATTTTGCAAGGCTTTAAGATTGATCCGCTTGCTTTCTTTCTCTAAAGAAAAAGAAAGTTTGACGCTTAGAGTGAAATGCAATTCTTTTAAAATAGGGCTAAATTCAAAAAAAATAGAGCCATTACTCTCCACAAATAAAGGGATTTTTTTGTGATAAAAATGCTCTAAAACGCTGATTAAAATAGGGTTATTAAAATACAAGCTTGGCTCCCCGCCTGTAAGAATGAAATCAAAATGTTTATAATTAGGGGCTAAATTCTCTAAACGATCAATCAAAGATTTAGGCTCATTGTAATAATCCCAAGATGTTTTGAATTTAGGATGCACCGCATACAAGCTGTCGCAACCTGTTAGAATTTCATCATGCAATAAGGTTTTACAATTAAAGCCCTTACACGAAAGGTTACACCCCCCTAATCGCAAAAAAAGACTGGGTTTGCCTATCCTTTTTCCTTCACCTTGTAAGGAAAAAAAGCTCTCAACGACCGGGAGTTTCATTTTTAAGGGATTTGGTGTAAGGGTTTAGCGTGAAAAAAGCATTGTTTTTCATCGCTAATGATTTTATTGAAAAAATCCTTATCTTGCCACAAATTTTGAATGCCTTGCGAGAAAGAGACGCAATGATTATGCACTAAAGATTTAAAGTGTGGGTTTTCTAAATCTTTTAAAAAGCTTTCAGCGTAGCCGTTTTTAGTCTCATGCACGCGCACGCTAGAGACTTTTAACTCCCCTTCATTATTGGAAAAAACGCTTTTTTGTAAAATCCTTGTCAGGTAGTATAAAAACATGAGAGCGTAACTCTCCGCGCTCAAATTGAACGAGCATTTCACATAGCGGACGCAATGATTTTCTATAAAACGCTGAAACTCATCGCTTTCTTTGTCCCAAAAATGATGGGCATGATCAAAGGAGTCTATAAAGGTTTGCATTTCTTGCTGCATCAGCCCAAAATCTAACGCCATGTTCGCATTATCTAAGCGGTTGGTTTCAATAAAGACTTCCACTTCATAATTATGCCCATGGATGTTTTGAGCGCATTTTAAAGAAGAGCAATTGCGCACCACATGGCTAGCGCAAAATTTATACAATCGCCTGATAACCATCACTCATTCCCTATAACATGGCTGATAAAGGGGCAGTCTTAAATTATAGTAGTAGCGTTCAGGGCGGTTAAAATCAATGCGTTTGATCGTGCTTTTAATCAAATCCCTATAAAGCATTTGATAGCCGCAAGTCCTCCCGCTCACGCTCCCATCCACATATAAAACCCGTTTTTGCAGCACCACATCATACCAATCCAAAATAAAATGCGAATTGGCACTCATTAAAATTTGCTCGCTAAAGCCATTGATAGCGTAGTAATCTGTAGGGATTTGAGAGCAATAAAACTGCCCCCCAAGAAAATAACAAGGTTTATTGACTTGATCAATCAGTTGGTAATTGTATTGGTAGAACGGCACAGCTGAGATGTTACGGACAATGCGTGCATAGATCACATTTTTTGCTTTATCTAGCGGGAATTCCGCTTGCGTGAAGACATTGTAAAAGCCTAATTTTTGCAATTCATAAACAATCACATTGATATAATAAGAAGTCATCGCATCGCTTCTGTCATAAGCCACCACGATAGTGGAATTATAGTTGAACAAATAATCCCCTGTAACTTCTGAATAATACCCCATGCGCAAGCGGTGCTCACACGCGCTAAAGAAGAATAGAACCCCAACAATTAGCCCTAAAAAAGCCAAGCGGCGATTTTTACTCACTTTAACATTCCCTTATGCCAAGATTCCAAGCTTTTTAGATCATCATAACTGGTTAAGTCTAAATTTAAAGGCGTGATAGAGACATGGTTTGAAGCGATAGCGTCAAAATCAGAGAGTCTGTCTTCATTTTCGCGCTTTTGCCATTCTAAAGGGTGTAGCCCTAGCCAAAAATAGCTTTCATTTTTGGGGTCTGTGCGCTTATGCACTTCTTTTTTATACAGCCTATAGCCCTTAGGGGTGATGCATTCGCCCTTATATTCTTGTAAGGAGCAATTAGGGATATTCACATTCAAGAGCTTGCGCCCTTTTAAAGGGTAGCCTTTGGTGAAAATGTTTTGGACTAAATCCTGGATAATCTTTTGAGCCAGATCAAAACTTAGGGGAGTGTTTTTATTTTTATGAGAAAGGAGTTGAGAAATCGCAATGGAAGGCACGCCCTGGATGGTGCCTTCAATCGCTCCGGCTACCGTTCCAGAATAAATCGTGTCTTCGCCCATGTTAGATCCAAGATTGATCCCTGAAATCACTAAATCAAAACAAACATGTTTAAAAAGCTCATTGATCGCTAGATACACGCAATCGCTTGGCGTGCCATCATCAATCCTATAATGCCTGCCTTCTTTGCCCTTAATTTTCTCCGCTCTTAAAGGCGCAGTGATCGTGATGCATTGCGAGCATGCACTTTTTTCACGATTGGGGGCGACCACATAAATTTCTGCCATTTCTTCTAAAGCTTGTTCTAATGCTTTAATGCCTTTTGCATGGTAGCCATCATCGTTAGTGAGTAAAATTTTTTTCATGTTTTGCCTTTAAATAGAGTGTTCAATAACGCGTTTAAATTTTCTTGTAATAAAGGATAAGCGGATTTTAATAGGTTTAAATCGTCTAAAACCTCTGTTTTTAAAGTTTGAGCGTAACCGCTTGCCTTCTCTAGCCCCAATAAATTCACAAAGCTGTTTTTAGCGCCGTCTAAATGAGTGGTTTTACCGCTTTCTTCTTCATCTTGTGTAACATCTATAATATCATCTAACACTTGAAAACAAAGACCCGTTTTTAACCCGAAAGCCTGAAGCCATTTAAAAAGCTCTTCATCTTTAATACCGCTTGCAACAAGCCCCATCATCAAGCTTGCGCTAATCAATTTAGCGGTTTTATGCTTGTGTAAGAAAGTGAGTTGCTCTAAATTTAAGGGCGTGTTTTCAAAATAGCAATCCAAAGCCTGCCCTAAAACCATGCCTTTAATCCCCCCATTAGCGCTTAAGATTCTGACCAATTCCACAATGATATGGCTTTCTAACAAAGAATTTGAAAGCAATTCAAAAGAGTAAGTGTTGAGTGCATCGCCGATTAAAACGGCTGTGGTTTCATCGTATTTAGCGTGTAAAGTGGGGTGGTTTCTCCTTAAAGCGGCATTATCCATGCATGGCAAATCGTCATGGATGAGCGAATAAGTGTGTAAGCATTCAATGCTTAAAGCGATTTTAAAATATTCTGTTTGTTGGTTAGAATAATCTTTTTTACCCACTAACGCACAAAGCACGGCTAAAAAAAGCTTAGGGCGGAACCTTTTACCCCCATTAAGCACCATTTCAAAAAAGGCTTTTTCCAAATGAGGGTGGAAGCTTTCAAGGTGTAAATGATGGTGGTTTAAAAAGCTTTCAAAACGCTCGCACTCATTATAGTAAAAGGATAAATTAGGGTTATTCATGCACAGAATTATAACCTAAGATTTTAAGAGTTGCATAAATTCAGCTCTGGTTTTAGGGTCTTTTTTAAAGAGACCCTTTAGAACGCTTGTTTTAATGATTGCATTTTGCTTTTGCACTCCTTGCATGCTCATGCACAAATGCTTGGCTTCACAAATCACAATCACGCCCCTTGGCTCTATGATTTCATCAAAGGTTTCTGCAATTTGAGTGGTCAGCCTTTCTTGGATTTGCAAGCGTCTGCTATAAATTTCAATGAGTTTAGCGATCGCGCTAATGCCCACAATCTTTTCCTTAGGAATGTATCCTAAACTGATATGCCCCAAAAAAGGGAGCAAATGGTGTTCGCAAGTGGAGTAAAATTCAATGTTTTGAGCCACTATCATTTCATCGCAAACGCCTTGAAAATACGCGCTTTTTAAAGCCACTTTAGGATCTTCTTTATAGCCTTTATACAAGAATTTCCATAATTCTTGAACCCTTTTAGGCGTCTCTTTTAGACCTTCTCTATTCTTATCTTCGCCGATATTTTCAAAAAACTGGTTGAAAAAATTTTCCATTTAAATGATGCGCCTTGATAAAGATTGGATACGATTTTTAACGCTAGGGTGGGTGCTAAACATTTCAGCGTTAAAAAGATAAGCCGCCGATCGGGTGCTGTTTTTATCTATGTCTTTATAATCGTTTTCTTCGTAATCGTTAGAAATTTTTTGTAAGGCTCTAATCATAGATTTATTGTCATGCATTAAAAACGCTGCCCCGCTATCGGCCATGTATTCTCGTGTGCGGCTCAAATACATTTGTAAAAGGAGCGTTAAAAAAGGCAAAACGATCTGTAAGACTAATAAAATCATTCGGGCTAAATTCGCCCCACTATTCTTGCGATTCCCCATGAAAAAATACACGCTAAAATTAGCCGCTAACAGCATGATATTGCTTAAAATCCCCACACACATGGTCAAGCGGATGTCATTGTGCCTGATGTGGCTGAGCTCATGAGCGATCACGGCTTTTAATTCATCTCTATCCAACCTCTCTATTAAAGCACTTGTAAGAGCGATAAGAGAATTAGATTCATTCCACCCGCTCGCAAAAGCGTTCATGTAAGGGGCATTAATGATATAAAGCTTAGGCTCAAAATGAAGCTTAGCCTCTTCTAAAAGCTCTAGCAAAAGGCGATGGATTTGATTTTCTTTAGAGCTTAAAACCTTGCTTTTGTCAATAAGCTTGTATTCATCACCGCTTAACATGATAGAGCTAAAATTTTGGATACAAACAATAATAATGACAAAAGCCGCTAAAAACATAATCAAAGTGATCATAGGAAAAATTTGAAAAGTCATGAGTTTAAAAAGAGCTATTCCTAAATCATTAGCATTAATTCTAATAACATCCACCAGCAACCCAATAAAAGCAAAAATCACGCAATAAGTGGCTAAAACCGCATTCGTTTTGAGCCTGTTTTGCACGATAATTTTTTCAAAATTCGTCATTATTTTCTCCTTTCTCATGCTTGATTTCTTTGAGCAACGCGCTCGCATAACTCCCTTTAGGCAAGTAAAATCCCAATTCAAATTGTGCTTTTTCTTTCACATATTGGGAAGTTATATTTTCTACAAACACCCAAAAAAACCGCCTGGATCCTAGCGTTTTAGCATGGCTACTTAAAAGGTCATGCTGGAATTCTTTTTCAATTTCTAAACTCAAATTTTTTGCATAAAGAGCTTTTTTGCCGTCCAGTAACCCTGTAGGCACAGCTTCTTTTTTCAAAAACCTTTCGCTCTCTTTTTCTAATTCTAAAGCGTCAAAGAACTTCCCATAAGGGTAATGGCGCATCACATCGCCTTTTAAGATTTTAAAGGGGTGGGCTTGGTTTTTAAGGGCTTTTAGAGTGTTTGAATCAACGCTTAAATTTTTTTGTTTGAAAAATTCTAAATTTTCTTTTAGGCTAAAAGCGCTAATAATTTTACTGATTTCTAATCGTTTGCTTAAAAGCGAGTTAAACAAATAACTTTGATAGCTTGAAATTAAAAAAGCGTTTAATTTTTGATGGGCGAATTTCGTTTTATTTTGCAAGATTTTTAAACCCTCTTGGTGGTTGTCATTGAATTTCCCGAAGCGTTGTGAGCCAAAATAATTAGGCATGCCAAACTGCGCGATTTGTTCTAAAACTTGCCCAATCTTTTGAGCGTTTAGGGGGGTCATTTTTTTAAAACGCATAAAAAAGCGATTCCCCTTTAAATGCCCTAATTTGATTTTATTATGATGATAATTCAAAGACAGGATTTTAAGGTTTCTTTCTTGAAAGTTGCTCGTATTTTTTTCTAATAAGGGGGCGTATTTTTTAGGGAGTGAGATGAATTGAGTCGTCAGCGCGTTTTTATCTTTCAAACCCGCATAACCCAATTCGGCGATTTTTACCCCTAAAATTTGAGAAAAAATTTGAAGCATTTCTGAAGTGCTTAGACCGCTTTTTCTCACTTGAATAACGGCATGTTCGCCTGTGTTACTGAATTCATACAAAGGCACTTCATGCACGCAAAAATCCCTAGCACTAGAATTGAAATGAAAATCAATGCTCGCATGGTTATAAGCATGCAATAGGGGCATAAAATTTAAATTCATGCTTTGATCCTTGAATTAAACGCCCTTGAGAGCGAAACTGAGTCAATATTTTCAAAATTCACTCCAGTAGGCACGCCTTGAGCGATTTTAGTGAAAGTGAGGTGGAAATGCTGTAATTTATCTTCAATATAAAGCATTAAAGAATCGTTAGCCAAAGTGGGAGGGAAAGCAAAAATGATTTCTTTAATGTTTTCTTCAATCAGGCGTTTTTCTAGAGCGTTAAAATCCACTTCTTCTATGGAATTTAACACATAATAGCGCCCTAAAAAATCCTTTAAATCTTCTAAAATAAACACATCTCTTGGGTGTAAAACCATGCAAAGCTGAGAATTTTGCCTGCTCTCATCAGAGCAAATCTCACAAACCTCACTCTCACTGAGCGCATTACAAGATGAACATGTTTTAAGGTTTTCTAGGGCGTTTTCTAAAGCGTGCGTGATCTTGAGCGCTAGATAGGGGTTTTCTAAACCCAAATGATACGCTATTTTAAAGGCGGACTTTTTGCCCACATTGGGGATTTTTTCTAAACAATCCACTAAATTTAAAAAGTGATTCAAGCTGTTTTTATATGTATTCATTTGGTTAGTATATCAAACTTAACTTGAAGCGTTTAAATAAAAGCGTTATAATGCGTTATCTTAATTTTAAGGAATAATATGCCGTTTATCAATATCAAAATTGTGCCAGAAAATGGAGAGCCAACAAACGAGCAAAAGCAGCAATTGATTGAAGGGGTTTCAGATTTGATGGTTAAGGTGTTAAACAAAGATAAGGCTTCTGTTGTGGTCATTATAGATGAGGTGGATTCTAATAATTATGGTCTTGGGGGCGAGAGCGTCCATCGTTTGAGACAAAAAAACTAAAGAGTTTTTAAAATTCAAAGGTTGCGATACGCCAACATTTAAGGGGTGTTATTCCCCTGCTATGAATTGGGCTTGTTAAAAATAGGTTTGATGATACCATTAAAAAGCATAGCGCATACCAATATTTCCGGTAATATTAATATCTTTATAATCAAGTCCAAACCTAGCCCCTATGCCAGCATTCACATAAAAGGTTTTGAATAACCTTATCTCCCCGCCTGTGATAATGCTAGCAAAAGTGTTATATCTGCCGCCATCTCTATAGCTTAGGGTGTTATTACCAATGAAACGCACCATTTTATCCCCCATAGAATTGATAAATAAGTCTCTGCCCACATCCGCAATCACAAAATAATAAGAGTTTTTATTGAAGTAGTGCCGACTTTCTAAGGCAAAATTAATCGTTAAAACGGATTTTTTATTAGGGTCAGCATTGGCTCTGAATTGATTGTAAATAGGATCATCCATAATGCCCCTTAAACCAGACAAACCAATGTAATAATAGGCTAAGCCTATTTGAGGTTTAAAAATAACGCTTTTATCTTTAAACATGAAATCATAGCCGTAATTGATTTTAGCGTCAGTCGTCCAGGTGTCGTATTTGTAAGACTGATTGATGATTGAGAGTAGGGGGTCATAAGAGTTGATGAAAGTCTTATTGTATCCCCAAGTCTCATTCAAGCTCATCGTTAATTCGCTTCTTTTGATAAACGCTCGGCTATAAATACCCATATTGACATTGCTAGAGCCTGATTGAGTGATGTTTGCATGAAACCCGCTATACCCATAAGCGGCATAACCCCCCACAATCACGCCCTTAATGAATCGATCATACCCTACATTGATACCATATAAAGTCCCAGTGCCTCCATTAATAAAACTAGCCCCTCCAACTCCTGTCGCCCACACATTATTTTTGACTCTGTTTCTTTGAGAGTATTTTAAAATCACATCCATAGCGTTAGGGATCGCATCAGCGAACCGCTTGTTTTTAAGGGCTTCTAAGCGTTCTAAAAAATCAGAACGAGCGAAAGTTGAAGTGTCAGAGAGCTTGGCTAAACGACTCATTTGTTGCGTGTAGGTATTGATCTGTAAAATATTAGTGGCGTCATTTTTAAAATCAGGGTTAGCGATGACTTCTAAAGTGTTAGCAATGTCTCCAGCAATCGTGGTTAAATCTTTTGTGGAATGGCTTTCTAAATAATAGGGAGCGAATAAAGGACTTCCCTTAGTTTCAAAGATTTTATTGAGCCAATTAATCGCTTGGCTGCCTCCAACTTGATCAATGCTATCCACACTTTGAACGCCCTGAATTTGAGCGATATATTGTTTTAAAGTGGGGGCTTGTAGGTTATTGATGGGATCGTTAGAAACAGCGATTTTCACTTTATTATAAAGAATGGAAGTGTAAACGTATTGATTTTGAGAGTCTTTAAAACTTACAATTAAACCGCCATCTTTAACGCTCACGGCTTGCCCGTTATAAGTTAAGCCGTTGTTAGTCATCACCATATGCTTGCCATTAATGTCAATGAGCGTGTAAAGCTTAAGGTAATTATCTAGACTGCTGCCTCCTGTGATTTGGCCGTTATACCCGTAATAAATAGCCTTAGCGCTATCAATAAGCGTGTAATCACTTGCTTCTTTTGAAGAAGCGTTGAATTGGATTAAGGGGTTATTGTTATTAGCCATAATCGTCGCTGTGCCTTGAACGTTGATAATAGCATGGCTAGCTGATGACTCGAGGTTAAACACCAAATCGCCATAGCTATTAAAATTCCCCATGACATTCAAACCACTAGCATTAGTGCTTAAAGCCGCTTGTTGGTTTAAGATGAAATTACCATTAATGTTAGCTGTAGAGTTAGAGGCGTTGTTAAAAGCGTTAGTGATCGTTAAATTATTGGCTTGCAAGGTTGCATTTTCATTAAGATTGAGCGTGCCTATGACGCTATTATTTTTTACTTGAGACAAATCAATAGCCCCATTAGAAGCGATTACGCCTAAGAAAGTGAAGTTGTTAGCGCGCACGCTTAAAGATTCATTAGTGGGGGTTACGCTGTTTGTAGAAGGGCTGTTTTTGGTTGTGGGGCAATTGGCTAAATTGACACAAATTTCCCCTTTTTGAACGCTCACATTATTCAAACCAGCATTAAGGCTTAAGCCATTGGTAGCGTTTAGGGTTGTGATATTGATATTAGAAACACCATTAGAAGCAAAAATCAATGCACCTTGATACTTGCTAAAGTCAATCGTATTATCGCCATTAAAAATAATAGACTTGTTGGCGACAAAATTCAAACTGCCCCCTGTAGCGTTGCTAAAAGAACTATTATTGACAAAAACATAGCCATTGCTTAAAAAGTTAAAATACCCTTTTTGCCAAAAATCATGCAAGCCTCTAGGCGATAAAAGAGCGCCTAAATCGTTTTCTTTGAGCGCATTTTGTAAAGAGGGTGGCAACACGCTCCCTAAACCTTGATTATAAACGCCGCTTAACCCGCCTTGAGAAATAATATTATTAATGATATCACTCACTAAGCCTTGACTTTCTAGCTTTTTAACAATATCTTGTCCTAAAAACTCGTCCAACAAGTCGTTCGCCACCACACCAATGTCTTTTTGCAGGCTTGTAGGGGGGTTAGTAATATCTTTTAAAACCACGCTTAAAATAGAGCTTAATTCAGAAGCGTCTATATACCCACCGATAAAATTCAAAAGCCCTTTATCGTCTAGCATGCTTTTTAAAGACTGCTTAGCAAGGTAGTTTTCTATGATTGATGGGGTAACAAAATTACCAAAAATGCTTAGTTTTTTACTGATAATATTTTGGATTTCATTCATGACTCCACTATTATTCAATAAATTATCTAAATTATTTTGACCTATAAGTTGGCCTAAGGTTTCATTTTGCAAGCTAGCGGGTAATTCCTTACTCAAAGGGATTAGAGCGTTTTCTATAAAGTTTCCTAAACCGCCGGCTTGCTTGATTTTTTCCATAGCCATTTGACTGAGAACATTCGCCAAATTCCCCTGATTAAAGATCTTATCAATCCCTTCTTGACCCAAAAGATTAAAGATATTGTCTGTAGCTTGAGCTTCTATGTTAGCTTTATTCAACACTAAGTTACTAGTGCTTTGAAAGGTTACATCCGCGCTCCCTCCGCTTTCAAAGGCGTTACCACTCCCCACTGTTCCAGTGATATAAATGCTTTTAGCTTTAAAATCAGCGTTAATGTAGCCTAAATAGGGGGAAGTTGAGCCTAATAATTGCCCCAAATAAGTGTTTCTGAAAGAAGAACAAGTGGTGCTATCTAGCGCGCAAGGACTGCTATAGCCATTGCCCCCAAACCATATAGAGCTAGTAGAATTTGTAACATTGTCTTGAGTAGTGCCTATAACGAGATTCCCGTTATTAAAGGTTTGATTGATGTTGTCAGTCAAATGGTTGATAGTTTCTAGGAGCGCTTGCTTTTGCGCTTGGGTGATCTTAATTCTATCTAAGAATTGCAACACTTCATTGATGCTAGTGATATTGTCTAATTGATTGGATTCAATCATTTCTTTTAAGGTAGCGGAATTTTGAGAAAGGATCCCTAAAAGCATTTTTAAATTTCCACTAGAAAAACCCTTATTGTAGATATTTAAACTATTCAAAGGCTGGTTAAACGGGCTATAAGTGCCTGGGGTTTGAGGGGTTTGAGAGCCTTTAGGGGCGAAAAGACCTTTAATGTTGCTTGTCAAGTAATAAGTGCCTGCTTGGTTATCGCTATAATCATAGCTATAACCGGTAGGATTTTGATTAGAAGCTTGGTAATTATAAAGCTCAGGAGCGATATTAAAAATAGTGTTAGAAGCCGAGTTGGGGTTATTTAAAACTTCTATGGTTAAATCCCCATTTTTAATGCTCTCTTGAATGATTTGAGAAGAATTGAGAGGGTTTATAAACGACCAAGTTTGAATGTTATTATTATCGCTATAGGTAGCGTTTTGGATTTTCATGCCATAAAAAAGGATTTTTTCATAGCCATTAGCCCCACTAATGCCAGTAATCCCTTTTTGAGCGTTTAGGATATTGTAGGTTACAGATTTTGTAATGTTGTCAAAAATATTGATATCAGATAAATTGATTTCCCCATTATTCCCTAAAACAAACTGCCCGCTAACGCTCATTAAAGCCTTAGCTAAAGAGGGTGCATAACCATTAAAATTTAACGCCCCATTAGCCGTAAGGTTATTAAAATTCAATGAGCTTGTGCTGTCAAAATTAAAACTTGCTGTATCAATAGTCGTGTTGCCTCCAAAATCAGCCTGGCTTGCGCCTTGAAAATTGATATTAGCGTTTAAAGAGCTTGTGTTATTGGCTGATAAAACGCTATCGTCTAAATTGATGGTGGTGTTGTTTGAAAAACTAGCGTTAGAAGCGTTGAGCTTGCTGCTAGCGTTAAGACTGAGTATTCCGCCATTAAAAAAGAGGCTATTAAAGGTTGCTTGACTCCCGTTATAAATATTGAGACTCGCTTGATTGTTAAAAGCGCTTGCACCATTCGCATTCAAAACGCTTTGATTGTCTAAACTCAAATTAGAATTATTATCAAGCGTTAAAGAATTTTTAAAAGCGGCTTGACTTTTATTGCCAAGCGTGATATTGGCGTTGTCTTGCAAGGTTGTATCGCCATTAAAGTTCAGCAAACTTTGAGAACTAAGCGTAAAACCAGTGTTGCCTAAAAGCTGTGTAGTAGCGTTAAAATTGCTTGTCCCCCTAGAATACAAGACATTGAAAACCGCTTGCGTGTTGTTGAAAATAAGGCTATTAGTCTGCAAGTTATAAACCGCTCCACCATTCAAACGAGAATTGATAAAGCTTAAAGAATTAGCGGCATTAGCGTTGATAACGCTTGATCCTCCAGGGTTTGTAAAGCCGCTAAACGAAGCGTTAGAAAACGAAATATTCTTAGCGCTAAAACTGAATTTCCCCCAAGTCATATCGCTAAAACTGGAATCAGTTACGCTGATATTATTGTTAGCGTCAAAAGTGGCATAGGAATGCTGACTAGCCCCTGTTTGAATCATTTTAGTAACGGTTTCAGCGTCATTATAATTCAAGCCATCCATAGTGATATTATCGCTTGCTTTAAAGGTAATATTCGCTCCCCCACCATCTGAGTTTGAAACGCCTTCACCGGTTTTAAAATTATTAGTCAAGTAAATGTTAGCCGCATTAAAAGTTCCCGTGATGTAGCCAAGACCTCCATGCCCTATCCAAATCAACCCGTTATCATTCACGCTCTCTATGTCATTCCCTATGATCAAAGTGCCATTTTGGATATTAACGCCAAAACTTCTTCCGAGTAAATTAGCTGTATAGGTGCTGAGCGTGTTGCCGCTTTGACCGCTCTGTCCTGAAAGATTAGGATCAATATAATAAACCCCTTTGTTTGAGTAAGTTTTGTTTTGAAGCCAATAAACCCCACTCCACACGCTTTCTGTAGGTGAATTTTGAATAGGGGGTGTGGGCGGAACTTGATTAGGGGGAGTGTTCTTTGCTGTGTGCTTTGGAGCGGGTGTGGGGCTTGTATCCTTAGCTATCGCTTGCTTTAATTCCTCTTGTTCAGCGTTAAAAATGTTTTCATTGTTCTGTAAGGTTTGTAAGGCTTGTTGTTCTTTAGTTTGCACATTCTTGAAAGCTGGTTCGTTAAAGCCTGTTGTAGAATCGGCTAATTGTTTGAGCTTGGTTAAATCTTGTTCTAATTTTTGTTCATCCTGTTGGATGGTTTGGTTGGTGTTTTCTAAATTTTGAGTGTCTTTAGCGATAGTGGTGTTTTTATTTTTAATGTAGTCTGTATCGTTCTTTGCGATTTGGTTATCGTTAGCAGCACTATTCAAAGCGTTTTGGTATTGGGAATTGGTTATATCCCCTTGATAGGTTTGTTGGGCTTTAGCTTGTAAATCGTCTCCTAAAAATTGGGTGGTAATGGATTGTTGGTTAAAGGTTTCTTGTAAGGTTTCATCTTGCCCGTTAATGTCAAAGGTTACATCATAAGTGTTATTACCCACTTCAACATGGCTGATGGCTTTATCGCCCTTATAGTTGATTAAATCCCATAAATAGCTTTGATAAACCCTGTATTGGATGGTCCCGTTTGTAGTGAGAATGTCATAGGTTTGATTGTTATTAAGGGTTTGATTGAGGTTAAAAATCGTGCCAGAATTAAAAGACACACTGCCTTTAAGGCTAGCAAAAGGTGAACTTGAATTTAAAGTGTTAATGCCTGAAAAACTAACCTTGCTTGTATTAAAGTGATAAGTCCCTTGATTGAAGGTGTCGTTATTAAGGCTTAAAGTTGTGCTGTTACTAAAATTATAAATCCCTTGATTGAAGCTGCTGTTTTCAAAAGCAGATTGAGTGCTATTAAAGTTATAAGTCCCTTGATTGAAACTGGTTTGATTAAAGGAGATAGCGCTATTATTATTGCTACCGCTGAAACTAAAGCCCCCATTAGTGTTGTCTTTAAAGCTAGAGCCACTAACATTGATATTAGAGCCTTTAAAATTCATGTAAGAATGCTGTGCCCCTGCATCGTTGTTATCAAAACTCGCTTGATTGATAGTGATGTTGTTCGTTGCATTAAAATTGAGCGTGGCCCCACCGCCATCAGAATATGAGTTTCCGGTTGCGATACGGCTAGAATTAAAATTAATCGTTTGAGCGTCATAAGTGCCTGTGATATACCCTACATCACCCCCATTAATACCTGTGCCTCCAAAGCGGATATTCCCTCCAATATCAAGCGTGCCATCATTGAATTTTTGTGTGAAACTAACATTATAAGCTTTATAAGTGGTAAGAGTGTTTAAATAATAAGTTCCAGAGCCTTGAGCGCTACTAAAAAGGCAATAAGAGTTGTGCGTAGGTGAATTAGGACCGCTTTCAATATTGTCATGATAATCCCAAGACGACCATGACCAGGTTTTACATTCGCTAGCCCTTAGATGGGATAATCCCCCCAACGCTCCTATCAATAAAACCGAAGCTTTTAAAAAAGATTTGTTTTTATTAAAGGGCTTTTTAATGGATTTCGTTTTTTCATGGCGTTTTAAGGGCTTTTCACGCTTCAAGATTTGATTCAATTTGAAAAATTTCTTTGAGATCTTATTTAATTTGAAAGATCCCTTTGAAATAAGATTAGAAATCAATCTAGCCTTTTTAAACGCCATTTAAAACTCCAATCGTTTTTGTAAATCCCACATTATACGACTTGATGTTAAACAAACTCAAAAAGATTCGCAAAATGACTTAATAATGATACATGAATTGCGCCATATCCACCAAACGATTAGAATACCCCCATTCATTATCATACCACCCCATGATTTTGACCATATTCTCTAGCGTGAAAGTCAAATCAGGTGCGATTATGACGCTACTAGGGTTAGAAATGAAATCAGAACTCACCCTTTCTTTTAAATCTATCTCTAACACGCCTTTTAAAACCCCTTTAGAAGCTTCAATCAATAAATCATTGATGGGCTCTTTGAGGGTCTTTTTTTCTAAAAACAAACTCAAATCTATCATGGACACATCAAGGCTAGGCACCCTCACGCTATGCCCATGCATTTTGTTTTTGAGATTGGGTAAAACTTTATGCAAGGCCAGAGCGGCTTTAGTGGTGGTGGGGATAATGTTGCTTGCAGCCGCTCTTGAGCGCCGTTTGTCTAAAGGGTGGGCCAAATCAATGAGCTTTTGATCGCTTGTATAGCTATGAATGGTCGTTAGCATGCCCTCTTTAATGCCAAAAGCTTTATCTAAAATAGCGCAAATGGGTGCGATAGCGTTAGTCGTGCAAGAGGCGTTAGAAACAATGGCTTGGTTTTGATAGAGAAAATGATTGACCCCATACACTAAAGTAGGGTATTGTTTTTCATCGTATTCGCCCATAAAGGGAGCGGATAACAGTGCCTTTTTAGCCCCAAGCAAAAGATAATTTTCTAGCGTTTTAGGCTCTAAAAACTTCCCTGAACACTCTATGATAACATCCACGCCTTTCAAGTCTTTGATACTATTAAAAACAGGGATTTCTAACGAGCCGATAATAAGCTTACCATTAGAGTAACGAGCCTCCTTATTGAGCAACCCATGCGCGCTGTCATGCTCTAAAAGATAAGCGAGAATTTCCCAATTAGCAGGGTCATTGATGCCTACCACTTCTAAGTTAGGGTTTGTATCGCTACGCTCTAAAATCGCTCTTAAAACGCATCTCCCAATGCGGCCAAATCCATTGATAAAAATTTTCATTATAACTATTATCCTAATTTTCAGACTTCAATTTCAATTTTAGGGGGTTTTGTTTGGTATTTTACTACATTTTGCGCTATTATATTAAACCTAGCTATTAGGGTTAATTAAAATTATTTTGAGTTGAAATTCAAGGAGTAAAACATGGCATTATATGACAGAGCTAATTCTCATAATGCGTATGCGGAAAATTCTTTATCGCATGAAAGCGAGCTGGTAAGTTTTGTTAAAACGACTTACAAGTTCTTTGCAGGCAGTTTGTTACTAGCGACTATTGGGGCGTTATTGGGTTTAATGAATTTTCAAGCCGTAGTGCAGTATAAATGGGTGTTTTTTATCGCTGAAATTGTGGCGTTTTTTGGTTTGATGTTTTCTAAATCTAAACCCGGATTGAATTTATTCATGCTGTTTGCTTTCACTTCATTATCAGGGGTTACTCTAGTACCTTTGTTGGGTATGGTGATTGCAAAAGCTGGTTTGGGAGCGGTTTGGCAAGCTTTAGGCATGACGACTATTGTTTTTGGTTTGATGAGCGTGTATGCCCTTAAGACTAAAAACGACTTAGCGAATATGGGTAAAATGCTCTTTATCGCTTTGATTGTGGTGTTGGTGTGTTCGCTCATCAACTTGTTTTTGGGTAGCCCCATGTTCCAGGTTGTCATTGCGGGGGCGAGTGCGATTTTATTCAGTCTTTACATCGCTTATGACACCCAAAACATCGTTAAAGGCATGTATGATAGCCCCATTGATGCGGCGGTGAGCTTGTATTTAGACTTTTTGAATGTCTTTATTTCTATCTTGCAAATCATTGGTATTTTTTCAGACAGAGACAAATAGTTTGAAAAAATAGGGAGGGGACGCCACGCAAAAACCTAATAAAAAGTATTCTAAAATATTGATGACGCTTCGTTTATATTCTTTCTTTAAGGATTGGTTATGCCTAAACGCACCGATATTTCTAACATTCTACTGATAGGTTCAGGCCCTATTGTGATCGGGCAAGCTTGTGAGTTTGACTACTCAGGGACTCAAAGTTGTAAAACCTTAAAATCTTTAGGTTATAGAGTGATCTTAATCAATTCCAACCCGGCCACCGTGATGACTGACCCTGAATTTTCTCATCAAACTTATATCCAACCCATCACCCCAGAAAATATCGCCGCTATCATTAAAAAAGAAAAGATTGACGCTATTTTACCCACAATGGGCGGACAAACCGCTTTGAATGCGGTCATGCAAATGCACCAAAAGGGCATGTTAGAAGGCGTGGAGCTTTTAGGGGCTAAGATTGAAGCGATTAAAAAAGGCGAAGACAGGCAGGCTTTCAAAGAAGCGATGTTAAAAATCGGGATGGATTTGCCTAAAGGGCGTTACGCTTATAACGAGTTAGAAGCCCTAGAAGCCATCAATGAAATTGGCTTTCCAGCCATTATTAGAGCGAGTTTCACTCTGGCTGGTGGGGGGAGTGGGGTCGCTTATAACATTGAAGAGTTTCAAGAATTGGCTAAAAACGCCCTGGACGCTTCGCCCATTAATGAAATTTTGATTGAAGAGTCCTTATTGGGATGGAAAGAATATGAAATGGAAGTCATACGAGACAGCAAGGATAATTGCATCATTGTGTGCTGTATTGAAAATATTGACCCCATGGGCGTTCATACCGGCGATAGCATCACCATCGCTCCAAGCCTCACCCTAACCGATAAAGAATACCAACGCATGCGTGATGCGAGCTTTGCGATTTTAAGAGAAATTGGCGTGGATACGGGCGGGAGTAATGTGCAGTTCGCTATCCACCCAGAGACTTTAAGAATGGTCGTGATTGAAATGAACCCGCGAGTGAGCCGCAGCTCCGCATTAGCTTCAAAAGCGACCGGGTTTCCCATTGCAAAAGTCGCTACCATGCTTGCGGTGGGTTTTAGCTTAGATGAAATCCAAAACGATATGACCAACACCCCAGCGAGTTTTGAGCCCAGTTTGGATTATATTGTGGTGAAAATCCCTCGCTTTGCGTTTGAAAAATTTGCCGGTGTTTCTAGCACTTTAGGGACTTCTATGAAAAGCATTGGCGAAGTGATGGCGATAGGGGGGAATTTCTTAGAAGCCTTACAAAAAGCGTTATGCTCTTTGGAAAACAATTGGCTAGGGTTTGAATCGTTAAGCAAAGATTTAGAAACGATAAAAAAGGAAATCCGCCGGCCGAATTTCAAGCGTTTGCTTTATATCGCTGATGCGTTCAGGCTCGGCGTTTGTGTGGATGAAGTTTTTGAATTGTGCCAGATTGACAGGTGGTTTTTATCTCAAATTCAAAAGCTCATCAAAGCAGAAGAAAGCATCAATTCCAGTGTTTTAACGGACGCCAAAAAATTAAGAGGGCTTAAAAATTTAGGCTTTAGCGATGCCAGGATTGCCACTAAAATCAAAGAAAATGAAAATTTAGAGGTGAGTCCTTTTGAAGTGGAATTAGCCAGAATGAATTTACAAATCACGCCCAATTTTGAAGAAGTGGACACTTGTGCGGCGGAGTTTTTATCGCTCACGCCTTATTTGTATTCCACCTATGCCCCCAATCCTTTACCCCCTATTGAAAACAAACAAGAAAAACAAGAAAAGAAAATCTTAATCATAGGCTCTGGACCTAATCGCATCGGTCAAGGCATTGAATTTGATTATTGTTGCGTGCATGCGAGCTTTGCTTTGAAAGATTTAAACATTAAAAGCGTCATGCTCAATTGCAATCCAGAAACTGTGAGCACGGATTATGATACAAGCGACACGCTCTATTTTGAGCCCATTCATTTTGAGTGCGTGAAGAGCATCATTCAAAGGGAGCGAGTGGATGGCATTATCGTGCATTTTGGGGGACAAACCCCTTTAAAACTCGCTAAAGATCTAGCTAAAATGCAAGCCCCCATTATTGGCACGCCTTTTAAGGTGATTGATATTGCCGAAGATAGAGAAAAATTTTCCTTCTTTTTAAAAGAGCTTGACATCAAGCAGCCTGAAAACGGCATGGCTAAGAGTGTTGATGAAGCTTATCGCATCGCTAATGTGATTGGTTTCCCTATTATTGTGCGCCCTAGTTATGTGCTAGGCGGTCAACACATGCAAATTTTAGAAAATATTGAAGAATTGCACCATTATTTAGAAAGCGTTACGCATGCTTTAGAGATTAGCCCTAAAAACCCGCTTCTCATTGATAAGTTTTTAGAAAAAGCGGTGGAATTAGATGTGGATGCCATTTGCGATAAAAAAGAGGTCTATATTGCCGGCATTTTACAGCATATTGAAGAAGCCGGAATCCATTCAGGCGATTCCGCATGCTTTATCCCTTCCACTCTAGGGGCTGAAATTTTAGATGAAATTGAGCGAGTGAGCGCGAAAATCGCTCTGCATTTAGGCGTAGTAGGGCTATTGAATATCCAATTTGCTGTGCATCAAAATTCGCTGTATTTGATTGAAGTCAATCCCAGAGCCAGCAGAACTGTGCCTTTTTTAAGCAAGGCTTTAGGCGTTCCTTTAGCGAAAGTAGCGACTAGGGTTATGGTGTTAGAAGACTTGAAAGAAGCCTTGAAGTTTTATGATAAAAAAAATATCGTGGGATATTCTAAAGGCGTTTATAAGCCTAAAATGCCCCATTTTGTGGCTTTAAAAGAAGCGGTTTTCCCTTTTAATAAACTTTATGGATCGGATTTGATTTTAGGGCCTGAGATGAAAAGCACCGGCGAAGTGATGGGGATTGCTCGATCTTTAGGGCTTGCTTTTTTCAAGGCTCAAACGGCTTGCTTTAACCCCATTAAAAACAAGGGGCTTATTTTTGTCTCTATTAAAGATAAGGATAAAGAAGAAGCATGCGTTTTAATGAAGCGATTGGTTCAGTTAGGCTTTGAATTGTGCACTACAGAAGGCACGCATAAAGCTTTAGAAAAATCCGGTGTGGAGTCTTTGAAAGTGCTTAAAATCTCCGAAGGCCGCCCCAATATTATGGATTTAATGATGAATGGGGAAATCAGCATGGCTATCAACACAAGCGATCACAAATCTCAAGATGACGCCAAACTCATTCGCACTTCTGTGCTTAAAAACCATGTGAGTTATTTCACGACTTTAAGCGCGATAGAAGTCTTGATTTTAGCGTTAGAAGAAAGCTCTAAAGAAGACGAGTTGTTAGCCTTACAAGATTATTTAAAGTAGTTTGATGATGGCGTTAGTGTATCTAGCCCAAAGCGATACCACTATAGGACTACTTTCTAAAGACAGCGAAAAACTCAACGCCTTAAAAGGCCGCCCTAAAAATCAAAGCGTTTTAATAGAAAGCACTGATTTTACCACCTTAAAAAGTTTGGTGCGCGTGCCCAACGCTTTTAAAAACCTCATCAGAAGAAGCGCTAAAACCACTTTTGTTTATCCTAACTCTAAGGCTATTCGTGTGGTTAGGGGCAGGCATGGGGATTTTTTAAAGCGTTTTAAAACGCTCTATAGCACCTCAGCCAACCTCACCCAATGCGCTTATGATAAAGAAATCGCTTCCAATCTCGCTGATGTGATTGTGAGCGATGAAAGGGGTTTGTTTGAAAGCTCTAGCTCTAAAATATTCAGGCTCTATAAAGATAAAAAAGTGAGAGTGAGGTAGGAAAGACCTTTCGCATTCTGTGCGTTTTGAAACGGATTTTTGTGGGATTTTTCCAAAAGTTTATCATTTGTTTATCAAAAATGGCTAGCTCTTTTAAGGCGGTTGTAATATTTTTTTGACTACAATAATACCTTTATTTTTTTAAGAAAAATTATTATAAGTAGGATTTTAAGAATGAATGACAAGCGTTTTAGGAAGTATTGCAGTTTTTCTATTGTTTTGTCCTTATTAGGAATGTCTGAATTGGAGGCTAAAGAAGAAGAAAAAGAAGAAAGAAAAAAAGATCAAAAAAAGAACGCCCAACACACTCTAGGCAAAGTTACCACTCAAGCGGCTAAAATCTTTAATTACAACAACCAGACAACCATTTCAAGTAAGGAATTAGAAAGAAGGCAAGCCAACCAAATCAGCGACATGTTTAGAAGAAACCCTAATATCAATGTGGGCGGTGGTGCGGTTATAGCGCAAAAAATTTATGTGCGCGGTATTGAAGACAGGTTGGCTAGGGTTACAGTGGATGGCGCAGCGCAAATGGGCGCAAGCTATGGGCATCAGGGCAATACAATTATTGACCCTGGAATGCTCAAAAGCGTGGTGGTTACTAAGGGAGCGGCTCAAGCGAGCGCGGGGCCTATGGCCTTAATTGGCGCGATTAAAATGGAAACTAGAAGCGCGAGCGATTTTATCCCTAAAGGTAAAGACTACGCCATAAGTGGGGCTGCAACTTTTTTAACCAACTTTGGGGATCGAGAAACCGTGATAGGCGCTTATCGTAACAATCATTTTGATATTCTTTTATATTACACGCATCAAAATATTTTCTATTATCGTGATGGGGATAATGCGATGAAAAATCTTTTTGATCCTAAAGCGGGTAATAAAGTTACAGGAAGTCCTAGCGAGCAAAACAATGTGATGGCTAAGATCAATGGTTATTTGAGCGAAAGGGATACCTTAACGCTCAGCTATAACATGACTAGAGATAACGCTAATCGCCCTTTAAGAGCGAATTTTACAGGCACTTTTTTACCCTATTCTTGCGGTGATTTTAACGCTTTTCCTAACGAGAAAAACCCTGATGATTGCTTGTTTGAAAATGACGCTAGTTTGTTTAAAACTTATAGCGTCAATTTAGTGCATAATGTGAGTTTGAACTATGAAAGAGAAGGGGGGAGTCGTTTTGGTGATCCTAAATTAAAAATCAATGGTTATACAAGCATCAGGAATGTCCAAATTGACCCCCTTTTTAAGCCTAACGATATAGCAACTATCATTCCTTTCACCCCAAACCCAAAACTTGACGAAGAAAATGAATGCGTGGCGCAAGGAGGCATTTATGACGCTGTTAAACAAACTTGCTCCATCACTTTTAAAAGCCTTGGAGGAGGTTCTGTTGTCGCTAATAAAAATTTATTCATTATCAATTCCGGGTTTAATGCGAATGTGATCCACACCATAGACCATAAGAATGACAATCTTTTTGAATACGGGTTGAATTACCAAAATTTAACCACTTTTGATAAAGCGATCCCTAATAGCGAATTGGTCAAACCCGGCGATGCCCCTGACGCATGCTTAAGGGTTATGGGTCCTAATGATCCCAACATGAACGGGCGTTGCCAAAGGAATGGCGCTACCGCGAATGTGGTTGGGGTGTATGCGCAAGCGAATTACACCTTACACCCTATGGTAACTTTAGGGGCAGGGACTCGTTATGATGTCTATACTTTAGTGGATAAAGACTGGCAATTGCACATAACCCAAGGGTTTAGCCCTAGCGCGGCTTTAAATGTCTCGCCTTTAGAAAATTTGAATTTCAGGCTTTCTTACGCGTATGTAACCAGAGGCCCTATGCCTGGAGGTTTGGTGTGGATGCGTCAAGATAATTTGCGCTATAACCGCAATTTAAAGCCAGAAATCGGGCAAAATGTGGAATTTAACACCGAATACAGCAGTAAGTATTTTGATTTTAGAGCCGCAGGTTTTGTCCAATTGATTTCTAATTACATCAATCAATTTTCTTCAACGCTTTTTGTAACCAACTTGCCCGCGCAAGATATTATTTATGTGCCTGGTTATGAAATTTCAGGGACGGCTAAATACAAGGGCTTTTCTTTAGGCTTGAGCGTGGCGCGATCATGGCCTTCTTTAAAAGGGCGCTTGATCGCTGATGTGTATGAATTGGCTGCCACGACAGGCAATGTGTTTATTTTAACGGCAAGCTATAAAATCCCGCGCACCGGCCTTAGCATCACTTGGCTTTCACGCTTCGTTACGGATTTGAGTTATTGCTCTTATAGCCCTTATCGTAACGGCCCTACGGATATTGACAGACGGCCTAGCAATTGCCCTAAAACGCCTGGGATTTTTCATGTGCATAAGCCGGGTTATGGGGTGAGCAGTTTTTTTATCACTTACAAGCCCGCTTATAAAAAACTTGAAGGGTTGAGCTTAAACGCTGTGTTTAACAATGTTTTTAACCAACAATACATCAATCAAGCAAGCCCGGTGATGAGCCCTGATGAACCCAATCAAGACAAATACGCAAGGGGCATGGCAGAGCCTGGCTTTAACGCTAGATTTGAAATTTCTTATAAGTTTTAATAACGGGGCTAAAAAATGAGGATTTCATGGGTAGTTAGTCTAATCAAAAATAAAACATTCTTTAGAAATAACGAATATATGATTTTAATCCTTTGATTTTAAACCAATTTACAATAAAGTGTTATTTTTTGTAAAATAGGGTTGTGGATTTTAATTAATATTTTAATTTTATGTTATTTTTGATTATAATTATAATCTCAACAAAAAAGATCATACAATTAAAATTAGGGAGAATTTAGTGAGGCAAGAAAAGTATTTTTTAACTTCTTCTTTATCGCTTTTATCGTTTTTATTATATCCTGTAGAAGCTTTTGATTATCGGTTTAGTGGTCGTGTGGAAAACTTTTCTAAGATTGGTTTTAACAATTCTCAAATCAATACCAAAAAGGGGATTTATCCTACTGAAAGTTTTATAGATATTGTAACTTTAGCGCAAGTCAAAGTCAATTTACTCCCTAAAGGCACCGAAAACCATAGGCTCTCTTTCTCTTTGGGTGGGGCGATTGCAGCCATTCCTTATGATAAGACTAAGTATGATATTAACCAAGCTAACGGGAAGATTTTTGGCTCAATTGTAGAGAATTTCATTGGGGGCTATCATGGATACTTTTTCAATAAGTATCTTGGCCCTGCTTATGCGGGGACTTCTCAATCAGCGAGCTATCATGCAAGGCCTTATGTGGTGGATACCGCTTTTTTACGATACGATTACAAGGATGTTTTTGGGTTTAAGGCGGGGCGTTATGAAGCGAATATTGATTTTATGAGCGGATCGAATCAGGGGTGGGAAGTGTATTATCAGCCCTATAAGACTGAAACGCAAAGGTTAAGGTTTTGGTGGTGGAGTTCTTTTGGGAGAGGTTTAGCGTTTAACTCTTGGATTTATGAGTTTTTTGCGACAGTGCCTTATTTGAAAAAGGGAGGCAATCCCAGTAACAGCAACGATTTCATCAATTATGGTTGGCATGGGATCACCACGACTTATTCTTATAGAGGTTTAGACGCTCAATTTTTTTATTATTTTGCACCTAAGACTTATAACGCTCCTGGTTTTAAGCTAGTCTATGACACGAATAGGAATTTTGAAAATGTAGGCTTTCGCTCTCAAAGCATGATCATGACAACCTTTCCACTATACTATAGAGGGTGGTATAACCCAGAGACAAACACTTATAGTTTAGAAGACAGCACGCCTCATGGCTCGTTGTTAGGGAGGAATGGCGTTACTTTAAATATCCGCCAGGTTTTTTGGTGGGATAATTTCAACTGGTCCATTGGCTTTTACAACACCTTTGGCAATTCAGACGCTTTTTTAGGCTCTCACACGATGCCAAGGGGTAATAACACTTCCTATATCGGTAATGAAATCTCCATAACGACTAGGCATGCCGGAATGATTGGCTATGATTTTTGGGATAATACGGCTTATGATGGGCTGGCTGATGCGATCACTAACGCTAACACTTTCACTTTTTACACTTCTGTTGGAGGGATCCATAAGCGTTTTGCATGGCATGTTTTTGGGCGCGTCTCTCATGCGAATAAAAATGCGTTAGGGCAAGTGGGGAGGGCCAATGAATACTCCTTGCAATTCAATGCGAGCTATGCGTTCACTGAATCGGTTCTTCTTAACTTTAGGATCACTTATTATGGGGCTAGGATCAATAAAGGGTATCAAGCAGGGTATTTTGGAGCGCCCAAATTCAATAACCCGGATGGCGATTTTAACGCTAATTACCAAGACAGAAGTTACATGATGACCAACCTCACGCTGAAGTTTTGATTTTTAATCCAATCACAGCAAGTTAAAAACACTCCAAGGCATTTTTTAAAATCTAGTATAAAAGACTTTGCGCGGCTAGTTTCTTAAAAGCGCTCTTCTTTTGTTAGGGGATTTAGTTTTGGGGGAGAATGATTTCAAAATACCCCCCTATTAAAAAACGAGTTTTACCATAAAATTCAGAATTACAAAACAAAGTTTTTAAACCATTAAAAATCCTAAACATCTTTAGCGTTTGATCACTCCACCATTTAAATATAAAAGAGCTTTGAAGCGCTAAAGCAAAATAATAGCTTTTAATCAAGCGTTCTTATAGGGGGGTTAATTCCATTATTTGATAAGGATTTTGGGTTTGTTTTAAAGCGGGGGTGGTTTCATTCAAAGCCTATAAAAGGCCTTGAGCTTTTTTAGAAAGCGTAGCCATAGACCCAATACACGCTATAAGGACGGAAGTATTTCACTTCAGCGCCACCAGCTTTATAATAAGTGTTATAAATCGTAGGGATTTGTACACCGATTTCTATAGAATGCTGGTTATGGCTTTTCAAGTCTTTTTTCAAGATACCAAAGTTCATGCGTAACCCCACATCGAACAAGAATTGGAATTTAGTCGCTGTAGGTCTTTTCGCAAGCTGAGGGCTATTTCTTAGCGTGCTGATGTAAGTATCCCCTGCAAGTTGGATCCCCCCAAAGAAGCCTGCATTAAGACTTCGGCTGCCAAAAGAGCGGCTAAACACATTGTAAAGCACATCAGTCCCCACCCCATAAGTGAGCAAATTGACTTGATTGTAAGTAGGGCCATTACCCACGCCCGCGCCATTATAGCTGAAGAAGCCGTAGTAGCGTAAGCCCACATTCTTGTTTTCTCCAAAGAATTGCTTATAACCGATTTTAGTGATAAACCCGTTAAACGCATTCACTTGAGAGCTGTTACCGGCAGCGAAATTCCCAAGCCATGGGTTAGCTTTAAGCTCGTTATTCAAAGCGGTGACTTTAGCCAAAGTGTTTGTGGCGTTGTTTAATAGTTGGGTAGAGCGCGCTTGATCAATATTCCCGCCATAGCTTACCTGATAGCCTGTTGAATTGCTAATGTTAGCGTTGTTGGCTAGCGTTAAAGCGTTTTGAGAAGTATTGACGATATTTTGCACCAAGCTAGTGAATTCCTTAGCGCTCAAATCATTCCCGGCGTTAGCAGAGTTGAAAACATGTTGCGCTAAAGCGGCATCCAAAAACGCTTGGGCAGCTCCGCTATCACCGCTTGGCCCCATAGTGATTGAAGCTTGCTTTAGGATATAAGCGATTTGCTCGGCACTAACATTACTTCCATAATTTTTATTAGTGTTGTTTTGAAAAATCCCACCCGCTTGGTTATTAGCGTTTAAGAATGAGTTCATGTAAGTCAAATAAACGCTAGCGGTGTTAAGCTCACTGAGCTGATTGGAGAGATTCGCGCTCGTGGTGTTGTTATTGCCTTGAAAGATATTCTTGCTGATGTCTTGACTCAAAGTTTTGATAGAGCTAACCATTTGGTTATAAAGATTCAGGTTACCTTGGAAACAAGTACTAGAACTAGCGGTAGCAGCAGTAACAGCAGCACCACCACTATTACTACTACCGCATTGGTGGATGGAACTAGTGTTCAAAGTAGGATACAAATCAACCAAATTGCCTAATTGGTTCATAAAGAGATTGCCTAAAGTCCCAGCGACATTACCTCCTGTGCCTGCAGTATTGGCATTGGTGTTGTTTGTCGTGGTAGAGTTTAACAAGCCCGCTAATTCTTCGGCTTTGATTTTACCCGGGTTTTTCACTTGTTGGACTACCTGACCTAATTCATACCCAAAGGTCATAAAGCCTCCGTCTTCTTCAGCGCCTACTTGATTGAAGCTCAAGCTTAACGCTAGGCTTAAAGGGGCTAAGAATCTTACTTTTTGAGATTGTGTCATTAAATTTTCCTTAATCATTTTGAATGGCTTTAAATTTTGTTTCATATTTGTCTGATCCCCCCTTTCTTAGAATGAATACCCGTAAGACCAATAAACGCTATAAGGACGGAAATACTTCACGGTAGTCCCTGCAGATTTGTAATAAGTGTTATAAATTGTAGGCACCACTACGCCAAATTCCACCGTGTGCTGGTTGTGGCGGTTGGATTTCCCGTCCAACTTACCGAAGTTCATCCGCATACCGAAGTCAAAAAGGAACTGGAAGTGCGTGTTATTGATTTTCCCATGCAATTTCACATTGGGGTCGTCTCTGAGCGTGGATTGGAAAGTCTCACCGGCTAATTGGATACCGCTAAAAAAGCCCATATCCACAGAGCGGTTTTGATACGAGCGGCTAAAGATATTATACAACACATCAGTCCCCACCCCATAAGTGTATAACCCTACATTGTTTTGAGTGGATCTAAAGCCCACGCTCGCTCCGTTATAAGAAAAGAAACCATAATAGCGCAAACCGATATTCCTTTTCTTCCCGAAAAATTGCTTATAGCCTATCTTGGTGTAAAACCCGTTTAAAATATTCGTTGAACGGCTGTTCCCGGCTCTGAATTGGGGCAAGTAAGGCATGCTTCTAACCTGATTATTGAGCGCGTTGATTTTATTCAAAGTTTCTTCTGCGTTAAGAAGAGCGTTAGGGAGCTGACTAGCACGTCCTTGCACAGAGTTAGCTTGGTTGGAATTTATCCCAGCGCTATTAACCGCACTCCCGGTAATGGTGTTTTTAGTGAGCTCGTTATAAACCAATTGAGATTGATCAATAATGCCTTGCACCAAACCTGTAAAAACGGCTGAATTGAATTCCTTATTCCCAATATTGGCGGCTACGGCAGAGTTGAAAGCTTCTAAAAGCAATTCATCTTGCTTGAGCAAGTTGGCTGCGTTATTGAGAATTGTTTGTTGGCCTTTAAGGTATTGAATAGCTTGTGTAGAGTAAGTTTCATTATTTGGACCAGTCGCACCACTAGTTTCACTAGTTCCATTCTTAGCCTCTAAAGCCTTATTCATCGCGTTAAAAAACACATTCCCCGCATTCAAGTAGGTGAGCTGTTGTTGCATGTTGGGGAAATTGGTGTTCGTGCCGTAGTTAGTCTCACTACCGATCGTGCTTAAAACCCTATTAGTCAAGCTAGGGAGCCAATAATAGCCCGCAGCGGTGCAAGCGCTTTGAGTGTTAAGAGAGCTGCCACCAGCTGTCCCTGCAGCCGCGCAAGTCCCACTGCCTACCGCACCCTGTAAAAGAGCGTTCGCAGACACATCGTTACCATTGAGACTAGTGGGATACGCCCCTAAAAGCGAATAAAGGTATTGGGAGAAAGCGTTACTCAACGCCCCTGCGACATTGCCTCCGGTGTTGTTGTTTAAAATGTTGTTCGTTACATCAGCGTTAAGCTCTCTTGCGAGTTCGTCTCTTTTAGTGCCGCCTGGGTTTTGGACATCTTGCATGACTTGCCCAAGCTGATAACCGACGGTGAAAAACCCTCCATCATCTTCGGCATAACTCATGCTAGCGCAAAGGGCTAGACTAAGAAACAGCGTTCTATTTTTCTTTATCATGATTTTCCTTATCAATGGGATGCTCCTTGATTGAGTTTAAATTTGGGATTTAAGTTACATCAAAGATTGTAAATAATGTTTAACCATACAAATTGTTAGATGTAATTGTGGTATTTTCGCATGATAAAAATTAAACTAACCTTAAAAATCCCCTTAAAAACCCCTTATAAAGGCAATAAAGTTACAACCATTGGAGCGCTTTTTACAAAAAAAAAAAACGGGATTTCATGGGGGATTAGCCTTAAATTTTTGTGGGTTTTAAAAATGCTTTTTGGCATTCTTAGGGTTTTAATGTAAAATCACGCCAACGCAAATAGTAATTTCTGGGTTTCTCTTTTGTTTGTTGCGAAAATTTGGAGCATGTTTAGGGTTTGGGGTAATAGCGGGTGGTTACCCCGAAAGGAGATAACCAACTATAAAGTTATTATTAGTAATCATAGTTTTAATGGCTCTCGCAACGCCATTATACTAAAATTTTGGCTCTAGTGCAAGCTAGAGTTGAAATCTATGGTTGCTAGCGTTTTCCTGTATCCCACAAAATCCCACTATATTCAAATGATATGCTAGCGTTTTGGTGTGAAGACACTACCATGAAAGTCATTTATTTTCTGCTTAAACATACAAAAATCCATTTTATTTTGAATCGGGTTTCAAAAGCCCCGCTTCATACAAAAACACCGAGGGCTTATGCTCTTTAGGTTTGGCGTTTTCTCTCAATTCGTTTTTCGCATAAGAAAGCCATAAATTTTCCTTAGCCCTTGTGATAGCGACATAAAAAAGCCGCCTTTCTTCTTCAATGCCCCCACCGGTATTCATGAGCTTGTGGTTAGGGAAACGGCCCTCCATTAAATCTATAATATAAACATCTTTAAATTCTAAGCCTTTAGAAGCATGCACGCTCAATAGATTCACGCCCTCACCTTGCGTGGCTTCACTAGAGCCTATTAAAGTGCCGTTTAAAAAACGCCCTAAATTTTGGTAATTTTTTGCCAAAGAACTCAGTAAGTCCATTTTTTCATTGAAGCGTTTTTGCGCTTGGAGTTTTTTAAACTCGTTATAAGAGCCATCCTTATTTTTGGATCGCTCTTTTAAAAGGCGTGTTTTAAAGGTTTGAAAAAACGCGCTTTTTAGAATGTGTGTGATTAAAGCGCTAGGGGAATGGGTAGAGGCTTTGGTATAAAGAATGAAAAAATCGCTAAGCATTTTAGCCCCATTGAGTGAGATTTTAGGGTGCATCAACACCGGGTGCGAATGAAACGCTTTATCCATCACGCTATTAAACCTTGAGCTGTTTTCTAGGGCAAAGATTTCTTCAAAAAGCCCCATAGAGGTGATTTCTTTTTTCTTCGTGTAAATTTTGGCTTCTTTATTAGGCTGAATTAAGGCTGATTTGAGATCGCCATCGCCTAAAAGCATTAAGGCCTCATGAATATCTTTAGCGGTGTTAGAGCCAATATCGCTGATATAGCTTAAAACATGAATTGCCGCCATAATGTCTTTAGGGTTAAAGATTAGCGCGCAAATATCTAACGCTAACGCCACTTCTTTGGATTCAAAAAAGCTTGTGCTCCCTTTTCTTTTGCTTGGCACATTGTGGGATCTTAAAGCGGCTTCTAATTGATCCGCGCTCGCGTTATTCCTAAAAATCACTGCCACTTCTTTAAAATTCTTTCGCATGACAATGCGTTTAGCGATGTCTTGGCATTGCGCGATATTGTCGTTGTAATTTAAAAGCGTGGGTTTATTGAAACGCCCTGATTTCACCACTTCTAAATTTTTAGGGTAAATGCGTTGGTTATGCTGTATCACTTGATTAGCGAGATCTAAAATCTCTTTAGAAGAGCGGTAGTTTTTGGTGAGCGTGAAAACCTGGGCGTTTTTGTATTTTTGAGTGAAATTAGAAATAATAGAAATATCCGCTCCATTAAAAGCGTAAATGCTCTGATCGTAATCGCCCACGCAAAACAAACTGGGAGGGTTGATAGCGTCTAAAATGGATTCTTGTAAGGGGTTAGTGTCTTGAAACTCATCGCAAAGCACTTCTTTATAAGGGCTAGATCTTTCTAGCATCGTTTTTTTAAACAGCAGCAGTAAGTCGTTATAGTCCATATAATTATGCTTTTTTTTAGTGTTTTCAAATTCTTTTAAAATGTTTTCATAAAAGGCGGCGTATGGCGTGTGTTCAGGGTTTTTACTAGAAAGCCATGCGCTAAAATCTTCTTGTTTGAGAGCGTTGGTATAAAGAGAATAGAGAGCGTATAAATGCTGCGGAGTGTAGGGCTTTTTATCGTCATCTGCCAGCGCGTTTTTAGTGTCCACAATGCTTTCTAAAAGTTTTCGCAATTCTTTAGGCTGCTTTAGGCTTAAATTAGGGTAATGCTCTTTTAAATAGCGATACGCCACCGCATGGAAAGTGCCCGCTTCAATTTTGGAGCTTAATTTGGAATATTTAGCCACCCTTGCAATCATTTCACTACTCGCTTTATTGGTGAAAGTCAAAAGCAAGATTTCTTCAGGCTTGATGCCGTTATCAAGCAGGTATAAAATGCGCCCCACAATCGTAGAAGTCTTTCCTGTGCCAGCGCTCGCAATCACTAAATTATACCCTTTCAAAGCCGAAGCCGCTTTTAATTGCTCAGGGTTTAATTGCAAAGTTTCTAACAAGTTTGATCCTCATTTAAAAAGTCTTTAGGCAAAAGCGTGTTTTCTAAAGAGCGCTGTGAAAACAAAAAACGCCCGTCGCACACAAAGCCTAATTCTTGCCAGTTGATAGCGTTGAGTTTATCGCAGAGATTTTGTAAATCCAAGTTTTGGTTATAAGGGAATAGGGCTAAAATAGAGCCGTCATAATTAGGGCATTGGTGGATAAAAAAAGGGTTTTTTTGGCGCGTTTTGGTGTTGACATAAATGCGTTTTTTAGGGGATATGTGATGCATTCTCCCCCATTTGTACCAATTATTTTCATTGAATTTTTTAATCTTTCTTTGCATCAAGCTGTCTTTATGCTGGAGTAAATAATCATTAGGCTGATTGACAAAAACCATTTTTTCTAAAACATTGGTTCTTTTCGTGATTGAGGTGACAAATTCTAAATTCCCGTATTTTTCATTTTTAAAAATTTTATCGCACCCGCTCACTGCCCCCACTTTAACCTGAAAAACCTCGCTTAATTTTTGCGTGTAAGATTGATTGAGGAAATATAAAATGCCTTTTTTGCACACGAATTGCAAACAATCGTTGGTGATTCTACTGAAATCGCGCTTACAAAAACGAAAAATCACGCAATTAGGCATGGCGTTTGGGAAAACCTTTTGATCGCCTAATTCAAAAAAATGCGTTATTGTGCCTTCTTTGTAAATCAATTCGTTTAATTTCACGCTAGAAGTGGATTTTAAAAAATCCCTTGGGGTGATGAAAATCAATTCGCCTTTAGGTTTTAAATGCTTGATCGCTTTTTCTATGAAAAACAAATATAGATTACTCCTTTCATCAAAAAGGCTGTAATTGAGTTTTTCTTTAGTGCTTGGTGCAATATCCTTGTGCTTGACATAGGGCGGGTTACCAATAATGGTGTCAAATTGATTTTCTAAAGGGTAGTCAAAAAAGTCCATGCAAAGGGCATTTTTAGGGCAGATTTTAGGATCGATTTCAACCCCTACAGCCTTTTTTAAGCGCTTTAAAAAGCTCCCATCGCCCGCGCTTGGCTCTAAAACACTCCCATGATTGTGCTTTAGAGTGAGCATGAAATCCACTATATTTTTAGGAGTGAAAACCTGCCCTAAAGTTTTAACATCCAATTTATACAAAAAACCCTCCAAAAAATTCTTTGAATTTTAAATAAATACTGGATCGTAACTCAACGCTTTTAGCTAGAGTGCTTAAAATAAAATTTTTACTCCCATCAAAGTCTCTTTGAATGATTTCTCTGTTGTTATCCCACTTGCATTGAAAGGGTAAGTTATTGCCATTAGGTTGGAGGGTTTGAATACCTTTTAAGGAATTGATAAAAATATCTTTAGGATCGTTTTTGTTGATAATTAAAAAATAATAGTCTCTATTGGTGTTTTTGCCTAAGTCTTTATGAAGTTTTTGAAAGTATTCTCCCCATGCAATTTCGTTATTGAAAGTCGGCAATAAGCCACACAACGCATAATAAATCCCTAATTTACAATTAAGATTGTCAGCGGTTTTTGTGGTGGTGATTTTAATATTAACAGGATAAAAAATATCGTTTTCTTCAAAACTAAAATCCCACCATTCTCTAGCTTTTGGTAGTTGGATAGGAAAAGAATGTTTGATGGTGTTTAAAATTTCTTCTTCATTGACAGATGAATTTAAGCGTCCATCCTGTAAGGGTTGAGACAAATTATAAGGGTTTGTTTTTAAAAATTCTGCAATTTCATTAAGCTGTGTGGGTATCATTAAATATCCTTATTAAAAAGGATATTTTACCATACTCCTTATTTTAGCCCCTTATTTTTTCAAGCTAATGGCTTCTTTAATCATGTCATCGCCTGCGCCAAAGGCTCTAGCGTTCATAGAATAGCCTCTTTGCATTAAAATGAGATTGGTTAGGGCGTTCCCGGCATTCACATTGCTTGTTTCTAAATATTTATGCCTGATTTTCCCAAACTTGAGTTTGCCCTCTTCGTCCCACCCTAAAATAGGGTTACCGCTTAGGGGTCTGTTTTCGCCATTAATGGTGCCTTCTTGCATTTCATAGAGGTTACCGCCGATTTTTCTTAAACCTTGATCGTTAGTGAAAGCTAAAATACCGATGCGAGCGACCGGCTCTACCACCCCGTTACTAAAGGCTAGAGAAATCACACCATTTTCTTCAATGCGCATGTCTCTAAAAATGCCCCTAGGCTTTCCGTCTTGGCTCGCTTCTAAGAGTTTAGAGTCTTGGTAAGACAAATCGCTAGAATCATGGTTTTCGCTTTTATCTAAAGAATAGGTGAGCTTATTACCTTTAAAATCCAAAGTCATGGGGGCGGATTTCATCTTGTGCGTGGCTGAATCAAAGCCGACAATTTCCCAAGTAGGATCATTGATAGGGGTTTTGTTTTTGGGATCCACGATGTAGCTTTTCACTTCCCAAGTTTGGTTTTTCCTTTTACTCGTGGGGCTTGATGTGGGATCATTGGAATTGGTCATGTAGTATTCGCTTTGGAGCAAGTATTTATCCCCGGCTTTATCATAAATATCCACTTCTGTGCTGTAATAAGGGATTTTAATCGCTACTGAATCCCTGCTAATGCCCTTTTTCAATTCCATTCCATTCGCATTCAAGCCCAATTTATCCGCAATGCCCCCACTCAAGCTAAATGCGATAGGCGTTTCGCTAGGGTTAGCGATCTCTAATAAAAGGGGCGGGCTTTTGGCGTCTTTTTCGCTTTTGATGAGGTTTAAGTCTAGCCCGGTTTTTTCTTTAAAGAGTTTTTGCAAATCGCCTAAAGTTTTGAATTGGTTTTCGCCTTTTTCAACATCCCCATAAGTGAAAACAAAATCCTCTTTTTTGCCATTTTCTTTTTGGATACTGATGTTTAATTTACGATTAGTGATCGCATCTATTGGCTCGTTATCGTCATTCGCTAAAGCGTTAATATCCTGGTTTAAAAAACGCTCCTTAATGATTTCGCCCTTATCGTTTAAGAAAAAATCTTGCACGCCTTTTAAATGGTCTTTAGGGTTTAAATTCACGCTAATACCCACTTTCGTGCTAAGCACGGGCTGGTAAGTCAAATCTTGGGGGATTTGTAAGGGCGAAAGGGTGTTGCCATGCAATTTTTCAATGTCTTCATCTCTAGCGGTGGAATTGAGCGTGCCGTCTTTGATTTTTTTCAAATCAATGCCATAGACATAATAGCCTTCAGGGGTTACTAAATAGCCATCAGCGTCCCTAGCGAAATTACCGGCGCGCGTGAGAAAATTATCCTGTTTTTTGCTAAAGCCGTCTTTATTAATGGTCATTTCCCCGTTTTTATTTGGCCCTATCACAAACCAGCCCTTGCCTTGATACGCCATGTGGAATTCCCCCTCGCTTGGCATGTATTCCCCGTCTTTATTAGAAAGGACATTGCCTGAGCCTGTAACGCCGTAATTTCGGTCATTAGCCACAACGGATTTGGCGTTTAGAGCGTCTAAATGCGAAGAAAATAGGGTCTTAAACTCCGGATCATTGGAGCGATAGCCCAAAGTATTGACGTTAGCGATATTATTTGAAAGGCTGTCAATGCCAAACTGGTGGGTCTTAATCCCGCTATAAGCGTTTAATAAGGTGTCGTTCATGCTGTCTCTTTAGGGGGGGTTTGGGGTTTTTGTTCAGAAAGTTTTTGGGGCTTTTGATCAAGGGGTTTTTGATCCGGTTGATAAAACTCTATCGCGCTGTCTATGGGTAAAATCATTTCGCCCATTCTTAGCATGGGCTTGCCTTTATCAAAAATCACGCTTTCCACTTCGCCCCTACCAATGCGCGTTTGCAAATACTGCTTGCTTTGAGAGTCTAAATTGTATTCAGCCTTGATTTTATAATTGCCTTTAGGGACTTTTTCGCCTTTTTCGTTCAAGCCGTCCCATTCAAAATTGATATACCCCTTTTGCCCGTTATAATCTTTTAAAGAAATCGTTTTGACTAATTCATTGTTTTCATTCAGGATTTGAATCGCTGGCACTCCTTTAGAAGCGTCAATTTTTTCATCAAAAAAGAGCGAAAAAGAAAGCTTATTGTTGCCATCAAAATTCGCCCCGCTCACATCGGTTTCAGCGATTTTGCCTATCATGCTCACAGAATTAAGCGCGCTCACTTCCCTTAAAGCGTTATTAGCTTTTAGGCTATCGTCCATGCCTTTATTAAGGTTTTCCATGGTGTCTTTTAAAGCACCTTGAAAGTCTTTTAAAGACTCGTTAGTTTCTTTATTGGATTTCATCGCACTGGCGACTTCTTGCATGGTTTTTTTGTTTTCTTCTTGCATTTCCACTTGCGTGAGTTGTGCGGTTTGGGTGATGATTTTATCCGTTTCCATAGGAGCGGTGGGGTCTTGATTTTTCAATTGCTCTAAAAAGAGTTTCATGAAAGCGTTTTTATCCAACCCGTTAGCGATTGTGGGTTGCTCTTTTTTCTTTTCTTGTGCGGCTTTAGCTCCTGTAACTTCTGCTAAATCAATGGCCATGATCTCTTCCTTATTAAAGATGTCTTATTATAGAGCAAACTTGCTTAAAATCACGCATAAAGAGTGATTTGCATGCTCGTTTCTTTGTTTTCATTATCCGTATTCTCTTGGTAGCTTTTTAGGGCGTTTTCTTTTAAGGGGGTTAATTCCTGCTCTTTGAATGGCTCTCTTAATTGCTCTTTGGGTTGCTCTTTAGAAGAATCTTGCGAAAAGCTCAAATCCACCCCTTCAAAGCCTAAAGCGTTCAGGCTGTTTTTGAGATCTTGTTGGTTGTCTAAAAAGGTTTGCAAGTTGTTGTTATGAGAAATCACGCTCACTTTAAGGTTTTTACCCACTTTTTGAATGGTCACTTCAACCTTTCCTAATTCTTTAGGGAATAAATCCATAGAGATCTTACTCATGGGGGGTTTGTATTCTTGGATTTCTTGCTTTAATTGTTGGGTGAAATGCTTGATCGTCTCTTTAGGGGCGGTGCCTTTATTATCGCTGTTTGGGGTGTTTTGCACGCTTTGAGCGCTGTTATTGGATTCTTTAATTTTTTCTTTATTATCGCTTGCTTCTTTAGTTTTTTCTTCTTTTTCTAGGGGCGTTGGATCGTTATTGCTAGGGGGGTTAGCCCCTATTAAAGGCATTAAAGGAGGCATTTTAAGAGGGATTTTAGGGGCGCTTTCTGGCATCGCACTTGGGGCTGTAGTCTGGGTTTTAGTAGGGGTTTTTTCTGACTTTTTTTTAGAAAGCGTTTTATCCCTTTTAATAGCGTTCATTAATAAAGCTTCCTTTAAAGGGGGCGTTTTTTTTTCATTATTTGGGGGGGTTGCGTGTTCTTTATTTGGCGATTCTTTTTTTTCTAAAGATTGCAAAACGCTAGAAAGGTTGGCGGTGTTTTTAGAGTCGTTCTTTGCAAGGGCGTGGTTAATGGGCGTTTGCGTTGTTTTTAAAGCAAGCGGATCGCTCGCACTTAAGGGGGTTTCTTTTTTTTCTAACGGAGTGGTTGCTTGAATGTTGCTAGCGTTTAAGTCATGTTTTTGGCTGAGCGTATGGATGTCTTTAAGGGTTTTTGGCTCTTTAGCGTTATGAGTTGGGGCTGTGGGGTTTTTGATAGCGTTGTTAGTGGGGTTAGTGGGGGTTATAGGGTTTTTATGGGTTAAATTCGCTTGATGAGCGTTAGAAATAACTTCATTAGGCTTTTTTTCATTCTTGTTTAAAGTTTCGTTAGGGGTTTTTTGGTTAGTTTCATGGATCTTGTGGGTCTCATGTTGAGCTTCATGCGAAGCGGTTGTTTTTGGGTGGTTGAGCAAATCTTTTAGAGTAGGGGCTTGTTGGTCTTTAGCGAAATCTTGAGCGTGTTGGTGGTGTGGGGTAGGGGTTTTTTCAAGCGCTTTAGCGTCTTTAGGCGTGTTTTTTAAAGCGTTAGGATGTGGCGATTCTTTAGGGGCGTTTTTGTCTTTAGAGATCTTTTGGTTTAAGATCTTACTGAAATCCTTTGATGCGCTTTTAGGGGCGTTTTTGTCTTTAACTTCGTTTTTCGCTCCGCTATTCAAAGCGCTTGCGTTGGTGTGAATGGGATTAACAAAAGATGGCATGATTATCCTTTAAAACGACTCTTTTATTTTACATGATGGGAGTTAAGCAAAAAGAGTTCCTTAACTCTGTTTTCATTAAATATTCTAAAATCTGATTTTTAATCTTTAAAAAATGGGTTTTTTAACCTTAATTCTTTATAGTAAAACTCATTCCCTTAAGGGAATAGGGGGTATTTTGCGATAATACCCCCTTAACCCCCAAGAGCGCTTTTTTAATAAGCTATCACTTGACTAGAGTCAAGCTATTTTATAATTGTGTTGTAAAATGCTAAAAGCATTTTTTATAAAATTATGGTTTCGTTTAGGTTTAATTAAATTTTGCTACAATTAAAATAAAAAACGATAGTTTTAGGGAGATTGGCATGCAAAGTTTATGGATTTACCCAGAGGATACAGAAGTTTTGGGGGTCGCTTGTAAGAGCCTTTTAAAAGCACTAAAGCCACGCTATCAAAAAATCGCATTGTTTTCGCCCATTGATGGGGGGTGTGAGGGCTTTTTGGAGTGCTGGGGCTTGAACCCTTTAGAGTTTCATAGTGCCATAGACAAACAAAAGGCTTTAGAGCTTGCGAGCGTTGCTCAAGAAGAGTTACTATTTGAAACGATTCTAAAAAAATACGATGAATTACAAACCACGCATGATTTTGTCATTGGTTTAGGGTATGCACCGAATTTTTTCTTAAACGCTCTTTTAGATTTAAACACCATTTTAGCCAAGCATTTAAACGCTCCTATTGTGGCTGTTGCGCAAACGAGTTTAGAGCGTTTGAAAGCCATGCATTTCCACGCTATCAAAAAAGAAGCCCCTTTCGCTGTAGGGTTATTCGCAGGTGAAATGCTTGAAAAACCAAATTTTTTAAGCGCGTCTCTTTGCAAGCAACAATGCGAATTAGAAGCGGATCTGATGGAAAGCGTGCTACAAATAAAAAGCAAGATTACTACCCCTTTAGCCTTTCAAATGAGTTTGGAAAAAAAGGCTAAAAAACAGGTTAAAAAAGTGGTTTTACCAGAGAGCGAAGATGAAAGGATTTTAAAAGCCGCGCATCGCTTAAACGCTATGGGTGCGGTGGGATTGATTTTATTAGGCGATAAAGAGGTTATTAATTCCCAAGCGAAACATTTGAACTTGAATTTAGAAAATACAGAAATCATTGATCCTAGCACTTCTCATTATAGAGAAGAGTTCGCTAATCATTTGTATGAATTGCGAAAATCAAAGGGCTTGAGTGAACAAGAAGCTAAACAATTAGTGTTGGATAAGACTTATTTTGCGACCATGCTCGTGCATTCAGGTTATGCGCATGCGATGGTTTCTGGGGTGAATCACACCACAGCTGAGACGATTAGGCCCGCTTTACAAATCATTAAAACCAAGCCCGGCGTGAGCTTGGTTTCAAGCGTGTTTTTAATGTGTTTAGACACTCAAGTGTTAGTTTTTGGGGATTGCGCGATTATCCCTAACCCTAGCCCTAAAGAATTGGCTGAGATCGCTACCACTTCCGCGCAAAGCGCTAAGCGATTCAATATCGTGCCTAAAGTGGCCTTACTCTCTTATGCGACAGGCGATAGTGCGCAAGGCGGAATGATAGACAAAATCAACGAAGCTAGAGAAATCGCTCAGCGTTTAGATCCAACATTAGAAATTGATGGCCCTTTACAATTTGACGCTTCCATTGATAAAAGCGTAGCGAAGAAAAAAATGCCTAATAGCCAAGTGGCCGGTCAAGCTAGCGTTTTTATTTTCCCGGATTTAAACGCTGGGAATATCGCTTATAAAGCGGTGCAACGGAGCGCTAAAGCCGTGGCGATAGGGCCCATTTTACAAGGTTTGAACAAGCCCATTAACGATTTGAGTAGGGGTGCTTCAGTGGAAGATATTATCAACACCGTTTTGATTAGTGCTATTCAAGCGCAAGATTAATTGACTAGGAGAAATTGATGGAAATTTTAGTTTTGAATCTGGGTAGTTCCTCTATTAAGTTTAAATTGTTTGACATGCAAGAAAATAAGCCCTTAGCGAGCGGTTTAGCCGAAAAAATCGGCGAAGAAATAGGGCAGTTGAAAATCAAATCGCATTTGCACCATAACGATCAAGAGCTTAAAGAAAAGCTTGTGATTAAAGATCATGCGAGCGGGCTTTTAATGATTCGTGAGAATTTAACGAAAATGAGGATCATCAAAGATTTTGATCAAATTGACGCTATAGGGCATCGTGTGGTTCAAGGGGGGGATAAATTCCATGCCCCGGTCTTAGTCAATGAAAAAGTCATGCAAGAAATTGGCAAGCTTTCTATTTTAGCCCCCTTACACAACCCGGCGAATTTAGCCGGTATTGAGTTTGTTAAAAATGCGCACCCCCATATCCCTCAAATCGCTGTTTTTGACACCGCATTCCATGCCACTATGCCTAATTACGCTTACATGTATGCTTTACCTTATGAATTGTATGAAAAGTATCAAATCCGCCGTTATGGCTTTCATGGGACTTCACACCATTATGTGGCTAAAGAAGCGGCGAAGTTTTTGAATATCCCTTATGAGAAATTTAACGCTATCAGTTTGCATTTAGGGAACGGCTCCAGCGCAGCAGCCATTCAAAATGGTAAAAGCGTGGATACTTCTATGGGGCTAACCCCACTAGAAGGCTTGATTATGGGCACAAGGTGTGGGGATATTGATCCTACTGTGGTGGAATATATTGCACAATGCGCAAACAAGAGCTTAGAAGAAGTGATGAAAATTTTAAACCATGAAAGCGGCTTGAAAGGCATTTGTGGGGATAATGACGCCAGAAACATAGAAGCCAGAAAAGAAAAAGGCGATAAGCAAGCAAAGCTCGCTTTTGAAATGTGTGCTTATCGCATTAAAAAGTATATTGGGGCTTACATGGTAGTCTTAAAAAAAGTGGATGCAGTTATCTTTACAGGGGGATTAGGGGAAAACTACTCGGCTTTAAGAGAGAGCGTGTGTGAAGGCTTAGAAAATTTGGGGATCGCTTTACACAAACCCACGAACGACAATCCGGGCAACGCTCTAGTGAATTTAAGCCAGCCTGACACCAAAGTCCAGGTTTTACGAATCCCTACTGATGAAGAGCTAGAAATCGCTTTACAAGCGAAAGAAATAGTAGAAAAATTAAAATAAAGGTTGTTTGATGAAAGTGGTTAATTTTTTAGAGGGCGTTCATTTTGAAAAACTCCACATTGAAGCACTGAATGAAAATTCTTCCAATAAGGAAATCCGCATTTGCATGCCTAAGGGAGCGATCTTGGACAAACACAAGGCTCCAGGAGCTATCAGCGTGCAGGTTTTAGAGGGCAAAATCATTTTTGAAGCAGAAAATGAAAAAATAGAAATGCCAAAAGGGGCGTTAATCAGCCTAGAAGCCCAAGTTTTGCATCGTTTGGACGCTTTAGAAAATAGCGTTATAAGGCTATCTTTAAGTAAAAAATAAGGAAAATAAAATGATGAAAGTTGTTTTCACGAATACTTGGTATTTGCTTTTAACCATAATTTTATTAATCATCATATGGGAGGATCATTAGGTTAGTGCTAAAGAATAAAGACGACAGCAACGAAAGGGGTTAAAATAGGCGGGTTTTCTGATCTAAAAAAATTAGCCAAGAAGATAAAAGAAGTTGTTAAATCATAGTCGTTTAATTAAGCACGCTACAATACGAAAATTTTAAAAGAAAGGAACAAGCATGAGCGAACAACGAAAAGAATCTTTACAAAATAACCCTAATTTGAGTAAAAAAGATGTCAAAATCGTGGAAAAGATTTTGAGCAAGAACGACATTAAAGCCGCTGAAATGAAAGAACGCTATCTACAAGAAGGGTTGTATGTGCTGAATTTCATGAGTTCTCCAGGCAGCGGTAAAACCACGATGCTAGAAAATCTAGCGGATTTTAAAGACTTTAAGTTTTGCGTGGTAGAGGGCGATTTGCAAACCAATAGAGATGCGGACAGATTGCGTAAAAAAGGCGTGAATGCACACCAAATCACCACCGGCGAAGCGTGCCATTTGGAAGCGAGCATGATTGAAGGGGCGTTTGATTTACTCAAAGATGAGGGAGCGTTAGAAAAAAGCGATTTTTTAATCATTGAAAATGTAGGGAATCTGGTTTGCCCTTCAAGCTATAATTTAGGAGCGGCGATGAATATCGTATTACTCTCAGTCCCAGAGGGCGATGATAAGGTGCTAAAATACCCTACGATGTTCATGTGTGCGGACGCTGTGATTATCAGTAAAGCGGATATGATTGAGGTGTTTAATTTCAGGGTTTCTCAAGTCAAAGAAGACATGCAAAAATTAAAGCCTGAAGCGCCTATTTTTTTAATGAGCTCCAAAGATCCTAAAAGCTTGGAAGATTTTAAAGATTTTCTTTTAGAAAAAAAGCGTGAAAATTACCAATCCACGCATTCGTTTTAATGTGTTTAGCGATCCCCTCTAAAGTCATAGCCATTAACGATAATGTGGCGCTCTTAGAGACTTTAGGCGTTCAAAGAGAGGCGAGCTTGGATTTAATGGGCGAATCCGTTAAAGTGGGCGATTATGTGTTGTTGCACATCGGCTATGTGATGAGTAAGATTGATGAAAAAGAAGCCCTAGAATCCATTGAGCTTTATCAAGAAATGATCGCCAAAATGAACGAAACGCATGAGTGATAATGAGCGTTAATCATCTCATCGCTCCTTTTAGAGACAAGCGAACCATTTTAGTGCTCTCTAATGAAATCAAAAAACTCGCTTTTAAACTTGAAAAAAAATTAGTCATCATGGAAGTGTGCGGAGGGCATACGCATTCTATCATGAAATACGGGCTTTTAGATTTGATGCCTAGTAGTTTAGAGTTTGTGCATGGACCAGGGTGTCCGGTATGCGTGATGCCAAGAGCGCGCCTTGATGAAGCTTACGAACTCGCTGCGATCAAAGACAGCATTATTTTAAGTTTAGGGGATATGATGAAAGTCCCAGGGAGCTATGGGAGTTTGATACAAGCGAGAGAAAAGGGTCTAGATGCACGCTTTTTGTATTCGCCCATGCAAGCTTTAGAAATCGCTAAAGAAAACCCGCATAAAAAAGTCATTTATATTGCGATCGGTTTTGAGACCACAACACCCATGAGCGCTAGCGTTTTATTGAATGCAAAAAAAGAAAAACTCCACAATCTTTTTTTCCACATTAACCACATTTTAGTGCCTCCAAGCGTGAGCGCGATTTTAAAAGATCCAGCATGCCAGATTAACGCTCTTTTAGCCCCTAGCCATGTGAGCGTGATAAGCGGCGCTAAAATCTACGCTCCTTTAGTGGATCGCTTCAAACTCCCTGTTATTGTGAGCGGTTTTGAGCCGGTGGATATATTAGAAAGCGTGCTGATGCTCATCAAACAAGCCCTAAAAAAAGAAGCCAAGTTAGAAATCCAGTATAAAAGAGCGGTCAGTTATGAGGGGAATGTGAAAGCGCAAGAGTTAGTGCATGCATGCATGGAAGTGAGGGAAAATTTTGAATGGAGAGGTTTGGGGAATATCAAACATTCCGCTCTAAAACTCAAAGAAACATTCGCCTCTTATGACGCTGAAAAAGTCTTTAAAGAACACTTAAGCCACAAAACCTCTAAAGAAAACAAGGCATGCAAGTGTGGGGAAATTTTAAAAGGCATTGCTAAGCCTTTAGACTGCTCCTTATTCGCTAAAACTTGCACCCCACAAAACCCAATCGGCAGTTGCATGGTCAGCTCTGAGGGGGCTTGCGCAGCGTATTATCGTTACAAGCGCGTTTGAGCTTTAAAAATTGCTTTTTAGTGAAATCGCTCAAACCATCGCAATTGACATTCACGCTTTTAGGGGTTTTTTCTTTTTTCACAACCGGTTTTTGATAAGCTCTTTTTTTCACGCTCGCTTGGATAGTCTTAAAATCAAAAGGGCAATTCAAAGCTTTTAGGATTTTTTGCGTTTCTAAAAAACGGGCTTTTAGGTTGTTGGTGTAATGGTCTTCTTCTATCTTAAAGGCTTTCAAATAGCTAGGGTGCGTGAAATAGATTTTTAGGATTTTGTGTTCTATTTTAGCGTATCTAAACCCTTTCTTCAAATCCCCTAAAGCTTGAGAAATACAGCGCTTAATCACTTCTCTTTGCTTGAGTTGGAGTTTTAAATTTTTAAACGCAGACACCTGAGCGATTTTTTTAAAAAGTAAAAATGTTTCTTTCTTTTTGAGATAGCGTTGATAAATGAGGGGGTCAAATCCGTTTTCCATGATGAAATTATAGCATTTTAGCTTGACTTTTTTAAAAAGCTTTTGTATAATGCTTCTTTTATTTTGTTGGGGTGTCGCCAAGCGGTAAGGCACCAGGTTTTGGTCCTGGCATTCCGAGGTTCGAATCCTTGCACCCCAGCCATTTTCCCTTTTAGCGTATTTTGGCGCGGAGTAGAGCAGTCCGGTAGCTCGTTGGGCTCATAACCCAAAGGTCAGTGGTTCAAATCCATTCTCCGCAACCATTCTCTTCTTAAGAAAAAAGTTTAACCATAATCCTAACACCACCACAAACGAAACAAAACGCATCAAAAGTAAAAAAATGACAAAATTTTTCCAAAATGACAAAAAAAAAAAACGAATTTTCTGCTATAATGCCCCAAATGCATTCCAATGCAAATGCATTCAATGTATGAAATCCCTAATATTAAATCCCATTCAATCTAAAAAAAAGCCTTGAAACGATAGGGCAATAAAAATAAAGCTAAAAGTGAAATCAATACTGCTAAACAAAACGCATTTAACGAGCTTTTAGACACGCTCAAGCCAAAATTTAGCGGCTTATTTGCGAGTGCTTATTATATTAGGAATGTTATCTATATCCAAGGCGGATGGGAGCAAAAAGCCAAAGACTTAAGCGATTATGTTTTAGAGAAAAGCAAGAAAGGAGAGTAAAATTTTAGATTGGGAGATTGATGAAGATTTATTTTGCGCAAAATTTAGGGCAACGCTTCAAAAACGCAAAGAGAATGATCATGATAAGCAAATCACAGAACAAGTTAAAACATGGTTTAAAAAAGTTTAAAAATCCTTTCAACAAAGAGGGGATTAAAAGGGTTGTAACATTAACTCTCATTGAGCGTATGGGTGTGAGAAAAATAAGCCTCAAATCCGTTTAAATCTTGGATCGGTTCTCATCAAACATGAATGGCTAAAACTTTTTGACTAACGCCAAGCTCTTTGCTATTGATTGTAAAAAATGTTTTTAGTATTTTAGATTTTATTATCCATATTTGATGAGAGCCAAGCCTTTTTTATTTAAAAAGGGCTGTATAAGTCACAAGGAAATGTAATCCACTTCTTTGGGTTTTTGATGGTTAGCAATGAGTTGCTTGCATGTCGCAACACCTTCTGAAGTGCCAACCATTAATAGCTTGGATTCACTTGCAATGATCGTTTCTCCATCGGGCATGGGGATGTATTTGCCATCTTTTTGAGTGATACCAATCACAAACGCTTTAGTGATCTCTCTGAAATGGGCTTCTTTTAATTTCCTTAACACAAGCCAGCTGGTTTTAGGGACAATCACCTCCTCTAAGTCTAAAAGCGTGTCTTTTTTATTGATAAAGCGTTCTAAGATATTTTCCATATCCGGACGCACCGCCATCGCACTCACTCTTTGTGCCATAAGCTTTGTAGGGGAAACCACCATATCAGCCCCTAATTTTTTTAATTTTTCTAAGCCTTCATCGCTATGCGCGCTCGCAATGATGTAGTAAGGTTTGCGCTTTAATTCCTTTTCAAACAAGCGCACGCTCACCATTAACGCCACATTCACCGGTAAAATCTTAGACAAAGCCACAACACCCCTAGCGCTGCTCAGGTGGGTTTTTAGCATGGCTAAATTGGTGTGCGGATCGCCTATGATATAGTAGGGGTATTTGTGCTTAATGGCTTCTTCTTCAAAACTAGGGTCATTATCTACGACCACAAAAGGGATTTGAGCGGAGCGGAACTGCTTACTCAATTCAATAGTGTATTCATTGTGGTAACAAATCACATAATGATCCTTAAGGCGCGCGATTTTATAAATCATACCTTTCTCCTTAATTAATCTGGTAAGCGTGCCTTTATTGACCACGCTAATTAAAATAGCCACGCTAAAGGCAATAATTCCTGCCCCACAAAACATTAAAATGGAAGTTAAAAAAATGCTTATAGGCCCGAACTGGCTTTCATTTAAAGCACCAAACCCTGTAGCTGTCATGGTGTAAGTCGTTTGAAAGAAAGCTTGCATAAGGCTATAATTTTCTAGGGCTAAATATCCTAGAGTGCCTAAAAGCACAAGCAATTGGATTAAAATAAGCGGGAGTCTAAAAACCTTAAATTGCTCATAGATTTCAGAATTTAAATTGACTTCTGGCTGAATTTCATCGTCTTTTTTGGTTTTAAAAAATTTCAACTTTTCAAACAAAACTAATTCCTAGATCCCAATCAATTCAAAGCATTTGAAAGCGTTTCATTTTTAAACTCCCTTAAAATATCAAACCCAATCGCACTAGATTGATACTTAATAAGAAGTTTAGTTTTAAGGGTTTTTTAAAGATGTTATAAAAACCCTAAACGGCTAAGCCCCTTTACGCATGGTTCTTAAAGTGGAAGCAGCCACCTTAATGCGTTTAGTCGTGCCGTCGTCTAATTGGATCTTAATCGATCGCAAGTTAGGGAGTAAGCGACGCTTATTTTTGTTGTTCGCATGACTGACATGATTGCCTATCATAGGCCCTTTGAAAGTTAAAGCGCATCTTTTTGCCATTGTGTATCCTTAATTATTGAAATAAATTTGACATTATACTTGAAATAGCCTTTAAAAAGACTGATTTTAAGGCTGATTTTTAAATGGTTCGTTTAAGAACTACTTTTTTTGAGGCATAGAACTTTTAAAGCCTTTCATTCTGTCAATAGCGTCTCTGTATTTGGCGATGTTTTCTTCTGTAAGTTCTGTTACAGCCTTTTTCATGACAACGGCATACATTCTGTTTAAGATCTTATGTATCGCGTCTTCTTTATTCTTTTCTAAACCTTCATGAATAATGCTGTTTGAAGAATCAAGCCCTCCAGAATTACTATGTTTGTAAGTATAGGTCATTGCTTGAAAAGTTCCTACCTCCACAGCAAAATCATGGACTACACGATTGCTTTCTGGCTCATAAAAATTAAACCATACAGAGCCTGAGCTTTGATCCACTAGCGTGTCTAAATTAGGATTATTGGGATCTTTTAAATTCATTTTCAAATCTTCTAAGATTCCTACCCACCCTTTCAAATCCAAAACGGAAAAAATCTTTCTCTTATCTTGTGCGCTTAAAGCTTTTTCATCTTGAAAACGCAACACTTGATAGCCTCTTTTTTCAAAAATAGTTTGGATTTGATTGGCTAAAGCGTCTTGAAACTTATCAATATAGGGTTTTAGATTATCGCTCACTTGAATGTGTGGCGTTAAAATACCTACAACATGATGGTTTTGTGGGGCTTGAACAATATGCACTGGATAATTAAAATCTATCGGCGTAACATATTCAGAGCTTGTTTTCATTCTTTCATGAGTTTGAACTGGTTGTTGGTTTTTGGCGTCATTTGGTGTTTTTGTCTCAGCGCTTGGATTCATCGCACAACCAATTAAGACGCTTGAAAGCCCTAAAGCGACTAACATTTTAGAATAAACTCTAACTTTTTTAAAAGTAAGCGAACGCTCCATAAAAGACTCCTAAAAAATTAAAATGAACTCCCATCATACCCTATTTATGCTATTTTTAAGTAAATCAATTTGCGCTACAATTTCCTTTTTTTCTGATTTCAAGCATGGCGATTTTACCACAAGGGATTTTATGCTCTATTCTTTACTATATGGCTATTTTAATATCAATCTTTTCCAGTATTTGACCTTTAGAGCAGGGTTAGGGTTTTTCATAGCCTTTTTCCTCACGCTTTTTTTAATGCCTAAATTCATTCTATGGGCCAAGGCTAAAAAGGCTAACCAGCCCATTTCTAGCTTCGTGCCAAGCCACCAGAATAAAAAGGATACCCCTACGATGGGGGGGATTGTTTTTGTTTTTGCAACCATTGTTGCGAGCGTGTTGTGCGCGTCTTTGAGTAATCTTTATGTGTTGTTAGGGATAATCGTGTTAGTGGGCTTTAATTTTGTGGGTTTTAGAGACGATTACACTAAAATCAACCAACAAAGCAACGCCGGGATGAGCGCGAAAATGAAATTTAGCATGCTTTTTGTCCTTTCGCTTGTGGTGTCTGTTTTGTTGAGCCTTAAGGGGTTAGACACTTTTTTATACGCGCCTTTTTTGAAAAACCCCTTGTTTGAAATGCCCGCGATTTTAGCGGTTGGTTTTTGGGTGTTGGTTTTTTTATCCACGAGTAATGCACTGAATTTAACCGATGGGTTAGACGGATTAGCGAGCGTGCCTAGCATTTTCACCCTCTTAAGCCTTTCTATCTTTGTGTATGTGGCAGGGAATGCGGAATTTTCTAAATACTTGCTCTATCCTAAAGTCATAGATGTGGGGGAATTGTTTGTTGTCTCGTTAGCGTTAGTGGGATCGCTCTTTGGCTTTTTGTGGTATAATTGCAACCCGGCAAGCGTGTTTATGGGCGATAGCGGGAGTTTGGCTTTAGGGGGGTTTATCGCTTATAACGCTATTGTTTCGCATAATGAAATCTTATTGGTTTTAATGGGATCTATTTTTGTGGTAGAAACTCTGTCCGTGATCTTGCAAGTAGGGAGTTATAAAACCCGTAAAAAACGCCTTTTTTTAATGGCACCTATCCATCATCATTTTGAGCAAAAGGGTTGGGCAGAAAATAAGGTGATCGTGCGTTTTTGGATCATTTCTATGCTGAGTAATTTAGTCGCTCTTTTAAGCTTGAAGGTGCGTTAAATGAAAATCTCTTTATTTGGGCATGGCAAAACCACTCTAGCCTTAGGGCGTTTTTTTAAAAAAAACCATAACGAAGTCAAATTTTTTGATGATAAATTCACTTCATTTTTTAAAGATAGCGAGGGTTTTCTTTGCTATCCCAGCAAGGATTTTAACCCTAATGATTCCCAACTAGAGATAGTCAGCCCTGGCATTAGTTTCACGCACCCTTTAGTCATAAAAGCCAAGCATTTAGTGAGCGAATACGATTATATTGATAGCTTGTTTGATTTGGTTTTCACGCCTACCATAATAAGTATTAGCGGCACTAATGGTAAAACCACCACGACAGAAATGCTCACTACGCTTTTAGAAGATTTTAAGGCTGTGAGTGGGGGGAATATCGGCACGCCCTTGATTGAATTGTTTGAAAAACAATCGCTTTTGTGGGTGTTAGAAACAAGCTCCTTTTCTTTGCATTACACGAATAAGGCTTACCCTTTAATCTACTTGCTCATCAATGTAGAAGCCGATCATGTGACTTGGCATTGCAATTTTGAAAATTATTTGAACGCTAAACTCAAGGTTCTAACACTGATGCCTAAAACTTCGCTCGCTATCCTCCCTTTAAAATTCAAAGAACACCCTATGATTCAAAATTCGCAAGCACAAAAAATCTTTTTTGACAAAAGCGAAGAGATTTTAGAGTGTTTAGAAATCCCTTCTAACGCCCTTTGTTTTAAGGGAGCGTTTTTATTAGACGCTGCCTTAGCCCTTTTAGTTTATGAACAATTTTTAAAAATAAAGAATTTAAAATGGCAAGATTATAGAGAAAACGCCCTTAAAAGGCTGAACGCTTTTAAAATCGGCTCGCATAAAATGGAAGAATTTAGGGATAAACAAGGGCGTTTGTGGGTAGATGACAGCAAAGCCACGAACATTGATGCCACCTTACAAGCCCTAAAAACCTTTAAAAACCAAAAAATCCATTTGATTTTAGGGGGCGATATTAAAGGGGTCAATTTAACCCCCCTTTTTGAAGAATTTAAAAACCATGAAGTAAGCCTTTATGCGATAGGATCAAGCGCTTTTATCATCCAAGCCTTAGCGTCAGAATTTAATGTTTCTTGTCAAGTTTGTTTGGAGTTAGAAAAAGCGGTTCAAGAAATTAAAAGCGTTTTATCGCCAAATGAAATGGCTTTGCTTTCACCCAGTGCGGCTAGTTTGGATCAATTTTCTTCGTATAAAGAAAGGGGTGAAAAATTTAAAGCGTTTGTTTTAAGGGATTAAAGCACATGTGCCACAATATCTAATTGTGAAATTTTTTGAAAAATCTCATTCCGTTCTGCTTCGTTTGAAACTTCCATAGAAACATTAAAACTATAAAATTTAGCGTTTTTAGAAGCGTTTTTAAATTCCAATTTAAAGGGGCGTTGGTAGGTTTCTAAAAGCTCTTTTAACGCACTTGTATCGTTGGTGATCATAATAACCCTATAATCCCAAAGGCAAGGGTAAATAATAGTGGGTTTTTCTAAATCAGACGGCATTGAGCAACTCCTTAAACAATTTAGGAATGGCAATAGGGCTGTATGTAGAGCGATTGACAAAGCCAAACTTGATTTCTGAAGCAAAAACTTTAAAAGGCTTCATGGGTTCTAAGGAAGCGTTTTGGATACAATAAATTTCTTGGAAAAGCACCACAAAAACCTTTCTTAATTCTTTAATTTGCGTTCTTATTTCTAAGACCTGCCCAAGGCTTGCTGGGGTGAAAAAATCCGCTTTGATAGAGCGGATAACAAACACGCCTTCTTCATTTTCTGGCAAGACATTTTGTTTAAAAAAAAACTCGCTCCTAGCCCTTTCGCAATATTTTAAATAATTCGCATGATAGACCACGCCTTCAGAGTCGGTATCTTCGTAATATACCCTACAGCGCATTAATTCCCCTTACTTAAATAATGAAATTTTCCTAAAATTATACAATATGTAACTTAACTATAGTATAATCTAGGGGCGTTGCTCTATATTTTTCAGGTATTTTTAAAGTGGGTTTTTTCTTAAATCTTAAGATCTTTAAAGATTTTAAAAAACTAATGCAGCAATAGTTGGACGATTGAGGGCATAGCTCTTTAATTTTAATCATTTACAAGGAGTTTAATAGTTTAAGATATGGGTAATCATTTTTCTAAATTAGGATTTGTTTTAGCCGCATTAGGAAGCGCGATAGGTTTAGGGCATATTTGGCGTTTCCCCTATATGACCGGGGTGAGTGGTGGGGGTGCTTTTGTTTTATTGTTTTTATTTTTATCTTTAAGCGTTGGTGCGGCGATGTTTATCGCTGAAATGCTATTAGGACAAAGCACGCAAAAAAATGTAATAGAAGCTTTTAAAGAGCTTGACACTAACCCTAAAAAACGCTGGAAATACGCAGGGCTTTTGCTTATTTCTGGGCCTTTAATACTGACTTTTTACGGCACGATTTTAGGCTGGGTGCTTTATTATTTAGTGAGCATTAGTTTTAATTTGCCTAACAGTATCCAAGAATCTGAACAAATCTTTAATGATACCTTACAATCCATTAGGTTACAATCCATAGGGCTTTTTAGCGTTTTATTGATAACCGGATGGATTGTTTCTAGGGGGATTAAAGAAGGCATTGAAAAACTCAATTTGGTTTTAATGCCCTTACTCTTTGCTACTTTTTTTGGTTTGCTTTTCTATGCGATGGGCATGGATTCTTTTTCTAAAGCTTTTCATTTCATGTTTGATTTCAAACCAAAAGATTTGACTTCTCAAGTGTTCACTTATTCCTTGGGGCAGGTTTTCTTTTCTTTAAGCATAGGTTTAGGGATCAATATCACTTATGCTGCGGTTACTGATAAAACGCAGAATTTGCTTAAAAGCACTATTTGGGTGGTTTTGTCAGGGATTTTGATTTCTCTTGTGGCAGGGCTTATGATTTTCACTTTTGTATTTGAATATGGGGCGAATGTCTCACAAGGTACAGGGTTAATCTTCACTTCTTTACCGGTGGTTTTTGGCCAAATGGGAGCGATAGGCACTCTTGTTTCAGTTCTTTTCTTGCTCGCGCTCGCTTTTGCTGGCATCACTTCTACGGTGGCTTTATTAGAGCCAAGCGTGATGTATCTTACCGAAAGGTATCAATACTCTCGTTTTAAGGTTACTTGGGGTCTTGTAGTGCTAATTTTTATCGTAGGCGTGGTGTTGATTTTTTCGCTTCATAACGATTATAAAGACTCACTCACTTTCTTTGAAAAAAGTCTTTTTGATTGGTTAGATTTTGCCTCAAGCACCATTATCATGCCTTTAGGCGGGATGGCAACCTTTATTTTTATGGGCTGGGTTTTGAAAAAAGAAAAATTGCGTCTTTTGAGCACACACTTTTTAGGCCCTAAATTGTTTGCAACTTGGTATTTCTTGCTTAAATATATCACCCCTTTAATTGTGTTTTCCATTTGGTTGAGCAAGATTTATTAAAATATGTAGCATGGGAAAATTTTCTAAATTAGGCTTTATTTTAGCCACTTTGGGTAGCTCTATCGGTTTAGGGCATATCTGGCGCTTTCCTTATATGGTAGGCCATAATGGGGGGAGTGCGTTTGTGCTTTTATATCTAGTGCTAACCTTGAGTTTAGGCGTTGCTATGCTTTTAGTAGAAATGCTGATTGGGAATTTGGGTAAAAAAGATGTTATCTCTAATTATCAAATACTAGATCCTAAAAGGAAAAGATATTACCCTTTCACTTCTTTTTTTATTTTAGGCGGTCCTCTCATTTTATCCTTTTATGCGGTGGTGTTAGGCTGGGTGCTTTACTATCTTTTTGTGGTAACTTTTGATTTGCCTAAAGATTTAGAGCAAGCTAAAATGCAATTTAGCATGCTCCAAAATGGCAGTTTAATCTGGCCTGTTATTGGCTTTAGTGCATGCTTATTGCCGACAATATGGTTTGTTTCTAGGGGGATTGAAGAGGGGATTGAAAAATTAAATGTAGTACTTATGCCGTTATTGTTTGTGATTTTCATAGGGCTTTTAATCTATGCGATGACTTTAGAAAGCATGCCTAAAGCTTTGCGCTTTTTATTTGATTTTGAGATTCAAAAGATTGATTTTAAGGTTGTTATGGACGCTTTAGGGCAGATGTTCTTTTCTTTGAGTTTGGGGGTAGGCACAATTATTACTTATTCAGCTTTCACGCCCAAAAAAGAAAATCTATTCAAAAGCTCTTTATTTATTGTCTTGCCTGGTATTTTAATCTCTTTGATTGCTGGGGTGATGATTTTTACCTTTGTGTTTGAATACCATGCAGATGTGTCTCAAGGGCCAGGGCTTGTTTTTATTTCCTTACCTTTGACTTTCGCTAAAATGGGAATAAGCGGGCAGATCGTCTCGCTTTTTTTCTTCATGGCGCTTATTTTTGCTGGGATCACTTCTACGGTTTCTTTGGTAGAGCCTTTAGCGCTTTATTTAATCAATCGTTTTAATTTTTCGCGTCTTAAGGCGTCGCTATGGATAGGGATTGTCGTGTATGTTTTAGGCGTTTTAGTCATTCTTTCTATGAATGAACGATACGCTAAGTTTTTGAGTTTTGCTCATAAGAGCGTGTTTGGATGGCTGGATTTCATCACTTCTTCATTTTTAATGCCTTTGGGAGGCTTGTTTTCAGTTTTGTTTGTAGGATGGATTTTAAATAAAAAGCACTCTCTTTTAGCCACGAAGCATTTCTTTAATGCAAACGCTTTTAAAGCGTGGCATTTCAGCGTTCGTTTTATCGCACCTGTAGTGATTTTAGCGATTTTCATCTTGCAATTTAAGTGAAATAAGGATGCTTGATGAAAAGCATTTTGCTCTTTATGATTTTTGCAGTTTGTCAGTTAGAAGGCAAAAAATTTTCACAAGATAATTTTAAGGTGGATTATAACTACTATTTGCGCAAACAGGATTTGCACATCATTAAAACGCAAAACGATTTGTCCAATTCCTGGTATCTCCCTCCACAAAAAGCCCCCAAAGAACATTCTTGGGTGGATTTTGCTAAAAAATATTTAAACATGATGGATTATCTAGGCACTTATTTTATGCCTTTTTATCATAGTTTCACCCCCATTTACCAATGGTACCACCCCAATATCAACCCGTATCAACGCAATGAGTTTAAGTTCCAAATTAGTTTTAGAGTGCCTGTATTTAGGCATATTCTTTGGACTAAAGGCACGCTTTATCTGGCTTATACCCAAACTAACTGGTTTCAAATTTACAATAACCCCCAATCCGCTCCCATGCGAATGATGAATTTCATGCCTGAACTCATTTATGTTTATCCTATTAATTTTAAACCTTTTGGGGGTAAAATAGGGAATTTTTCTGAAATTTGGATAGGTTGGCAACACATTTCTAATGGCGTGGGGGGTGCTGAATGCTATCAGCCTTTTAATAAAGAAGGTAATCCTGAAAACCAGTTTCCAGGAGAGCCTGTAATCGTTAAAGATTATAACGGGCAAAAAGATGTGCGTTGGGGGGGGTGTCGTTCTGTGAGCGCGGGGCAACGCCCTGTGTTTCGTTTGGTGTGGGAAAAGGGAGGCTTGAAAATCATGGTCGCTTATTGGCCCTATGTCCCTTATGATCAATCCAACCCTAATTTGATTGATTATATGGGGTATGGTAACGCTAAAATTGATTACAGGAGAGGACGCCATCATTTTGAATTGCAACTTTATGATATTTTCACGCAATACTGGCGTTATGATCGCTGGCATGGAGCTTTCCGCTTAGGCTACACCTACCGCATTAACCCTTTTGTGGGGATTTATGCACAGTGGTTTAACGGCTATGGCGATGGCTTGTATGAATACGATGTTTTTTCCAATCGTATAGGGGTAGGAATACGCTTAAACCCTTAAAAAAGCGTTCTTTTATGTTATAATTAAGACCAAAAATTCAAGGGGATTATTCAGCTATGAAAATTAGTGTTAGTAAAAACGATTTAGAAAATACTTTGCGCTACTTGCAAGCTTTTTTGGATAAAAAGGACGCTTCTTCTATCGCTTCACACATCCATTTAGAAGTCATTAAAGAAAAGCTTTTTTTAAAAGCCAGCGATTCAGATATTGGGTTAAAAAGCTATATTTCTACGCAATCTACCGATAAAGAGGGCGTTGGCACGATCAATGGGAAAAAGTTTTTGGATATTATCTCATGTTTAAAAGACTCTAATATTATTTTAGAGACTAAAGATGACAGCTTGGTGATCAAACAAAATAAAAGCTCTTTCAAACTCCCCATGTTTGACGCTGATGAATTTCCTGAATTTCCTGTTATTGAGCCAAAAGTGAGTTTAGAAGTCAATACCCCCTTTTTAACAGACGCGTTTAAAAAGATTGCTCCTGTGATTGAGCAAACCAGCCATAAAAGGGAATTAGCCGGTATTTTAATGCAATTCAATCAAAAACATCAAACCCTTTCAGTGGTAGGCACGGATACCAAACGGCTCTCTTACACTCGGTTAGAAAAAGTCTCTATCCATTCCAGTGAAGAAGACATCTCTTGTATTTTACCTAAAAGGGCTTTATTAGAAATCCTTAAGCTTTTTTATGAAAATTTCAGTTTTAAAAGCGATGGCATGTTAGCGGTGGTTGAAAACGAAACGCACACTTTTTTCACCAAGCTCATTGATGGGAATTACCCTGATTATCAAAAAATCCTCCCTAAAGAATACCTTTCTTCTTTCACTTTAGACAAGGAAGAATTTAAAGAGAGCATTAAATTGTGCAGTTCTTTAAGCTCCACTATTAAACTCACTTTAGAAAAAAACAACGCTTTGTTTGAATCTTTGGATTCTGAGCATAGCGAAACGGCTAAAACCTCTGTTGAGATTGAAAAAGGTTTGGATATTGAAAAAGCCTTTCATTTGGGCGTGAACGCTAAATTTTTCCTTGAAGCTTTAAACGCTTTAGGGACAACGCAATTTGTTTTAAAATGCAATGAGCCTTCTTCGCCTTTTTTGATCCAAGAGTCTCTTGACGAAAAGCAAAGCCACTTGAACGCTAAAATTTCCACTTTGATGATGCCAATCACACTATAAAGGCTGATTTGAATGCAAAATTACCAGAGCCATAGTATTAAGGTTTTAAAAGGCTTAGAGGGAGTTAGGAAACGCCCTGGAATGTATATTGGCGATACCAATGTGGGTGGGTTGCACCACATGGTGTATGAAGTCGTGGATAACGCTGTAGATGAGAGCATGGCGGGTTTTTGCGATACGATTAATATCACTTTGACTGATGAGGGTTCGTGCATTGTAGAAGATAACGGGCGAGGCATTCCTGTAGATATTCACCCCACGGAAAAAATCCCCGCTTGCACCGTGGTTTTAACGATTTTGCATGCGGGGGGCAAGTTTGATAATGATACTTATAAGGTTTCAGGCGGTTTGCATGGCGTGGGTGTTTCGGTCGTGAACGCTTTAAGCAAACGCTTGGTTATGACTATTAAAAAAGAGGGTCAAATCTATCGCCAAGAGTTTGAAAAGGGTGTCCCTGTTAGCGATCTTGAAATCATTGGCAAAACCAAAAGCGCTAAAGAAAGCGGCACGACTATTGAATTTTTCCCTGATGAAAGCGTGATGGAAGTCGTTGAATTTCAAGCGGGTATTTTGCAAAAACGCTTCAAAGAAATGGCGTATCTTAACGACGGCTTAAAAATTTCTTTCAAAGAAGAAAAAACCCAACTGCAAGAGACTTATTTCTATGAAGACGGCTTGAAACAATTCGTTAAAGACAGTGCTAAAAAAGAATTGCTCACCCCCATTATTTTGTTTAAAAGCATGGATGAAGAAACGCACACTTCTATAGAAGTCGCTCTAGCGTATGCTGATGATTATAACGAAAACACTTTAAGCTTTGTGAATAACATTAAAACTTCTGAGGGCGGCACGCATGAAGCGGGCTTTAAAATGGGCTTGTCTAAAGCGATTTTACAATATATTGACAATAACATTAAAACCAAAGAGTCGCGCCCCATCTCTGAAGACATTAAAGAAGGGTTGATCGCGGTTGTGAGTTTGAAAATGAGCGAGCCTTTATTTGAAGGGCAGACTAAATCCAAACTCGGTAGTTCGTATGTGCGCGCGTTAGTTTCAAAATTAGTCTATGATAAAATCCATCAATTTTTAGAAGAAAACCCTAACGAAGCGAAAATCATTGCCAATAAAGCCCTTTTAGCTGCAAAAGCCAGAGAAGCCAGTAAGAAAGCCAGAGAGCTTACAAGGAAAAAAGACAATTTGAGTGTCGGCACTTTGCCTGGAAAATTAGCCGATTGCCAGAGTAAAGATCCCTTAGAGAGTGAAATCTTTTTAGTAGAGGGCGATAGTGCGGGCGGGAGTGCTAAACAAGGGCGCGATAGGGTTTTCCAAGCGATCTTGCCCTTAAAAGGTAAGATTTTGAATGTGGAAAAAAGCCATTTGTCAAAAATCCTAAAATCAGAAGAAATTAAAAACATGATCACGGCTTTTGGGTGCGGCATTCAAGAGAGTTTTGATATAGAAAGATTGCGCTATCATAAAATCATTATCATGACCGATGCTGATGTGGATGGGAGCCATATCCAAACCTTGCTGATGACTTTTTTCTATCGTTATTTACGCCCGCTGATTGAACAAGGGCATGTTTATATCGCTCAAGCCCCTCTTTACAAATACAAGAAAGGCAAGACAGAAATCTATCTTAAAGACAGCGTCGCTTTGGATCATTTTTTAATTGAGCATGGCATCAATTCGGTGGATATTGAAGGGATTGGCAAGAACGATTTGATGGGTTTGTTAAAAGTGGTGTGCCATTACCGCTACACGCTTTTGGAATTAGAAAAACGCTTCAATTTGCTAGAAATTTTACGCTTTTTGATTGAAAATAAGGACGCTTTAAGCTTTGATATGAAAATTTTAGAAAAAAGCATTTTAGAAAAATTAGAGGGCTTGAATTATCAGATCTTACGCTCTTTTGCGACTGAAGAAAGCTTGCATTTGCATGCGCAAACCCCTAAAGGCTTGGTGGAATTTAACCTGGATGACAATCTCTTTAAGGAAGTGTTGTTTGAAGAAGCGCATTACACTTACCAAAAGCTTATGGAGTATAATTTAGATTTCTTAGAAAATAAGGATATTTTGGCGTTTTTAGAAGAAGTGGAAAATCACGCTAAAAAGGGAGCTAATATCCAGCGCTATAAGGGGCTAGGCGAGATGAACCCTAATGATTTGTGGGAAACGACCATGCATAAAGAAAACCGCAGCTTAATCAAACTCAAAATTGAAGATTCAGAAAAAACCGATGCAGTGTTTTCGCTTTGCATGGGCGATGAAGTAGAGCCTAGAAGAGCCTTTATCCAAGCGCATGCTAAAGATGTGAAGCAGCTAGATGTATAAGGGTTTGATATTAGAACCCCTAAACATTTAAATAAGCGAGAAAGCGTGAATTTAGGGGCTTACTACACGCCCCCTTATTTAGTGGATTGTGCTTACAAGCTTTTAAAAAAGCATGTTGATATTGAAAAATACACGCTTTTAGACACTGCATGTGGTAATAAAGAGTTTTTAAAGCTCCACCACCCTAAAAAAATAGGAGCGGATATTGACTCTAAGTGTGATTCTTTAATAATAAACGCTTTAGCCGATCCTAAAAGGAAAAATTATGGTATTAGCCAAGATGAGCCTTTAATCATCGTGGGAAATCCCCCCTATAATGATAGAACTTCTTTTGCTAAACAAAAATTAAAAGATAAAGACTTTCATTTTGAGATAGATCATCATTTGAAATCCCGAGATTTGGGGATAAGTTTTTTAAAATCTTTTGCAATTTTAAAGCCGGCGTTTATTTGCGTGTTACACCCTTTATCTTATCTCATCAAAGAAGCTAATTTTAAGCAATTAAAGCTATTTAAGGATAATTACAGGCTTTTAGACGCTTTTGTTGTTTCTTCTAAATCTTTCACTAAAAGTAACGAATTTCCTATTGTGATAGCTTTATATGAGCGAGGGCGAATGGACTATGCAGATATTAGGCGTTTTATTTTTCCAACTGATTGCGATACGACTCTATGCTTAAACGATTTTGACTATATGGCCAATTATGTGGATAAATACCCTAACGCTCAAAAAGTCAGCGCATGCGTGGGCTATTTTTTCCCCATGCGAGACATCAACGCTCTTAAACGCAACAAAACTTTTTTAAACGAGCCAAGCGAAAATGCGGTGCGAATCAGTCAAGATAAATTGATTTATTACCAATACATCCATTATTTTAAGGAAATCGCTCCTAAAATCCCTTATTATTTTGGTAATTTGGATATTATCATTGATCGTTTTGCTTTTTTAGAAATTAAAGACGCTTTTTTAAAAGATAAAAGAGTGCGTTTAGAATATTTTAAAAAATTGTTTCAAGGACACCCTTGTGAGTTTGATTAAAGTTAGTGGTGATAAAAAAGTGATTGAGGTTTCTATTCCTTTAACTTCAATTTCAGGCAAAGTGCGTGTGAAAATCAGAAATGCCTTTAGCGACTATGATATTTCAACAGCGACCAGAAAAATCCCTCTCAGTTTAAAACATTATGTAGAGTGGCAAATCGGTTATGATGTTCCCATTAAAGATAAAGAAAAATTTGAACTCACTACTTTAAAAGATGAAAAATATCATTTTTTAGGGGCTAATAATAAGGTAAAAACTCTTTATGAATTAAGCGAAATAATTTATTACGCTAAGCAATTAGGTTTAATCAGTTTAGAAAATTTAGAAAATACTTTAAAATATTTAGAAAAACAAAAACAATTTATAGAAGATAATTTTATGATTACAAGAGAAAGATTTAGATCGCATCAATTTGGCGGCATGGATTTTAAATTTTCACATATTTCTTATCCTTTACTCATTCATTCTTTTAACGATAATCAGTTGAGCGAAATGGTTATTAGAGAACAACAATATGGCTCTAAAACCCAAGCCATGCTGTATTTTTGCTTTTCTGTTTTGGAGTTAAAAACCGCTACCCCCTTATTAAACAGAACGGCTGCACTCAAAGAACATGCTCTTTTGATTATCCATAAAACCAACGCTCTCATGTTTTTAGAAACGCTTAAAATTTTTGGACTTTTAAGCCAAGCGCACCATAACGATGTGTTAAAGATTTTAGAAAAAATACTTCAAAATTAACTGATAACGGATTGATTGAAAAGGGAATATCCAGCGCTATAAGGGGCTAGGCGAGATAAAACCATTGATGAGAAACGACCATGCACCAATAAAGTGCACTCCATCAAGCTATAAAAACAAGGCTAGGCTTTAAACTTGTATCGTTTTTCTTTAATGGCTTATGTTATACTAGTAAAATACAGATTCAATTGAAGGCATTAAACAACTGCATGGTATTTTTTCATAAGAAAGTTATTTTAAATTTTATTTATTTTTTAATGGTTGCTTTTTTGTCCCATGGGGTGTTTTTAAAATCCGATGAAATGGCTAAAAAGCAAACTTTATTGGTGGGTGAAAGGCTTGTGTGGGATAAGCTCACACTGTTAGGGTTTTTAGAAAAAAACTATATCTCTCAAAAACTCTACTACAACCTGAGTTCTCAAGATAAAGAATTGAGCGCTGAAATTCAAAGCAATGTTACCTACTACACCTTAAGAGACGCTAACAATACGCTCATTCAAGCCCTTATCCCTATAAGCCAAGATTTACAAATCCATATTTACAAAAAAGGAGAGGATTATTTTTTAGACTTTATCCCCATTATCTTCACTCGTAAAGAAAAAACCCTCCTTCTTTCTTTACAAACTTCGCCCTATCAAGATATTGTCAAAGCCACCAATGACCCCCTTTTAGCCAACCAATTGATGAACGCATATAAAAAAAGCGTGCCTTTTAAACGCCTAGTAAAAAACGATAAAATCGCTATCGTCTATACAAGAGATTATCGTGTGGGGCAAGCGTTTGGCCAGCCGACCATTAAAATAGCCATGATCAGCTCTCGCTCTAACCAATACTATCTTTTTTCCCATTCAAACGGGCGTTATTACGACTCAAAAGCGCAAGAAGTGGCAGGGTTTTTACTAGAAACTCCGGTGAAATACACCCGCATTTCTTCGCCTTTTTCTTATGGGAGGTTTCACCCTGTTTTAAAAGTCAGACGGCCTCATTACGGCGTGGATTATGCGGCTAAACATGGCAGTTTGATTCATTCTGCTTCAGATGGTCGTGTGGGTTTTATGGGGGTTAAGGTGGGGTATGGGAATGTGGTTGAAATCCATTTGAATGAATTGCGCTTGGTGTATGCTCACATGAGCGCGTTTGCTAAGGGGTTGAAAAAAGGATCATTCGTTAAAAAAGGGCAAATCATAGGAAGAGTGGGAAGCACCGGTTTAAGCACCGGGCCGCATTTGCATTTTGGCGTGTATAAAAACTCCCGCCCCATTAATCCTTTAGGCTATATCCGCACCGCTAAAAGCAAATTACACGGCAAACAAAAAGAGGTTTTTTTAGAAAAAGCTCAGCATTCTAAGCAAAAATTGGAAGAACTTTTGAAAACCCATTCCTTTGAAAAAAATCCATTTTATCTTTTAGAGGGTTTTTAATGTCTTATTTTAAGAACGCTTTCAATCAAAAATCTTTAATAGATGATTCTAGTGTGTATTTAGAGCCTTGTTCTAGCTCTAATTTCATAGAATTAAAACGCATGCATTATAATGAAGAGAATACTAAGAAAACATGGGATATTATCAAGTCTTTAGACAGCGTGGCGGTTTTACTCTATGAAAAAAAATCCGATTGTTTTGTGATTGTGAAACAATTCCGCCCAGCCATTTATGCGCGCCGTTTTCATTTTAAGCGCGATCAAGATCAAAATATTGACGGATACACTTATGAATTGTGTGCAGGGCTTGTGGATAAAGCTGATAAGAGTTTAGAAGAAATCGCTTGCGAAGAAGCGTTAGAAGAATGCGGTTATCAGATCAGCCCTAAAAATTTAGAAACAATAGGCCAATTTTATAGCGCGACCGGCTTGAGCGGGAGTTTGCAAACGCTCTATTACGCTGAAGTGCATGAGAGTTTGAAAGTTTCAAAGGGTGGGGGGATTGATACAGAAAAGATTGAAGTGCTGTTTTTAGAGCGATCAAAAGCTCTTGATTTTATAATGGATTTTCAATACGCTAAAACCACCGGATTGTCTTTAGCCATTTTATGGCATTTAAAAAAGTTTAAAAATGTTTAAAAGGAATTGTATGTTAAGGCTTTTGATAGGACTTTTTTTAATGAGTTTTATAAGCTTGCAATCAGCCTCTTGGCAAGAACCCTTAAGAGTGAGTATAGAATTTGTGGATTTGCCTAAAAAAATCATTCGTTTTCCTGCTCATGATTTGCAAGTGGGGGAGTTTGGTTTTGTCGTTACTAAACTTTCAGATTATGAAATCGTTAATTCTGAAGTGGTCATTATTGCCGTTGAAAATGGCGTCGCAACGGCTAAATTCAGAGCGTTTGAGTCTATGAAACAAACCCATTTACCCACTCCAAGAATGGTCGCTAGAAAGGGTGATTTAGTTTATTTTAGGCAATTTAACAACCAAGCGTTTTTAATCGCTCCTAATGATGAAATCTATGAGCAAATCAGAGCGACTAACACCGATATTAATTTTATTAGTTCTGATTTGTTGGTGACTTTTTTGAACGGGTTTGACCCAAAAATCGCTAATTTAAGAAAAGCGTGCAATGTTTATAGCGTGGGGGTGATTTATATTGTAACCACGAACACGCTCAATATTTTAAGTTGTGAGAGTTTTGAAATTTTAGAAAAAAGAGAGTTGGATACAAGCGGTGTGACTAAAACTTCTACGCCGTTTTTTTCTAGGGTTGAGGGCATTGATACAGGCACGCTAGGGAAACTTTTTTCAGGCAATCAATCTAAAAATTACTTCGCTTACTATGACGCTTTAGTGAAAAAAGAAAAACGCAAAGAAGTAAGGATTAAAAAGCAAGAAGGAAGGATTGATGCTAGAGAAATTAAACGAGAAATCAAGCAAGAAACCATTAAAGAGCCTAAAAAAGCCAATCAAGGCACAGAAAATGCTCCTACTTTAGAAGAGAAAAACTACCAAAAAGCAGAGCACAAACTTGATGTTAAAGAAGAAAGGCGTCGTTTAAGAGATGAAAGGAAAAAAGCCAAAGCCACCAAAAAGGCTATGGAATTTGAAGAAAGAGAAAAAGAGCATGATGAAAGAGACGAAAAAGAGACTGAAGAAAGAAGAAAAGCTTTAGAAATGGATAAAGGCGATAAAGAAGAAAGAGTCCAACCTAAAGAAAATGAGCAAGAAATCAAGCAAGAAGCCATTAAAGAGCCAGGTAATGAAAATAACGCCACCCAACAAGGCGAAAACAAAAACGCTCCTAAAGAGAACAAGGCTTCTAAAGAAGAGAATAAACCAAATTCTAAAGAAGAAAAACGCCGCTTGAAAGAAGAAAAGAAAAAAGCCAAAGCTACACAAAGAGCGAGAGAATTTGAACAAAGAGCCAAAGAGCAACAAGAAAGAGATGAAAAAGAGCTTGAAGAAAGAAAAAAAGCTTTAGAAATGAATAAGAAGTAGGCCCATGTTAGAGAAACAGCACATCCAGTATTTTAAAAACCTAGTAGGGGGAGAGGATTTTTTCACTGATTTAGCGCATTTGAACGCTTATTGCTATGACGCTACCAAAGAAAGGCATTTGCCTAGCGGTGTGATTTTCCCTAAAAACGAGCAAGAAATCAGCCAGATTTTAAGATATTGCAACGAGCATCGCCTTATCGTTGTGCCTAGGGGGGCTGGGAGCGGTTTTACAGGGGGGGCGTTGAGCGTGAGCGGAGGGCTGATTTTAAGCGTAGAAAAACATTTGGATAAGATTTTAGAGATTGATACTAAAAATTTAATCGCTAGAGTAGAACCGGGCGTGATTAACAAGCATTTCCAAAACGAAGTGGAAAAATTGAATTTATTCTACCCTCCAGATCCAGCGAGTGAAAATCAAAGCACTTTAGGGGGGAATGTCGCTGAAAATGCCGGTGGCATGCGTGCGGCTAAATACGGCATCACTAAAGATTATGTCATGGCTTTAAGGGTGGTTTTAGCGGATGGTGAAATCATAAGGGCAGGCAAAAAAACGATCAAAGATGTCGCAGGTTTTAATGTTGCAGGGCTGATGATCGCTAGTGAGGGGTGTTTGGGCGTGATTTCTGAAATCACTTTAAAGCTTTTAGCCAAACCGCCCCTAAAACAAAGCGCGATGGGGGTTTTTAATTGTATTGAAGACGCCATGAACGCCGTTTATAAGACAATGAGCAGCGGTGTTACGCCTGTGGCGATGGAATTTTTGGATAATTTGAGTATCAAAGCGGTTGAAGAACAATTTTCTAAAGGCTTACCCAAAGACGCTGGAGCGATACTCATCACTCAAGTGGATGGCGTGGTAAAAGAGCAGATTGCATGGCAACTCAATGAGATAGAAAAGCATTTTAAAGCCAATGGTTGCGTTGGTTTTAAGATCGCTCAAAACGAACAAGAAGAGCAGGATTTATGGTTTTCAAGGCGTAATGCTTCTCAAAGTATTAGCGTTTATGGTAAAAAGAAATTGAATGAAGATGTAACCGTTCCTAGGGCGAGTTTGCCGCATTTATTGCAAGAAGTAGCCAAAATAAGCCAAAAATACGGCTTTAAAATCCCTTGCTTTGGGCATACGGGCGATGGTAATGTGCATGTGAATATCATGCTAGAAGATCCTAAAAGGGATTTAGAAAAAGGGCATATGGCTATGGAAGAAATTTTTCAGGTTGCTATTAGTTTGGAGGGGACTTTAAGCGGGGAGCATGGCATAGGCTTGTCTAAAGCCAAATTCATGCCTTTAGCGTTTAATCATAGTGAAATGGAGCTTTTTAGGAATATTAAAAAAGCCCTTGATCCTAATAATATTTTAAACCCTTTTAAAATGGGGTTGTAAGATTTAAAAGCAAGGAAAGTGCATGAAAATCGGTGTTTATGGAGCGAGTGGTCGTATAGGGAAATTACTTTTAGAGGAATTAAAAGGGGGGTATAAGGGATTAGAGCTATCTAGCGTGTTTGTCAGGCAAAAATGCGAAACAGATTTCAGCTCTTTTTCGCACGCCCCTTTAGTAACCAATGACTTAAAAGCGTTTGTGAGATCTTGCGAATGCGTGATTGATTTTTCTTTACCTAAAGGCGTGGATAATTTGCTAGAGGCTCTTTTAGAATGCCCTAAAATTTTAGTTTCTGGCACGACCGGTTTAGAAAAAGAAACGCTAGAAAAAATGCAACAATTAGCCTTAAATGCACCGCTTTTGCATGCACACAACATGTCTTTAGGGATTATGATGCTCAATCAATTAGCCTTTTTAGCTTCTTTGAAATTAAAAGATGCGGATATTGAAATTGTAGAAACGCACCACAATCTCAAAAAAGACGCCCCGAGCGGCACTGCATTGAGTTTGTATGAAACTTGCGCTAAGGCTAGGGGGTATGATGAAAAAAGCGCCCTTACCACTCACAGAGAAGGTTTGCGCTCTAAAGAAAGCATTGGCATAGCCGCTTTAAGGGGGGGCGATGTTGCCGGGAAGCACACGATAGGGTTTTATTTAGAGGGCGAATACATAGAGCTTAGCCATACGGCGACTAACCGATCTATTTTTGCTAAAGGGGCTTTAGAAGTGGCTCTATGGCTTAAAGATAAAGCCGCTAAAAAATATGAAATCAACGAGATATTTGGTTGAATGTTTTTATTCTTAAGGCTTTTACTATACTATAAGGGATATTTCTGATGATTAAGCTGTATTGGAAGAGTTTATTTGGTAAGGATTGATCTTGCCTTGTGCGGTTAGTAACACAAGGCTAGTGTGGTAAGCCCTACTATAATTTTATTTCAAGGAGTCTAACTAAAATAAAATGAGAAATTTTAGCTAGGGTTTTATTATAGCAAAAATTATCAAGGATTACAAAGGGTAGCGTTCCTGGTTTGGATTTAGAGCGTTATTGTGATTGTTTTGAGTTTCATTTACTTTTTGTTTAATAATAAATCTTAACTACCATAAACGCACAATTAAAGTATTTGAGTTATTAAAAAATCTTGGAATAAAAGGATATAAAATGAAAACCATTAGGAATAGCGTGTTCATTGGAGCGTCTTTACTCGGCGGTTGCGCTAGCGTTGAGACTTATTTTGACGCTTTGCATGTTGCTTATATTAAGGACGCTGTTATAGAGAAAGAAGTGTGCTACACGCCCAAAGACTTTGCCAACCCTTACCACACTGACTAAACCGACATTGGGTTTAGGGGGGTTATTTCAAACGCTCTCTACCCCCTTAAAAAATGGGTTTTACATAAAAATAAAGTTAAAAACCACTTTTTTAAGAACAAGGCATTTTTGCCTTATTCTGAATTTTTAAAATGGGATTATTGATCCGCTCACTGTTTTAGCATGAATAAGTGGTTATAAATTCAAAAGGATGGGGTTTGCTCTCCCATGGGAACACTTCAGCGTTGAATTTAAGAGACTGATAGGCTTGAATAAATTCTTCGCTAAAGACCTGATTCTCTTTTAAATATTGCTTATCGGCTAGCATTTCTTCTAACGATCTCCTTAAAGTGTGGGGCATTTGTTTGATACCCTTTTCTCTGATTTCATCTAAAGTCAATTTGAAAAGATTAATATCCATCGCTTCGCCGGGATCCATTTTGTTTTTAACGCCATCCATACCCGCCATTAAAATCGCCGCAAAAGCCAAGTAGGGGTTTGATGAGCTGTCGGGGAATCTGAATTCAAACCTCGCACTGTTTTTAGAAATCCCATAAGGGATACGCACGCTCGCGCTCCTGTTATTAGCCGAATAGGTTAAAATAGATGGGGCTTCATAGCCTGGAATTAGGCGTTTGTAAGAATTAGTGGAAGCGTTAGTGAAAGCGGCTAACCCTCTAGCGTGGCGCAACACGCCCCCTAAAAAATGCAACGCAAATCCGCTCAAGCCCTTATAAGTTTCGCCGCTAAAAAGGTTTTCGTTGTTTTTCCAAACGCTCACATGGGTGTGCATCCCGCTCCCATTATCCCCATATAAAGGTTTTGGCATGAAAGTAGCGGTTTTCCCGTTTAAATGAGCGACCATTTTAACCACATATTTGAGTTTTTGGACATTGTCAGCGGCTTCCACTAAATCCCCAAATTTCACGCCCACTTCACCTTGCGCTTGCGCGACTTCATGATGGACGACAAAAGTTTCTAACCCCACTTGGTTTAAAACTTTCACAATTTCTGTGCGAATATCCATCATCGTATCCGTTGGCGGCACAGGTATATAACCTCCTTGCTTGCCCGGTCTATGCCCAAAATTCACGCCGTTTTCAAAACTTCTATCCCTATTCCATTCGCCCTCTTCGCTATCCACTTCATAGTATTGGGAATTGGAAGCGTCTTTAATCTTAATGGAATCAAAGATAAAAAATTCATTCTCCGCACCAAAATAAGCCACATCACCCAAACCTGAATCTTTTAAATGCTGTAAGGCTTTTTTGGCGATACTTCTGGGGCATTTCTCATAAGGCTGGTTTTTATACACATCATACACATCGCAAAACACGACCACGCTCACATCCGCACTAAAAGGGTCAATGAAATAACGCACTAAATCGGGGGTTAAAATCATATCGGAGTGTTCAATGCCTTGCCAGCCTTTAAAAGAACTCGCATCAAAAGGAATCCCCTCTTTAAACATGCCATGCGTTAAAGCCCCAAAAGAATAAGCGATATGATTCCAAGTGCCTTTAATATCGCTGAATCTAAAATCCACAAATTCCACTTCATTTTCTTTACAAAATTCAAAAAATTCTTTGATCTTGCTTTCACTATTTTGAGTTCTTGTTATCATTAACCACCTTTAATTGTTATGAATTGAGTTTGATTGATGGGGTGATTATAGCATTTAATGGGGTAAAAAAAGTAAAATCTGCATCAAGTTTTACTAAGATGCATGCGGTAAAATCCGCTAAATCAATACGCTAAATCAAGGAGTGTCTATGGAGGCAAATGCTATGAAACTGCTAGATTTTATCGGTAAGAGTCAAGAAAAATAATTTGTCATTCCCATCTATCAGAGGTTGTATAGTTGGAAAAAGGAACAATGCGAACAATTATGGGATGATATTGTCAAAACGGGTAAAAACGATAAAATAGAAGGGCATTTTATTGGCTCTATCGTGTTTGTGCATGATGGCATATACACCACTAACCACAACGATCTCCTCATTATTGACGGCCAACAAAGACTCACCACCATCACGCTTTTGCTCATCGCTTTGAGGGATCATTTAAACGATAAAGATGAATTTTTAGAAAAATTTTCGCACAAAAAAATCCAGAATCGCTATCTCATTAACAGCGATGAGGAAGGCGATAAGAAATTCAAACTCTTCCTCTCAGAGCCCGATAGAGACACCTTGCTCTCTCTGATTGATAAAGACAGAAAAAAACCAAAAGAACTCTCGTTGAGGATAGAGGAGAATTTTGGGTTGTTTAAAAAATGGATCAGTAAAAACACCGGCAAACTAGAAACGATTTTTAAAGGATTAGAAAAACTCATGGTGGTTGAAATTTCTTTAGAGAAAGGCAAGGACAACCCTCAGCTTATCTTTGAGAGCATGAACTCAACGGGCAAGGATCTCACGCAAACAGATCTGATCAGAAATTACATTCTAATGGGATTAGAACCCCAAGAACAAAAGATTTTTTATGAGAAGTATTGGAGAGCTATGGAGGAGGGATTTGAACAAGAGACCAGAGAGACTCAATTTAATAGGTTTGTCCGGCATTATCTCACGATCAAAACAAGAGAAATCCCCAATATCAATAAAGTTTATGAAGCTTTCAAGCGTTACCAACAAGAAAGGGGGATAGAAATAGAGGTATTGCTCCAAGATTTACAAAAATATTGCGGGTATTTTCGCCGGATCGTATCTAAAAAAGAAGCCGATGATAAAGATTTAAACAAGGCTTTAGGTTTTTTGGTGGATTTGGAGATGGATGTGGTGTATCCGCTACTCTTAGAGCTTTATAGCGATTATAGCGATGGCGTTTTATTAAAGCAGGATTTTATCCCTATTATCGCTTTAACAGAGAGCTATATTTGCAGAAGGGCGGTGTGTGGGTTTGGCACAAATGGTCTCAATAAAATCTTTCCCATTTTTACAAAAAATATCAATAAAAATCAATATCTTGAAAGTATAGAGAAAAAGTTTGGGTCGCTAACAAAAAATCAAAGATTTCCAAACGATGACGAGTTTAAAGAAGAATTGATGCGGAAGGATTTTTATAATTTTCAAAAAAATAGATACTTTCTTGAAAGACTAGAACATTTTGACACAAAAGAGCCGGTCAATACTAAAGAATGTAGTATAGAACATATAATGCCTCAAGAACTCAACGATGATTGGGAAAAGGATTTGGGACAAGATCATAAAAGGATACACACTCAACATCTCCACACCATAGGGAATCTCACTCTAACCGGTTATAATTCTGAATACAGCAACAGATCTTTCAAAGAAAAAAGAGGCAGGAAAGGAGGCTTCAAAGATAGCCCGTTGAGGCTCAATCAAGGTTTAAAAGATTTGGAATCTTTTGGCGAAGAAGAAATTTTAAACAGAACCAAAGATTTGGCAACTCGCGCTCTAAAGATCTGGGAAAGCCCCAAGCTAGACCCTGAAACATTAGAGGAGTATAAACAGAAAGGAAAAAGAAAAAATAGAAAAAATAAGGATTATGATTTAAGCCATTATAATTTTAGTCTGCATTCAAGGGAATTATTTGATATTTTAAGCGAAGAGATTGAAGCTCTTGATGAAAGAATCGCCGATAATAAAAGGATAACCCAAGATCGTAATAAACATTATATCTCTTATAAGTTTAAAACTAATTTTGTGGATATTGTTCCGCTAAAAAATGGATTAAAATTGTATTTGCGTATGCCATTCCATGAACTACAAGACGAAAAAAATCTGGCAAGAGATATGACCAATATAGGTCATTTGGGGAATGGGGATATAGAAGTCAAGCTAGAAACAAAAGAGAATATCTCTTATTGTTTGGGGTTGATCAAACAGGTTTTAGAAAAACAGACGGATGGTAGGAACAAGCAATAAAAACCCAACTTATTAAAATAAAGAGTATAATTACAAATTACTTAAAACTTAAAGGGGATATAATGAAGGTTCTATTATTAGAAGATGTGAAAAATTTAGGCAAAGCGGGTGAAGTGTGTGAGGTTAAAGATGGCTATGGGAATAACTTTTTAATCGCTAACAAAAAAGCCAAACTCGCCACTAACGAAGTGATCAACAAATACAAAGCCGAAGTTAAAAAGAAAGCTGAAAAAGAAGCCCTAGAAAAGGCACAAAAATTGCAAATGGTAGAAACCTTACAAACCATCACGCTGACTATCCATAAAAAAGTCGGCGCGAATGGCTCTTTATTTGGAGCGATCACTAAAGAAGAGATCACGGAGCGTTTGAAAGAACAGCATGCGAGTTTGGATTTAGATAAAAAAGACATTGAACTCAAACATCCGATTAAAAGCACAGGGATTTATGAGATTGAAGTCAAGCTTGGATCTGGGGTTGTGGGCGTGTTTAAAATTGATGTGGTGGCTGAGTAGAAAATGTTTGAAGCGACGACGATTCTAGGCTATAGAGGGGAATTGAATCATAAAAAGTTCGCGCTCATTGGAGGCGATGGGCAGGTGACTTTGGGTAATTGCGTAGTCAAAGCCAATGCGACAAAAATCAGAAGCTTGTATCACAACCAGGTTTTAAGCGGGTTTGCCGGGAGCACTGCGGACGCTTTTAGTTTGTTTGATATGTTTGAACGCATTTTAGAGAGCAAAAAAGGGGATTTGTTTAAAAGCGTGGTGGATTTCAGCAAAGAATGGCGCAAAGATAAGTATTTACGCCGACTAGAAGCGATGATGATTGTTTTAAATTTGGATCACATTTTCATTTTGAGCGGCACGGGCGATGTTTTGGAGGCTGAAGACAATAAGATCGCTGCTATTGGGAGTGGGGGGAATTACGCATTAAGTGCGGCTAGGGCTTTAGATAATTTCGCTCATTTAGAGCCTAGAAAACTTGTAGAAGAGTCCTTAAAAATCGCAGGAGATCTTTGCATTTACACTAACACGAATATTAAAATTTTGGAGCTTTAATGTCTAAATTGAATATGACCCCAAGAGAAATTGTCTCTTATTTAGATGAATACATCATTGGGCAAAAGGAAGCTAAAAAGTCTATCGCTATCGCTTTTAGGAATCGTTACAGGCGTTTGCAACTGGAAAAATCCTTACAAGAAGAAATCACGCCTAAAAACATTTTAATGATTGGTTCTACTGGCGTGGGTAAAACTGAAATCGCAAGAAGAATAGCAAAAATCATGGAACTCCCCTTTGTGAAAGTGGAAGCGAGCAAATACACAGAAGTGGGTTTTGTGGGGCGTGATGTGGAGTCTATGGTAAGGGATTTAGTCAATAACAGCATGCTTTTAGTGGAAAATGAGCATAAGGAAAAGTTAAAAGACAAGATTGAAAAAGCGGTTATAGAAAAAATCGCTAAAAAACTCCTGCCCCCCTTGCCTAATGGTGTGAGCGAAGAAAAAAAACAAGAATACGCTAACAGCCTTTTAAAAATGCAACAAAGAATCGTGCAAGGCGAGTTGGATAGCCGAGAAATTGAAATTGAAGTGCGTAAAAAAAGCATAGAGATTGATTCTAATGTGCCGCCTGAAATTTTAAGGGTTCAAGAAAACTTGATTAAGGTTTTCCATAAAGAACAGGATAAAGTCAAAAAAACTTTAAGCGTTAAAGAAGCTAAAGAAGCCCTAAAAGCAGAAATTAGCGACACGCTTTTAGACAGCGAATCCATTAAAATGGAAGGCTTGAAGCGTGCGGAAAGTTCAGGGGTGATTTTTATTGATGAAATTGATAAGATCGCTGTAAGCTCTAAAGAAGGAGGCCGTCAAGATCCCAGTAAAGAGGGGGTTCAAAGGGATTTGTTGCCGATTGTAGAGGGGAGTGTGGTGAATACGAAGTATGGCTCTATTAAAACAGAGCATATTTTATTCATTGCAGCAGGGGCTTTTCATCTTTCTAAGCCAAGCGATTTGATCCCTGAATTGCAAGGCCGTTTCCCTTTAAGGGTGGAGTTAGAGAATTTAACCGAAGAAATCATGTATATGATTTTAACCCAAACTAAAACCTCTATCATCAAGCAATACCAAGCCCTTTTAAAAGTGGAAGGCGTAGAAATTGCGTTTGAAGACGATGCGATCAAAGAGTTAGCCAAACTTTCTTATAACGCTAATCAAAAAAGCGAAGATATAGGTGCTAGAAGGTTGCACACCACCATTGAAAAAGTGCTAGAAGACATTAGTTTTGAAGCTGAGGATTATTCTGGGCAAAATGTTACTATCACTAAAGAGTTGATTCAATCAAAACTAGAGGATTTAGTGGCTGATGAAAATTTAGTGAAGTATATTTTATAATGAAAACTAAGGCAGGCTTTGTAGCTCTTATAGGCAAACCAAACGCTGGAAAAAGCACTCTTTTAAACACTTTATTAAACGCTCATTTAGCCCTCGTTTCGCATAAGGCTAATGCGACAAGAAAATTAATGAAATGCATCGTGCCTTTTAAAGATAAAGAGGGGTATGAGAGCCAGATCATTTTTTTAGACACACCAGGGCTTCATCATCAAGAAAAATTACTCAACCAATGCATGCTCTCACAGGCTTTAAAAGCGATGGGCGATGCTGAATTGTGCGTTTTTTTAGCTTCTGTGCATGATGATTTAAAAGGCTATGAAGAGTTTTTGAGTTTGTGCCAAAAACCCCATATCTTGGCTTTGAGTAAGATTGACACGGCCACGCATAAGCAGGTTTTGCAAAAATTGCAAGAGTATCAAAAATACGCTTCGCAATTTTTAGCTCTAGTGCCTTTGAGTGCGAAAAAATCTCAAAATTTAAATGTGCTTTTAGAATGCATCAGCAAGCGTTTAAGTCCTAGTGCATGGTTTTTTGAAAAGGATTTGATGAGCGATGAAAAAATGCGCGATATTTATAAGGAAATCATTAGGGAGAGTTTGTTTGATTTTTTAAGCGATGAAATCCCTTATGAAAGCGATGTGATGATTGATAAATTTATAGAAGAAGAACGCATAGACAAGGTGTATGCGCGCATTATCGTAGAAAAAGAAAGCCAAAAAAAAATCGTGATAGGCAAAAACGGGGTGAATATCAAACGCATCGGGACTAGTGCGCGATTGAAAATGCAAGAAGCAGGCGAAAAAAAGGTTTTTTTAAACTTGCAAGTGATCGCTCAAAAATCATGGAGCAAGGAAGAAAAGAGCTTGCAAAAACTAGGTTATATCCATCAAAGGAATAGGGATTGAAAAAAATATTATCAGCTTTGCTAATGGGGTTTGTGGGCTTGAATGCTGATGAGCGTTTGTTGGAAATTGTGCGTCTTTATCAAAAACAAGGCTTGGAAGTGGTGGGCCAAAAGCTGGATTCTTATTTAGCGGATAAATCTTTTTGGGCAGAAGAGCTTCAAAATAAGGACACGGATTTTGGTTATTATCAAAACAAGCAGTTTTTATTTGTGGCCAATAAATCCAAGCCTAGTTTAGAGTTTTATGAAACAGACAACAACATGCTTAAAAAAATCAACAGCTCTAAAGCCCTTGTAGGCTCTAAAAAGGGCGATAAAACTTTAGAGGGCGATTTGGCCACGCCTATTGGAGTGTATCGTATCACGCAGAAATTAGAGCACTTGGATCAATATTATGGCGTTTTGGCTTTTGTAACGAATTACCCTAATTTGTATGACACTTTGAAAAAACGCACTGGGCATGGCATTTGGGTGCATGGAATGCCTTTAAATGGCGATCGGAATGAATTGAACACCAAGGGCTGTATTGCGATTGAAAACCCAATTTTAAGCTCTTATGATAAGGTCTTAAAAGGCGAAAAAGCGTTTCTCATCACCTATGAAGACAAGTTTTTCCCCAGCACTAAAGAAGAATTGAGCATGATTTTAAGCTCCCTTTTTCAATGGAAAGAAGCTTGGGTTAGGGGCGATTTTGAACGCTACATGCGTTTTTATAACCCCAACTTCACTCGCTATGACGGCATGAAATTCAACGCTTTTAAAGAGTATAAAAAAAGGGTGTTTGCGAAAAACGAAAAAAAACACATCGCCTTTTCTTCTATTAATGTGATCCCTTACCCCAACTCCCAGAACAAACGCTTGTTTTATGTGGCGTTTGACCAAGATTACAAAGCCTACCAGCAAAACAAGCTCTCTTATAGCTCTAATTCTCAAAAAGAACTCTATGTAGAGATTGAAAACAATCAAGTGTCTATTATAATGGAAAAATAGGGCTTTGTTTGAATGAGAGCCATTTAAGCGGGTTTTTCTAATCTTAAAGTTTGATTAAGAATTACAGAGCTTCCATAGCTTTTTCATAGCCAAATTCTGCGGATTTTTGCAAGAATTTTTTAGCCCTGCTTTTTTGTTTTCTAGTGCCAAGCCCTTCTTTATAAGCGATCCCAATTCTATAAAGGATTTCCCCCATTTGTTGTTTGAGTAAAATAATATTGCTTGAAATTTCAGCAATATCTGCCCCAGAAAGTGCATCAGGAACCTCACTGTTGCTGTGAAGGAAATACTTAAAGTCCTCAAGTTTTTCAAATTTCTTTCCAAATTTTATAGGATTTGCGCTCAAACCTGAAAGATCAATGAATTGTAATCCAATAGCGATACCAGCCACTTGTGCAAGGTTTGGTAATCTAAAATTGTTATGAAAATTTATGCCTTTATTAGAAAGTCTGCGAACCACACTCCTGTAAGTATTGAGCGCTTGTTTCAAATCCTTTTTCATCCCTAAGCCTTGCGCTTGCATGTATCCTAAAATAAGAGCGCCCCCTAACATGCCACTCCCATACCTTTTGATAGCGTTTTTTGCATAGAGTTGTGCTTTTTTGTAATCCACTTTCACGCCCTTTCCCTCCAAATACATTTTGGCTAAATAAACACTGCCAAGCCCAATGCCGTATTCTTGTGCCTTTCTAAAATTTTTAAAGGCTTGCTTGTATTGGCCTTTATTAAAATTGTCTAAACCATTTTCAAAATAATATGTCTTATGATATCGCATGTATTCATCCCAAGCAGGACTTATGCTAATATATTCATCAGCTATACAAAGTGAAAATAACAACAATAAACATAATAAAAGCAATAAAGGCTTTAAAAAAGAGAGAGCGGTGCGATAAAAATCTTTAAACATGTCAGATCCTTTTACAATACTAAAAGAGCTAAACTCAAAAATGTCAAACAGAAGAGCAATCTCAATCGGTCTATCTTAAACGCTTCATTTATCAAATCATCTTTTTTAAATTGCAAACAACAGCATAATGGCAACATGGAGATGGTTTTATATTATTTTGCTATAATAACATGAATTTGTTTCATAGTAACAAATTGAGAATATACCATTATGGAGGTAACACTATGGCTGACACAATCAATACAACTGAATCAACCCATGAAACAAAAAAGCCAAACGCTTTTGTAAATTTTTTCAAAAACAATTTGACTGATAAGCGCTATGATGCATTAGGCCTCATTGGAGCAGGGGTTTTATGTTGTGTCTTGAGCGGTGCTATGGGGATTGTTGGGATAATCTTTGTCGCAATAGGAATATTTTTGTCTTTTTCTAATATCAACTTAGTGAAATTAGTTGAAAAATTGTCCAAAAAGCAATCTAAAGTGGCAACAACTGCCCATAACGAAACCCAAAAATCTCAAGCAACAAGCGTTACCAATGAACCAACTGAAGCTAAAGAGACTAAAGATTGAGGCAAAACAACGATTTTGACTAAAGAAAGAATAAGAGAAAATTTCAAAAATTTAGGTGTTCTAGCGGTTTGTCACTCACTGCATGACCCACACAAGTGGTCTATAAATTCTTTTTTCTTAGGGTGTGAAAATTATCTTAAGTGCAATGGAATTTTCTCTATATCAATCTGAAGAAAAAGGAAATTAATGTTTAGAAAACTAGCAACCGCTGTATCGCTCATAGGCTTACTAATCTCTAACACTCTTTATGCTAAAGAAATAAGTGAAGCCGATAAGGTCATCAAGGCCACTAAAAAAACTAAAGAGACCAAGAAAGAAGCTAAACGACTCAAAAAAGAAGCCAGACAGCGCCAACAGATCCCTGATCATAAGAAACCTCAATATGTCTCTGTTGGTGACACAAAAACTCAAGCGCTTTTTGATATATACGACACCTTGAATGTGAATGACAAAAGCTTTGGGGATTGGTTTGGGAATAGCGCTTTGAAAGACAAAACCTATCTCTACGCTATGGATCTATTGGATTACAACAACTATTTATCCATAGAAAACCCCATTATCAAAACAAGAGCAATGGGGACTTATGCAGATCTGATCATTATCACAGGCTCGTTAGAACAAGTCAATGGGTATTACAACATTCTAAAAGCGCTCAACAAACGCAACGCTAAGTTTGTGTTAAAAATCAATGACAAATTGCCTTATGCCCAAGCGACTTTTTTGAGAGTGCCAAAAAGAAGCGATCCCAATGCCCACACGCTTGATAAGGGAGCGTCAGTTGATGAGAATAAGCTTTTTGAACAACAAAAACGCGCGTATTTCAACTACGCCAACGATGTGATCTGCAGACCCAATGATGAAGTGTGTTCGCCCCTAAGAGATGAGATGGTAGCTATGCCCACTAGCGATAGCGCTACTCAAAAACCCAATATCATTGCTCCTTATAGCTTGTACAGACTAAAAGAGGCAAATAACGCCAATGAGGCCCAACCATCACCTTATGCCACTCAAACCGCTCCTGAAAACAGCAAAGAAAAGCTCATAGAAGAGCTAATCGCTAACTCCCAACTCATAGCCAATGAAGAAGAGAGGGAAAAGAAACTCTTAGCAGAAAAAGAAAAACAAGATGCTGAATTAGCTAAATACAAGCTCAAAGACTTAGAAAATCAAAAGAAACTAAAAGCTTTAGAAGCAGAGTTGAAAAAGAAAAATGCTAAGAAACCTAGAGTAGTGGAAGTGCCTATTCCTCCTAAAACAAGTAATTCTGACGAAGTAATGAGAGTTGTCAAAGAAAAAGAAAACTATAATGGATTGTTAGTGGATAAAGAGACCACGATCAAAAGAAGCTATGAGGGGACTTTGATCAGTGAAAATTCTTACAGCAAAAAAACACCTCTCAACCCTAATGACTTGAGGAGCTTAGAAGAAGAAATTAAGAGCTACTATATCAAGTCTAATGGTTTGTGTTATACTAGTGGCATTAGTCTCTATGTCAAAATCAAAAACGACCCCTATAAAGAGGGAATGCTGTGTGGTTATGAGAGTGTTCAAAATCTGCTCTCACCTCTGAAGGACAAGCTCAAGTACGACAAGCAAAAGTTACAAAAAGCGTTATTGAAAGATTCAAAGTAAGTTAGAGTTTTGTTTGAGAAATGGATTGGTCTGACTTTACTTCTTAATTCCTTAGCCTATCCATGCCAAAAAGTAACCATTAGTTTCAAGCAATACGAAAATCTTATCCATATCCATCAAAAAGGCTGCGGCAATGAAGTGGTGTGCAGAACGCTCATCTCTATCGCTTTATTAGAAAGTTCTCTGGGGTTGAACAACAAGCGAGAAAAATCCTTAAAAGACACTTCCTATTCCATGTTTCATATCACTTTAAACACCGCTAAAAAATTCTATCCTGCCTATTCTAAAACGCTCCTCAAATACAAATTGCTCAATGATGTGGATTTTGCGATCCAATTAGCCAAACAAATTTTAAAAGAAAATTTTGATTATTACAAACAAAAACACCCCAACAAAAGCGTGTATCAATTAGTAGAAATGGCGATAGGCGCTTACAATGGGGGGATGAGACATAACCCTAATGGTGCTTATGTAAAGAAATTTCGTTGCATTTATTCTCAGGTGCGATATAACGAGTAGAGCAATCTATAATAATATCATTTGCATCATTATCTTTTAATTTTTCTGAAATATATTTTGCTTCTTTTTGTTAAGATATTTTGTCTTTTTATTTTTTGGAATAGGCTTTTTGCTTTCCTTGCAAAGAAGCACTTGATCTGATTTTGAAGGATTTTCAAAAACAAAACTAACGATTAGAAACTAAAATCACAGTTCGCTTGAACCTACAGGCACTAAAGATTTATCATAGCTCAATTCACCTCTAGTTTTAGCGGCTTGCAAATCGTCATAGAATGTTGCCTGATCAGGCACTTTCCCCAATTTGTATTTTTTGCTCAAGCTCGGACTTACCTTAATGAGTTCATCGGTGAAGAATGGATCATCATAGTAAAGCGCCTTGTGGCATTTGATTGGTTTGAGCGTATTCTCTAAAATGATAAGCTCATCGCCCATAGTCATCAATTCATCAGGAGTCATCAAAAACCGCTCTTTGTTGCTGATAGAAGTATTGGTCTTACCTGTATTATCATCAATGCTTCGGCTCACATCTTGTCTCGTGTATTTCCCTAACACCTTAGAAAGTTTTTCAAAATGCTCGTAGTAGTTATCGTTGTTAATCCCATAATACATATTCAAAGAAAGGTTGTCTAAAATGGTCTTAGCACCATTCCTACCATAACCAAGTGGAGGGTCATTCTCTAGTTGTGCCTTACTTTGAAACACAAAAGCGGGGCGCATGTTGTATTCTGCCATAATCCCTACCGCTTTAACAAAGGTCTCTAAATAGCCACAGAGCGTGAATTCATCCATAAGCATTAAGCAACTTCTTTTGCATTGTGGATCATGGATTGGCAGAATAAGGTTGCTATAAATCATCACATTGAAAAACAGCTCTAATATCGGCCCAACAATAGTGCTTTCTTTAGGATTAGCGATCACGCCAATACTCACTTCATCAATCCTTAAACGCCTGAAATCAAAATCATTAGCGCTCGTGAAATTTCTGATCATGGCGTTATTGTAAGGCGCAAACGCTGAAGTATAGACCCCTTGAACAGAGCTATAAGTTTCTTTAGCACCACCCATTGTCTTGAAGTTATTCCACATGTTTCTAGTGGCAGGACTAAGCGCTCTTAGATTATCGCCACTCTTATCTTCTTCACCTCCAAAAAATTCCATTAAAGACACGACTTTTTCCATGTTTGTGTCTTCATCAATCAAGTTGATACCGCTTGCCATAGAACCTATGAAAAACATCGTGGGGGTTTCAGGCATGATGATTTTTTTTCTTTTGACAAACTCAAGCCCCTTTTTAGTCCACATGAGATCCCTATAAATATTGCAATTGATGACAAAAAGATTCCGCGCTTGATTGCTAAAAAAAGGATCTTTTTCATTAGGCCTTTCAGGGAACACGAGCTTTGCCAATCCAAAGATTTGAGTGGAAAAATCCCCCCCACTAGCCACCATCCCATGCCCTTTTAAGCGTGTGTCAATTTGAGAGAGTATGTCTTCAGTCAAAACCACATCATTACCAAAATCCACATAAGCGAAAGGATTAAATCGGTGTGTTTTTAAGGAGAAAGGTTCATAAATATACACCTTTTGGTTGAAGCGTTTTTCTCTGATTTTTCCGCAAGTTTCCATGGTGTCAGCCTTAGGGTCAAACACAACGATATTTTGAGGATAATTGATCATATTGGGTATGATGAAACCCACCCCCTTACCGCTTCTAGTAGGAGCAATCAAGCCAATGAACGCCTGTCCTGCGTAAGCGATAAAATCCCCTAAACCACGCCTGCCTACAATAACCTCTCGTTTGTCAAAGGCGCGTTTTTTATTATTGGGTGTGATAAGTTTAGCTTTGATCATTTTCTCTTCAGTTTCCCAACTCGCGCTACCAAAGAGATCATCAACTTTTTTATTCGCTCCTATGTCTCTAGTCCGAGTTAAGTATTTTAAGAACCACACAAAAAAGGTAATGAATATATAAGAGCATAAAATAGAACTATATACGACTAAGGATATATTGAACCCATAGATCTTGAGTGAACTAAAACAAAGCGCCTTAAAATAGTATGCAGGAAAATCTTGTATCGCATAGATCCATATATCAAAAAGATCATCATCGCTCTCAGGCAATCTGTTATCATCATAAAAATTACCTAAGAGAATCAAGAAAAATAACCCTGATGTGATAAAAGAATAGGATAGTAATAGTATAGCTTGTAACCAAAAGCCAAAGGTTTTAACTCTTTCTTTCAGCCCCTCTGTCATGATTTCTTTAAAGTTTTTTTTCTTTTGAGGTTGGTTAGCTTTATCTTTAAAAGTCTTTTTTTGAGCTTTTATGAATTTGTAGAGAAAAAATAACGCTATTAACCCTATGAAACTAACAATAACAACCAACTTATAATCCTCTATGAAATATAAGGTGTTATACAAAAAGTCTTCCATTGCGCCTACTACCTGTGTTTGATATAAAATTCATCACACTGTTTGTGGTGGTTGATATGGACAATCATATCAATTAAATCTTTAAAGCCCTCAATGAGACTTTCAAACTTGATATTCCTTGCTGCGCTATTAGATGAACTCATGTTGGCTAAACGAATAAACGCTTCTTCACTGCTCCCTGCATGCAGAGTGGTTAGCGTGCCTTTATGACCGCTACAAAGCACATTATAAAAATCGTATGCCTCACTGCTTCTGAGTTCTCCTAAAATGATTCTATCAGGCCGCATTCTCAAACATGACTTTAAGCAATCAGCAGAGGTGATATTCCCACCAAAAAAAAGCTGTGTGTAGTTCTTGTGATGTTTGAATACAATCTCTTCGGTGTCTTCAATGGATATGATCCTTTCTTCTTTAGGGATAAACTCCATGATGCTTTTGATATAAGTCGTTTTACCGCTTCCTGTGCCGCCACAAACAATCACATTCTTACCAATAGCAATACCATCTTTAATCGCGCTGATCGCTTGTTCTTTGTTATCTAGTAGATTATAAAAACCCTGCTCTTCAAAGAAGCTATGAGGATAGGTTGTTTTGCTGGGTATCCTTATGGATATGGAAATGGTTTCATCATTAACTGTAACAGGGGAAAGGACAATCTGCACCCTTTCACCATTTGCTAAATTGCTGCTCAAAATAGGATTTTCATAGTTGTCTATGGTTTTTTTCTTAAAACTTGCACAACACCGAGCAAAATGCATTAAACGAGACAGACTAAAGGCTTTCTTGTCTCTCACATCAAATGGTTGCCATTCGCCATTATTTTTTAAAACCCATACAACCTTGTTCCCGTTGTAACAAATCTCAGTGATATTTTCCATTTTTAAAAAATCACCAAAAAGTTCTTCAGTGGCATGCCTTAAAGGATTTAATGCCGCTTCTTTTAAAGCTCTTTCTACTTCTAGAAATTTTTTATCTTCTGCGCTCAATCTGTCTTCAGTCATGTTCTTATTCCAAATTTAATTTTAATTGGGTTATCAATTTAGCTCTTTCTAAAGAAGTGAGATAAGTCTTATTTTTGCTCAAAATAATATATTTAGTCCCTATATCTTGGACAATCTCATTGAGCTTCCTCCCAAAATCATCTATCCCTAGAATCTGAAACGCCACGCCCATCATATTGCCATCTATGAATGGCGGTAAATACTCTCTTGGCAGATAAGAAGCCACTAGATCTGAAATTCTTGCCACTTCATCACACATAAAATTATTGAAGTTGTCAGAAATTTCTGCAACAAACTCCCCAAGCGTTAGTTCATTTTTGATCGTGCTTTCTGCAAAAGTCTTTTCTTGTTTGCAACGATTGTAACTGGCTAACACAAGGTTGTTCAAATAGTTGTAATAAGCATCAAAACTAATAAAATTCTTTTGCATATTGATTCTTAACTCTTGAACTCTTCTCAAAAAATCTTGCGGATCGTTGCTATCTTTTAAAGAAATGGCGTAATTTTGAATAAACTTATCCCTTACTTCATTTGCATTTCTCATAAGAGAGCTGTTGTTATCTAAGATCTTTTGTCTTTCTGATTCATTGAAACCGAGTTCCATTGCTGTTTCCTTTCATTGTTTTTGCTTGGTTTTTTCGCCACTATGTTCTCTAAAAGAGCCTATTGTTGGTTTTGTCTTTTATTTTGTAAAGAACCGAGTTTGGTAACATAAATATATTTTATCCTTTCTCTATGAATTAATTGCCACCTTTAGGGCTTGTGGTGATTTCTTCATGTTCTCTAGACAAAGTTTTAGTGCTTTGTTTGATAATTTCATCTACCACAGATTTGTTGGTGATTTTAACATCATACACGCCACTAAAATCAATATCGTCCATTGTGAGAATCTTAATACTATCGCCCTCATTTTTGTAAAAACTTGGGGGGATATTCATCAGTTGCCCTAGAATTTGATTAGACATCTGAGCCGAACTTTGCATACTACCATTGATGGCTTGACCCAAAGCGTAATTAAATTCAGGTGTCCTTTCACTTCTACCTTTGCCAAGGCCTATGAGTTTATCTAGAGCTATGATAGGCGCAGTTTGCAAGAAGCTATTAACCACGCTTGCTATCACAGCAAAGCCTATGCGCTTCATAAAGTGATTATTCACATAGCCATCTACCCCTGCTTCACCTAGCATGCCTGCTGCTTGAGCGTTTGCTAGAGGTATCACCACACCATCAGGCGTAATGGCTTTAGTAAAGACTATCATTAAGCGTGTCATAATAGGTGTGCCACCTTTCACGCTTTGATAATTCCCATACACCTTAGTGCCTTTGTCTAGTAAGATCATAGTGCCGTTCATGTTCCATACATCTTTGGCTACAACCCCACTCACTATACCTGTGAGAGTGGCATCTACTTTAGAAGTCAGAGTGATTTCAATAGGGGTGTATTGCGCTAAAACAAATGTGGGATCACTCTTGCCTATAAAGGCCTGTTTGACAGGGCTTGTTTCATCTTGTGTTTCTGCTTTCTTTTTGTCATCAACGGGATTACCATTTTCATCTACAAATTCCCCACTCTTTTCTTTTTTAGTCTTAAGAGCGATTTCACTGATATTCTTGGCAGTTTCTGCGACATCTTTGTCTATCTTATTGCTTTCTGCTTTAGCTTCTGTTGTGGATTTTTTACTTTTTTCTTTATCGTCATCTTTTTTATTGCCACCTAAAGCCTTAGCTAATTTAGCTTCCAAATTCTTATCCTTAATGGTTTTTTCTGTTTCGTATTGCTTGGTAATGTCAGGCTCTATGGAAGCATAAACAGGATTATCGCTAGCTATTTTGTCCGCATCAACATTAGCGGCGTTAATAGTGGCAATATCGCCACCATTTTTGAAATCCATTGGCAACAACGGATAACCTTTAGCCGCCATGTTATCAAAGGTTTTGCGGTTCCTTAGTTCGCTATAAAGCAGATCCACTTCATCAGCTTGTCGTTTAATTCCTAGAATTAGCGCCCTTTCACTATCGCTCAAGCCATCTAAACATTGCTCTATGGCTTGTTGATCAGTAGGGTCATCTAAGTTATCCAAGCACTCGCTTGCTTGATGCAACCTTTCTGTTTTACTCAATTGATTTTGTTTGCTTTGTGTTTTTTTATTTTGGATTTCTTGGATCAAATCGCTATAAAGGTTTTGGCATTTCCTTTTTTCTTCATCGGTCCTAGCCGTTTTCAAACAATCCAAGACAGCCTTTTCTCTAGCTTCTTGCAGGTATTTGAGCTTCTCTTCATCGCTCAAACCATCCAAACACTTCATAATAGCCGCTCTGTCGTTAGGATCGGCGTTTTTCAAGCAATCTTTGATCGCTTTATCTTTTTGTTGGAGTTCTTTCGCTAAAAATTTCCTCGCTTCAGGCGTGAGTAATTTCTCGCATTCTTGTTTCTCTTTTTCATTCCTGGCTTGAGATACGCAGTCCAAGTAAGCCTTAACGCTCTTCTTAACTTCTTCTTCTAAGAGTTTTTTCGCTTCAGGCGTGAGCAATTTTTCGCATTCTTTTCTTTCAAGCTCTTGATACGCAGTCTTTATAAGCCTTGACGCTCATATCAGCTAGTAGTTCTTTTTGCAAGTCTTGGGGAATATTTTTCAAGCACTCGTTTCGTTCTTCATCAGTTTTAGCGTTTTTCAAACAATCTAGCGCTTGCTGTTTCAATCTTTCTATAGCTTCTTTAGACAAGCCTTTCAAGCATTCGTTTTTCTCAGCTTCTGTTTTGGCATTTTTAACACAATCCTTATACTCTTGAAGCTCTTTTTGAAGCTCTAATTCCTTACGGAACTTCTCTCTAACCTCAGGGTCATTTATGAGTTTTAGGCACTCGTTTCGTTCTTCATCGGTTTTAGCGTTTTTCAAACAATCTAGCGCCACTTGAACTTTTTGTTGGTTCAGTAAGCTTTTTTTCAGGTTTTCATCTTTGATTAAATCTAAACACTTGATCCTTTGTTCTTCAGTTTTGGCATTTTTAATGCAGTCATTATAAGCCTCTAGAGTCTTTTTCATTTGATCTTGAAGTTTTTTGTCTTTGATAAGCTTCAAACATTCTTCATAGTTGCCACCATTACTAATACATTCATAAAAGGCTCTCAATGGGTTTTTGTCCTCAATTTCTGCAATATTCAAATAGTTGTATAAGGTTCTATTGGGATCGTCATTAAAGAAAAGATTCTTATCGATCATATTGCCTTTTTCATTCCGTTCTTTCAGCAATCGGTTATACTCTTGCCTTATTTGGATTTCATCATTGACATAAAGATTCCTGTCTTTGCTAAAACGAGAGCTTTTATCTTCCAAAGGCACGAAGTAGTGAAAAATGCTTCTAGAAAATACAATAATCACGATAAGAACAGCGACTACAATGCCACCAATGATGTATTTCTTTTTGCTTCCTTTGATAATCTCTTGATCGCTAGAGTCGTTAGTTATTTCTTCTGACTTGTCTCCATCAAAATTGGTTTCAGTTTCTGTGGAGTTGTCAAGATGGTGATCTGAGCTTTCTTGGGATTCTTTTGAAGGATCTTCAAAATGATTGGCTTCTGTTGCTTCTTCATTGGATAAATCTTTCGGTGAATGTTGTTGGGTTTTTTCAGAAGTTTCATCATCCATTAAGTCCGTTTGAGTTTCTTCTTGATACCCCTTATTTTCTTGATTGTCTTCTTCGTTCAGTTCTTGGTTTTCTTCATCTAAATTCTTTTGCTGAGTGAAAGGTTTTTTATCATCAACTAATTTTCTGGCTTTCTTGAATAACTTGTCTGCTAGACTGCCATTGCCAGATTCTGAAGTTTCATTACCTCCAGAATCCGTTTGAGTTTGGGTTTCTTCTGACTTGTCTCCATCAAAATTGGTTTCAGTTTCTGTGGAGTTGTCAAGATGGTGATCTGAGCTTTCTTGGGATTCTTTTGAAGGATCTTCAAAATGATTGGCTTCTGTTGCTTCTTCATTGGATAAATCTTTTGGTGAATGTTGTTGGGTTTTTTCAGAAGTTTCAAGTTTATCGTTTTCTTCATTCATGTCTTAACGCCTTTTTATTTATCTCTGACAAGAGGGAGCTTTTTAATCACACGCTCCAATTCACCATAGTTTTTGATATTGTAATTTCTTGTCAATGGATTTTTCCCATAGCCTTTATTTATTACTGTTACAAGCGCTTTGTCTTTAATGAGCTTAAACTTCTCTGCAATTTCATTAACTCTATACCATCTCAATCCTGAATTGGTCATGTTAGGATCAATGGCAGCATCAGTCATGCTCAATTTCCCATCAGGTTGAACCACAAAAATAGCAGGTTGGAGAGTGATGTTTTTGAAACCAAAATAAGTGAATGTGCCATCATCAAAAATTTCAGAGGGCATAATATGTTTAGAGCGTTTTTCAGGTGCTTGGTAGTAATTGTAGTTTCTAGGCACAGGGTTTCTTTTTAATGCATTATGCACATATTGAGTCTCTAGCGCCTTTGCTTGATCTAAGATAATTTTTTGCTTTTCTTCTCTTATTTTTTCTTTGTTAATAATCTGTTCGTTGCTCGCCATCATTACTCTATTGATGTAGGCTGTGGTGTTAAGATTTTCTTGCTTGATCAATTCTTTCTGCCTCTTTGCTTCTTCTCTCTTTTTTAATTCCTCTTCAATAACGCTAGAGACTTCGTGTCTTTGCGGGTATTCCAATTTGACTGTTAGATACGCCGAAGCAAAATTGTCTTTTTGAGCTATTCTCAAAATGAATTGATACAAGGCTTTATTAGTCCGCACAACAAGATTAGTTCTCCAAGCGCTATCGCTAGGAGATAATTCTATGGAGTTATCCTCAGGGCTTTTTTGAGGCTTATCTGTCTTAATATTGATTTTCTCCTTGGCTCTTTGTTTAACTGCCTCTTCAGCTTGTTTCTTGTTGAGTTCTTCAATTTGTTTGAGCGCATTAGCTTGAGCCTGTTCTTGCATGTCCTCTAGTCGTTCCATTTGGTCTAATTCATTTTCTCGTTGTTGCTTGATAAATTCGCTAAGATTTTTGTTATTGCTCAAATTTTGTGGGTTACTCATAGCGTTAGTGAGATTTTCTAAATTGGCTCTATTTTTTGCACGCTCTTGCTTTCTTTTTTCTCTTTTATCTTTTTGCGCTTTTTGCGCCTGTTCTTTAGCTTCTTTTTCTTTTTCTAGAGCTTTTTTTTGTTCTTCTAATTCTTTAGGGTCAGGCGCATCTACGATAAGTTTTTTTGTTTTTAAAAATTCTTGGTAATCTCTTGTCATTAGGGCAAAATTCACCGCTTCTTTTTCAAACATGAGATTGCTTTTTACCGATTTAGGTTGGATGAATATATGATTAGAATTAGGCACAATATTCCAACCTTTATTGAAACCTGTTGTGATGTAAGAAATAGTTTCATCTTTTTCAAGTTGGATCACAGTAACATTGTCTAATGAAGTCCAAATCGTAATAGGTTTTTCATCTCCCAAATAAGCAATCTTCTTATTCACCACTTTCACCCTACCACGATTAAAATTTTTAATGTCAGGTGTTGTTGCTTCTATTGCACTAGATAAAAATAAATAACCAAGACAGAAACAGCCAACAATTTTTTTAAAAAATGCCTGCTCCATCAACAATTCCTCTTAAAAAATATTTGTAATTGTAACACAAGAATAAAGTGGCTTATCCTTTAAACATAGATCCACCAACTCTTCCCACCATTAAGGCATCTTTTTCTCTATCCATTCTGCTACCATCCATAGAGACGGAGCTGAAAATGGTATTAACGATCGCATTGACACTCTCAATAATCGTCTCTATGAAACCTTTTAAAATAAATAGAGTGATGAGACTCGCAATAGTTGAATCGATACCTAGTCCCCCTTGATTGATGTTTTGTATAGCAACAGAGGGCGTTATGGTCAAATTGAATGCCAATAACGCCAAAACACCAAAGAGCAAAATAGGAATAGCTAGAACCAAGATAAACAAATTATTAATAAACCATATCAATATGTTTTTCATAGAATCTTTGAACCAATCTAGCACGATCAAACATACCGCAATAGGGAACACAATACCGCTAAAAGCCCCCGCTATCAAAGGTTTCACAACAACAGTGCTTATTCTCATAATGATAGTTACTTGCATAAAAATAGCGAATAAAGAAATACCTGCCACTTGTAGACCTTGTAACAAACTAGGAGCGTTGTTGCCAACATTAGAAAAAACAGCTCTTACTGCAGGTAAAATGGAATTAACAGTGTAATTCAGCACTAAATCTAAAGCCCAAAAAAGAACTTGATTCAGCCCAAAAGCACCTGCTAAACCAAAATAAATGGAATAAGAGATTTTATAAAGATAACCAAAACCTGCATAGGCGATAAAAGAGACCATCGCCATTTTGAATAATGTTCCCCCAATAAATCGCATGTATTCAAAACCTATGTTGATCTGAACGCCATTTGAAATATCCCTCAATTTCATAAAAGAAATAAAAACAAAAATCCCAAAAACAATATAAATTAGGTAAGAAACAAAATCAAGATATGACCCTTGCCCTATGATAATATCAGGCAGATTGACGACACCATATGCAGGAAGAACAGCAGCGTCCGCTCCTTTGACAACAGATTCTAGTGCGGCAAAAGCAAGCATGGCTGTAGTGTTGTTTTGCAATTTATTTGCAGTGAATTCTTTGCCAATCAGCCAAATTAAACCATCAGCTGTAATATTCGTAGAAGCTTGAGCGGTTATTGAGCTGATTATTTGTAAAAGAACATTGCCTTTCACATTGTCCTCAACACCGCCTTTGGTAAAATTCTGAATCTTGTTGCTCAAATTGTCTAGCACGCTATCCATGGATACATCTATGTTTTTATTTATCAATGCGTTCCAACCGAAATTACAGCCGCTTGATGGCGTTAGAGCAAAACCTTGTATAGCTGTAGCAACACCTGCCCACGCCGATCCCCATAAAGGACCTAAAGTATTCAGATATTTCACCAGATTGCTAGCGGCTAAACTTGTGGCTAATGGCGTGCTAAGCGCTTCGATCACACCCTGCCCTGAACTCTTTCCACTCCCTGATGCGCCAATAGATGTATAGCCTGTCAGAATATCTGCAAAACTTTTGTTGGTTAAAACATAACTCGGTATCAGCATGCAATAAACTGTTTGGTAAATTTTGAGATTTGAAACAATGGGCAAATCAATAGCTTTCAACCAATTAGGAACAATGAGAAAAAAACTTATGATCGTTATTAAAAAAGTCCTTTTAATATTAAACATGCTCTTAATTCTTCAATTCCTTATTTTTTGATTCCACTTCTTTAATCTTTCTCAAAATTTCGCTTACCGTCTGTTCGTTTTGTAAATCTGTGATTTGAATGTCAAACACTTTGAAGCCAAAAGGATTGATGATAAGATTTTCTTGAGAAGAGTTGCCTCTAGCAAAATCATAATAAATAGTTACTTGTTTTTTAGTAATATATTCATAATTTTCCATTGTATCAGGTGTGATTTTGATGGTAATGAAAAATGTTAATCGTGTTAAGGGGCTATTTTTGACTTTTTCTCTTTGTATGTTAGAGCTAATGATAGCTTCTGCTCGGACTTTATCTACGAATTGTCTGATATTTTCATTGAACATCCTCATTGCTTGGGTTTGGAAACTCACATCGCAATACTGCATTAGTTGATCCTTGCGATCCCTCAAAGAATTTTTGCTATAACCAAACAGCAATGAGACAAATTTTGAGGTTGCGCTATCCACAACGGCTTCAGAATTGACAATTTGCCTAGCATCGGAGCGTTTGACGATTTTAAATTCTCCTGTGTATCGATCAATGCCATAAACAAATATATCTGTTTTCTTCAAAGGCATCATCATCACAATACTCGTTACAGCGGCGACATTGAGTGCCATAGAGAGATAAAAAGCCCTTTTGAAAGTCCTATTGGCCTTATTGAGTTTTGCCAATCTATCAAGGGCTATCACACCCCCAACCAAATTTTCATCAATCAAGACTTCCTCGTTTTTTTTCCCTAACATGCGACAGCTTTATTGTTTAGTTATTGGTTTGTTGGTTGTAAAACTTGAGAAATTTTTTCATTAAGAACTCCTTAAAATAATCTCATTATAGCAGAATTTCTGTAAAGAATGAAATTCTAGAAGCGCCTCATTCAAAGAGATAAGACAATCACAACTCTAGAGAGAGAATGGTATAATAACAAAACAATTTCTCAATTTAATTCTTGAAAGGAGTTTCATGAACGATACAACAGAGCGTCATGGATCCAATTCGCTAAACACCCCACCACCTAGCAACTCACAGGGCAATGATCTTTTAAATTTGCTAGACTCGTTATATCCCAAAGGGAGTTTAGGGGAGCAAAGATTCCACGAAGCTCTAAAGAATCAAGGAGAGTTGAAAAATATCCTGATAGAAATAGAAAAGCTACCGCAAGAAAAAAGGTATGAACTTCTGATGCAGATAGGACAAGCCAAACAGAGAATAATGGAAGCATACGCTCATTCATTCTTAGGATATATAGGGGGATTAGAGCATCTGTTAGGATTATGTATGGGTGGGATATTTGTTTTGTTTGCAATCTATTTTGTATTTTTAAGGACTAGTAAAAACATGGATCTAGTGGAAAGTCTAAAAACAAAACTAAAACTTCAGTATTTTTACTACGCCTTTGGTGTGGGTGCGGTTTTGTTTTTTGGATTAGAAACAATTAGATCTATTTATGAACTATATATATTAGGAATTGGTAGCGCTAACGACAAGGTGCTCTTTGTTTTGAAAAACATTTGCTTCATAGGTATGGGCTATTTGATTTATAAAGTGATTAAGGTTATTGGTGTAAAAAATTTTATCAATGGTCTTTTCACTTCAAAGAAACAAGAATAATAAGGAGAAACAACAATGAAACTGAGAGCAAGTGTTTTAATCGGTGTGGCAATTCTGTGCTTAATTTTAAGCGCATGCAGTAATTATGCGAAAAAAGTGGTGAAACAAAAGAACCATGTTTATACGCCTGTGTATAATGAACTGATAGAGAAGTATAGTGAGATACCCTTAAATGACAAACTCAAAGACACACCATTCATGGTGCAAGTGAAGTTGCCAAATTACAAGGACTATTTGTTGGATAATAAACAAGTTGTACTGACTTTCAAACTCGTTCATCATTCTAAAAAGATTACGCTCATAGGCGATGCCAATAAGATACTTCAATACAAGAATTACTTCCAAGCTAATGGAGCAAGATCCGATATTGATTTTTACTTGCAGCCTACTTTGAATCAAAAGGGTGTGGTGATGATAGCGAGTAACTACAATGATAATCCCAACAGCAAAGAAAAACCACAGACCTTTGATGTGGTGCAAGGAAGTCAGCCAATGCTAGGAGCTCACACAAAAAACTTGCACGGCTATGATGTGAGTGGGGCAAACAACAAGCAAGTGATCAATGAAGTGGCAAGAGAAAAAGCTCAGCTGGAAAAAATCAATCAGTATTACAAAACTCTCTTACAAGACAAGGAACAAGAATACACCACTAGGAAAAATAACCAACGAGAAATTTTAGAAACATTGAGTAATCGTGCGGGTTATCAAATGAGGCAGAATGTGATCAGTTCTGAGATTTTTAAGAATGGCAACTTGAACATGCAAGCCAAAGAGGAAGAATCTAGGGAGAAACTACAAGAAGAAAGAGAGAATGAATACTTACGCAATCAAATCAGAAGTTTGCTCAGTGGTAAGTGATTGGAAGAAAGGGAGAGAGTGGATTTTTCTAAGGGTAGAGAGCAACGCCAACAGGCGCTAGCCTTACTTGATCAATAAAGCGATCAAGTGGGTAATCTTTTTAAAGCACCTATCATTTTTTAATCCTGTCTCTGCCCAAGACAAATATTTTTCAAACTGAATTTTGTTAGTTGCACCGAGATTTTTTGTTCGTTTTCCACATCAAGCATTTGGCACTCCTTTTTCTTTCATGTATTTTTCAAGATCAAATTTCATCAGCAAATCCCTAACATAGTCGTTATATTGTTCAATGGTTTTTAGATTAGCATAGAAATTCACTTCTTCATCTGTCATCACAAACAATTTCAATAGCGGGAGCTTAGTGTTATACAATTCTATTTGCGAGTCCATTTCTCTAATACTCATCTTAAACATGATGGGCTTACTGAAGAAAGGCAGAAATATTCCAAGAATTGATCGATCAAATTTAGAGAATAAGAAATTAGGATTCTCTGCAATCGCATGCAACAGCTCCATAGTCTCACTCTCAAGCAATCGATAAACCTTTTTAAACTTATCAACACCAATGCTTTTGATAACAGCGCGATAATCTTTCATGTAATTTCTTAGAACCTTATCTAACGCTCCCTTGTTTGTATGCATCTGTTTGAAAAAATCATGCATAGTTTTTATTTGATCTATGATTTTCTTTTTTTCATCAGTGTTTAAAAGTTCGTTCTCCTGCAAACTCTCAATAAGTTTTTCTTTCTTATCTTTTGAGTCAGCAATCATTGAGAAGAGTTTTCGCATGTTATTACTCATATCGCTCTTGATCCCTTCAATGGATTTTGTTTCTCTTTAGATTATTCAGATCGTAAAGGTTTGTATTAAAATTATACAATATCTGTGGTGTGAAAATTTCAGAGCGGTCATAATTCAAAGAGTAAGAAACTATTTTTAATCATAAAATATTGTTTCAATCACTCTTATATCTGTTTTTCAAAACCTACAGCAATCTTAATCTCAAACTCCATGATTTCAAATTTAAAGGAGCGTTCTTTAAAAATAATTCTGCATTCAGTGTGTTGGCAATTTTGTTTTTGGTATGGTGGTGGTTTTCCAATTAATACTAAGAAAAATTTGCTATAATAGGAGATAAAAACAAAAAGAATATGAATGTTTGGTGGCAAAAATATTTGATTTGTTTGTGGTTGGTGGTTATTTAGTGCTTGATTTCGTGAATAATTTTACCAATGGATTAGCAACCAAAAATAAAAGGATTGGTTATGGGAAAAATTTTAGCTTCTTTGTTGGGTGGTGGGACAAATCTTTTTACAGGTTTATCTAGCGATTTGTTTTCTATGATATTAAATTTTTTGTTCTTTCTAATGTTAATGATGGGACTTAATGAAATATTAGAGAAGAAATTCAACTTACCCATGGGTAATATCAAGAATTTTATGACGGAAGTGCTACAGAATGGATTCGGTAGTATGAAAAACATGGGATCTGCTTTGATTGGCAATGGTTTTAGCAGTAGCAAATCAGACAAAACCGCTAATCAAATGAGTGTCCCCCAAGTAAAACTTTAGTGGTGCATTAACCATCTGAATATGAAATTTTTTTCATCTTTCACGGAGAGATTTGTTTGATTGACAAGGTTTTTACCGCCCTTAATTTTCTACTCGCTTCAAAAGAGACTTTAGAGCAACAAGACAAAGAATTGAAAGAGAAACACTTGTATCCATCAGATAAAAACAATTGCAATACCAATAACCAAACCACCGCAATACCCACTAAAATCTGTCTTTTCACTGCAAAAATCTTGAAAAACCAATGATTTTCCACCTAAAAACACGCTAAAAACGCATACTCTTTTTATGACTTTAATTTTACTTAAACAACCTTAACCCTTTTTAGTTTAAATTGGTCTATTGTTAGGAGTTGTGGGGACACTCCAATGTTTAGCAGAATGCGCTAAAAATTAAATGGATTAGATAGAACGATACTAAAATAGACTAATGGGCTAGGCGCTTACATATGGTGTATTAAAGGACGGAGTTTTTCGCTGGTGGGATAAAGTTATCATTAGAGCTTGAGATACTTACAAGAACCAATTTTGCCATTGAGCCATAAGCATGATCAGCTTCATTGTGAAATTTGCGTGGCTTAAGAGATAGTATTTGCTTATTACGCTGAGAGAAACGAGTAGCAAAAGATAAGTGGTGTAATAAAAAAAGCTAGGTTTTATTATGAGAGCAAATAAGAATAATATTGGATAAACTAAAATCACCCCTGCCCCATAAGAAAAAAGCGCTATTAAAAAACCTATAACGATAGAGCTGATATTGAACAGCCTATAATAAAGGCTGTATTTATCTAAATGTTTGTTGAAAGAATGTTTGAATTGTAAGAAGTTTTGTTTTAATTTGCTAATCGGTTGTTTCATTTTGGTTTTTAAAGAAATAGTTCAAGGTGGCGAACCAACGATTTGTTTGTTTATGCCGAACAAAGAACAGAAAACATCTGTTAAAGAACAAAGGAGTTTTCCATCTAAAAAACGCAAATCCATTGTATAAAAATAATCTTAAGATAAACTTAAAAAATACCAACAAGCCGCATACAAGCAAGAAAAACATAACACTATAAGACCTATTTTACTTACCTTTTGGATATGGAAAAATTTTGATCCATAGTTTTGCAAAAATTGTGGTAAAATGTGTTGGTATTTTTTTGAAATTTTAAGGTTACAAAAACTATAAGATGCTTGCAAAAATCGTTTTTAGCTCATTGGTTGCGTTTGGAGTTTTGTCGGCTAATGTGGAGCAGTTTGGTTCATTTTTCAATGAGATAAAAAAAGAACAAGAAGAAGTGGCTGCAAAAGAAGACGCTCTTAAGGCTAAAAAGAAGCTCTTAAACAATACGCATGATTTCTTAGAAGACTTGGTTTTTAGAAAACAAAAAATCAAAGAGCTTATGGATCATAGAGCTAAAGTTCTTTCAGACTTAGAAAACAAATACAAAAAAGAAAAAGAGGCTCTAGAGAAAGAGACAAGAGGTAAAATCCTTACTGCTAAGTCAAAGGCTTATGGTGATCTAGAACAAGCCTTAAAAGATAACCCTCTCTATAAGAAACTTCTTCCTAACCCTTATGCCTATGTTTTAAACCAAGAAACATTCACGCAAGAAGATAAGGAGCGTTTGAGTTATTACTACCCCCAAGTGAAAACGAGCAGTATTTTTAAAAAAACTACCGCTACCACTAAAGATAAGGCTCAGGCTTTGCTTCAAATGGGTGTGTTTTCTTTAGATGAAGAACAAAACAAAAAAGCGAGCCGATTAGCTTTATCTTACAAGCAAGCGATTGAAGAATATTCCAATAACATTTCTAATTTATTGAGCCGAAAAGAATTGGATAATATAGATTATTACTTACAGCTTGAAAGAAACAAGTTTGACTCCAGAGCAAAAGATATTGCTCAAAAAGCTACTAACACGCTTATTTTTAACTCGGAACGCTTGGCGTTTAGCATGGCGATTGATAAGATCAATGAGAAATACTTAAGGGGCTATGAGGCTTTTTCTAACTTGTTGAAAAATGTCAAAGATGATGTGGAATTGAATACTCTGACTAAAAACTTTACCAATCAAAAGTTGAGTTTCGCTCAAAAACAAAAATTGTGTTTGTTGGTTTTAGACAGCTTCAATTTTGATACCCAATCCAAAAAATCTATATTAAAAAAGACTAATGAATACAATATTTTCGTAGATAGCGATCCTATGATGAGCGACAAAACAACCATACAAAAAGAACACTACAAGATATTTAATTTCTTCAAAACAGTGCTTTCTGCATACCGAAACAATGTTGCCAAGAATAATCCCTTTGAATAGGAAAGGAGACGCTCTTGAAAAGTATCTTCAAAAAACTAGGTTCTGTCGCTCTTTATTCTTTAGTGGTTTATGGGGGCTTAAACGCTATCAATACAGCATTATTACCGCGTGAATACAAAGAATTAGTGGCTTTAGGCTTTAAAAAAATCAAAACACTCTATCAAAGACATGACGACAAAGAAGTTAAAGAAGAGGAAAAAAAACTCGCCACTAACGCTTTGATAGAAAAAATACGAAATGATAGGGCGAGAGCAGAGCAAATTCAAAAGAATATTGAAGCGTTTGAAAAAAAGAACAACTCTTCTATTCAAAAAAAAGTGGCTAAGCACAAAGGATTACAAGAATTAAACGAAATTAACGCTAACCCTTTGAGTGACAACCCTAGCAGCAATTCTTCCACTGAAACCAAATCTAATAAAGATGATAACTTTGATGAGATGATCAATAAGGTGAATGAATCTTTTGTGAAACCTGCTACTCCGCTTGTGCCTGATGGGTGGAGAACACCTGAAATTGAAATCATTATCAATGGGTGTATCATTTCAAGCAATGATTACGATGGGTTAAGAAAGTGTTTGATTAAAGGCATCAAGGATCCAAAAATTCTTACCCCCTTATTAGAAAAAATTCAAGAAATAGAGACAGAAAATAACAAGTTTTCCAGACAACGCTTGAGTGGTTTAAAATTCGCTTTTAATAACAGCAACAACAGAACCTTTCTTATAGCTTCGTGCGCTATTTGTGAGAAGAGAAAAAAAGAAATGGAGCAAGAAAATAACTACCAAGATACTACAAATGCAAGTGAGTTTGGAGCTACTGATACAAAAGAAAATGAAGCAAAAGATACAACATTCTCAAACAATCGCTCTAAATCTGAACTGCCCAATAGCGTCATTGATCAAATAGAACAAAGCATCGCTCATGGAAAAAAATAAAATTATTAGCTCAAAAAACAACTAGAGGAAAAAATCCCTTAGAAATCATAGCTTATCGTCTCAGAAAAATCATTTAACAATAATCTTACTTGATTGCCTTTCTTGCAGGTATTGCCACTTGCTTTGTTCTAGGGATCTTTCTAATGCGTCCAACTTCTCTAAATAATTTAAAAAGACCTTGTTGTGAGCTAACATAAGCTTTCTGATTCCTTTGATGAAATTTTTATTCTTTAGGCTTTCTACAAGCGTCTGTGAAGCAGTGATTAAGGAAGCTGTACCTCCAATGTTGCTCTGATACGCCTTTAGAGAAGTTTCTAAACGCTCTCTTATATTTTGTTTTTCTTGCTCGATTTTCAGCTTCCCCCCACAATAAAGAACTAAAACTTTATCGGATATTCCGCATTGCTGCTCAGCAGTCTTTTGGTCTAAGGGATTGATTTTCATATAGATTAATAAAAGTTCAGGGCTAGACATATAAGTCTTGAAAATCACATCTTCTGAGATGAAGAATAACTCATTCGCTTCAAAATTGGCTTTCAACAACGCTAAATCTCCTCTCAAAGCAATAGCCGCTTTTTTGATGTTTAGAGCGTCTTCTTTACCCATTTCATCATTAGCGCTAGGGCTAGTGGTTGAAAAAATCTCATCTAAGTTTTTGAGCGTTTGTTGGTTGGTCTCTTTGTAGGTGCTATCAAGTTGCTGTAAGCCGCTTGTTATATCTTCTGCCATCAAAACAGACAATAGCAAAAAAGAAGATATGGTATTTTTTACGAGTGTTTTCATTTGACAATAACTTTAGAGTTAGCAATGTTTCTTGCTGTCGTTTCTCTTTCTAATTTCAGTTGTTCTTCCCAAAGATCGGCTTTTTTTTCAAGATTCTCTATATAGTTTAAATGATTTTCTGCATTTAAGATAGCAGCTTCTATGAGCGCATTCAAATCTACTGATCCTTTTAAGGTTTTGATTTCTTCATTGATCCCATTCAAATAAGCGATATTTTGAAAATCTGCATCATTCAGTTTATTTTGAATAAGGGCTACAATCTTTCTGTAATTCTGAATAACCTGTTCCATAAGGCATGCTGAAATTTTCAGCCCATCAAGATAGGGGCATTTTGTGGGTGCTAGAGTGAATGTTTCAATGATTCCAAATGGTGTGCCCATGCTTGAAAAAAAACTAAGAGCAGGCGCGTAGATGGTGCTTTGAAACAAAGTCTGACCTGTTAGGGAATTGTAGTCAATAAGGGTCGCTTTTTGCATAGCCGCTTCCAACCATGTTTCAAAACCTTCTAAGGTTTCTTCAAACGCCTTGATACCAGTCGTATTGTAAGCGATGTATTCAGCGTTGTCAGAAGAACTCCCTAGAGCTTGAGAAAGCATTTCCATTTGCGTTTTTAGGGTAACGCTCGGTTCAAAGCTGTTTTTTAACGCTTCTAAGAGAGCGTTTTGTTGGTTCATTTTGAGCTTGATCATTTCGTTATTTTTTTGGAGAGCGATTTGCATGTTTTGGATTTCTGTTTGGGTATTAATTTTTTGTTTTTCCACGATTATTTTGACATTCCCCCCCAATGCACTAAGCGCGCTTGAATACCCTTCCATGACGCCAAGCAAAATGTCTGAACCTGCAAAAAACCCCCCTGTCATGCTATTGACACCATTAATAACGCCATTAGCCCCTTTTAACATAGCGCTCATAGTTGCAAGCTGAGTTCTCAATTGTCCCTCTATTTGCGCTTGAATGGCTTTTTCTTTGGCACTAGATTGAGCCTCTATGGCTTTTAATTCGGCTTGAGCGGTTTTTTGTTTGGCTTGTGCATCTGCCTGAATGGCTTTTAAGGCAGGTTCAAGCGTTATTACTGCCCCTGCACCATTCAGAGACAAACCACAAAAAGTTAAGAAAGAAAATATGCTTAAAAAACATTTCACATCTCTTTCCTCACTTCACGATTATTTTAGTTTGCACCCTTTCTGTTAAGTAGCTATCTTTTTGCCCCTTAAGTTTGTCTTTGATGTAATCAAGATAAGTCAAATGCGATTTCAAAAAAGATTTATTCGCTACTATATTGTAATTATATAGCGAGCTTATGTTAGAAATCGCTTGAGTGTCATAGGTGCTAGTAGCTAATCCTGATTGACCAAGTATCATTTGAGAAGCGTTCTGTAACAAATTGGTATTGTTTTTCACAAATTCTATATAGTATTCTCTCAAAATTTCTGCTACTTTTTCAGCATAGCAATAAACGACAAGAACTTTGTCTCCAATAGGGCATGCCGGAGTGGTCATAGGATTAACGCCTGAAGTTAGGGCATTAGTGGCTAACGCTTGGTATTTGGCATAAACAGTGGGCATAGAGACACTCATAGGAGTCATAGAAATTTGCATGCAACTAAAAAACACTTTTGATGAGCTAGCAAGCGCACCTAAAGCGGTGCAACTATCAAGGGAATCGGCTGTATCATTCATTGAGCTGTTGCTTGCTTGAGAACGCAGTTGCTCTTGTAGAGCTAGGGCGTATTTTGGAGCTGCACTTGTAATATTGCCTAAGATACCGCTCATCATTTCAACCGTTGTTGGCACACTAGGAACAGCGATTTGATTCGTCGCATAAGCTTCAATAGCACTGGGATTTTTAGGGGTAGTGTTACTCGCTAAAATGCTTGCAATCTGACTATTAACAGCACTAATTTGTGCAGCTTGCGTGTTGCCTTGCGCGTTAAATTCCCCTGTTAATTTGCTGATATTTAAGATATTGTTCCCCACAGCCATGCTTTGATCGCTAAAACCTTGATACAATTGGTTGTATTGTTGGTTAGCGGCTTTCATAGGCATGCTTACGGCTTCAGCGATGCTTTGATTGTATTGGGTCATGATAGCGGTCATTTGCGGATTAGTAAATCCCACAACAATAGGAATAATCGCTGCTGTCATAGCACCCGCTACTATTCCTGCAAATGGCCCTGCAACACCACTTGTGCTTGAAATGACTGAGGAGACTTCCGATAAGAAGCCTGCAGAAGATGATTCATATATAGCTTGTGTGCCTGCCATGTTAATACCCTCCTAAGCTTGGTGGTAAAAACGATGAATCTGAGTATGTTGGTGCATAACCATACATGAAAGGATTGTTTGGTCCGTAATTGCCCATCATTTGGCTCATGAGAAGATTTTGAATGCCCCACATCGCATTGATACCTAGATTATCATTAGGTTGAAAACTCCCTAAACTTATGTCGTCAAACTTGATATTAACATTCTTATCATTATAGTCATTGAGTATGGCCACTTTTTGCTCTAAGGTTTCTTCAGGGATCTCTATTTTTAGTTGATCTCTAGAAACAAGCCCCACGCTATTTAGCGCCATATCTTCAGGACTAATATCTTTTATACCAGTGTTTTGGTCAGCGTTAAGCAAAGCGTTAAACATGCCAATGATAAGACACCAAGCAAAGAGTAATTTAATTTTATAAAAATTCGTTTTCATACTTTTGACTCCTTTATTCTTATTTTTGGCACTATTCTAGCGCATTAACACCACTCAATCGCTGTTTTTGTTTTGATTTTTTTGATCGAGCATTTTGTTTGTTACTGCATCAATGTTTTGAAAATATTTTTCAAAAAGCTCTTTCTTTTTAGCTTCAACGCTCATATCAATTTGAATCCAATTAGGAACAATGGAGTCCATGATCAAATGCGTGAAGTCATAGGCATGATTGGTTGGGTATATTTTGTTCTGAACATAGTATTCTAAAAAATTCGCTTGAACAAAAAAATTCTCTATATCGCTCTGCATATCCTCGCTTATGTTGTGATTGATAGGTTTTTCTAGTAATCTGAGAATCCTATACGACTGCATGATAGTTTCTAGCATGAAATAAACATAAACATAAACTAATGAGACAAAAGAATTATTTGCTTTAAACGAGCTTGCGTCATTTTTCCCGCTTTGAAGAGGGATTAATCTTGATAATGTTTTTTGGGGATCTTGCCCATCGTTTATTTCTTTAAAAAAGCGGAAGTCTAAATCCTGATTACTGAGAAATGACTTGACAAAGTGGAGATTAGCATTAAGACTATCTATGAGACCTGAATAAAGGTGTTCTGTTTTGACATCATCTATATTTAAAACATTCTCATAAAACACATTGACATGGTCTTCTAAGAAATTAGAAAAATCATAAAGAGTGGTAAGGTTTTGTTCAGTGATTTCGCCTTCCATTTCTTCTTCTATGAAGTCCAATTCTTCTCTCAGCTCAAAAAGATAATTAGAAAAACTATCCAAAATCGTCAAGACATCATTTTCTAAAATTTTCAATAATTTTTCTTCACGCAAACTTTGTTTCATTTTAATACTCCTTTATTTGTTGATACATCTGCCTTAGGGCCTGATATTTATCTATAATACTATGGTTTTGGACAATCTTGTCAATTTCTTTGACAAATACAGTGTCTGTGGATAAAATTTTCAAATATTCTTTAGGAATGCCTCTCAAATTAAAACTGGCGATAACGCTAGGGCTTCCATCTTGTTTGTAGAGAATTTTCCTATCTAGCCCCTTAGTGATGATTTCAAATTCTTTTTCTGTAACATTAGCTAGTCTTTGGTAATCAGAAAGATTGCCCCCATCGTTTCTCAAAAAAATCTTTGTAGGGCATTGTTCTCTAATAGTATCAGCAATAGGGCAAGCCAAAAGATCAGTGATGCTTTGAGTCGCAAGTCTGACAATAGCGTTTCTTTTCCTTGCAGTTTTTAGCATGTCTCTTACAAAATAAGCGACCTTTGGATCGCCTAAATATTTCCAAGCTTCATCAATATCTAAGACAAATCTACGCCCATCCATTGCCTCTTGGATACGAGCGAAAAGGTAAAAACAAATAAAGGGCGAAACATCATTATTGTCTAAGAAACTTGACCCATCAACGCCAATAATCGTTTTTGAAAAATCTAAGCGATCGGTTGCTTTATTGTCAAAAAGCCATTGAAATTCACCATTGGTTGATTTGCAAAAAGGCGCTAATCGCGCGACAAGCCCATTAGGATCATTGTGGTCTTTTCCGAAAGCATTAATCAGTTGAGTGATGGGATAATCTAGGTTCATATCTCCTGTGATAAGGTTGGTTACTGCCGCTGCAAGCGTATTAGAATCTGCTAGGCTAAAAGTGGTGCTGTTGCCATTTTCGTCTTTTTCATCGCTTTTGGTTGCTAAGTTTTTCACAAGCTCTTTGACAACAGAAATAGCTGTTTGTTTTTGCTCCATTGTTGCATTGGTTTTTTGCACACAAGCCGCCCAAGCAAAAGGATTTAATCCTGTATCTGTCCCTAGCTCAATCTTGACATACTCCCCACCCATTGCGACAATATTCCCATAAGCGCCATAATCTTTATCCATATAGACCATAGTGAGCTTTTGCTTGTCTTTGCTGACATTAGCAGGAAAATGGTGAGCGAATTGTCCCATAGCGTTTAGAGTCATTGACATAAACACCGTCTTACCTGAACCGGTTGATCCCAGTATCAAAGTGTGTCCTGCTGAAGCTGAACCAAAATCAGTAGGCATGTGGAAGTTCAGATAAAAAGGCGAATTGATCTCGCTTTTTAGCGTCATGACGCTATTACCCCAAGCGTTATTCTCTTGATTGCCATCAAAACTCATAGCCCTCATAGCGATGAAATCAGCAAAATTATTAGAAGTTACATCAAAAATAAAAGGAAGCGTAATAAAAGAGCAATGTTTGGCAAAAAAGTAATTTTCCATAGAGAAAGTCGCTGCGTTGGCCAAAAAACCTTTAGCGTTAAGACTAGAGACGCATTCCTTAACGCTTTGTTTCATTTTTTCCAAGCTATCAGCAAACAGCACTAAAGAATTACCATAACTGCCTAGCGTAATATCACCATTACCCACTAATTCGCTCAAACAACCTAAAGTCATGCCTTGCTCTTTAGAGCCTCCACTAATAATAATTCTTCTAGAGGTGAAAGCCAGTTTGTCCTTTAAAACCTGTGAGTTTTTAGGCGAATAAGCATGCATAAAGATGAATTCGCTGTCTAGAGCGTTGATCTTATCAAACAAATCGCTCTGTGATTTAGGGGCGTATTCACTAATCTCAATAGCGCTAAAATATTTTTCACTCAAATCATCATTTAAGATTTTTCCATGCTTATTGGCAAAATAAACTTCTTTCACCCCGCCATGCATTTTTTCCTTGAGATACAAGTCTTTTCTGTTGCAAATAAAAGGAGCTTCATTCATTCCCACAAGAAAATTGTAAAACTCGCATTGTTTGGAGTAAACAACCCCATCTTTGGTGTATTCTTTTAATCTAGTGGGGTGGTATTTACTCAATAGCTCTTCTATGAGCTCTATCCTATCCTTGAAGTTTTCAAGCTTGGCTCTAATAATCCTTTGAAACTCTTCAAAATTATTGTCTGCAAAATGCTTTTTATTCATAACGGGTTCATTGAGAGTGTCTAATAAATCTTGCTCTATGGTCAGAAAAAAACTAATATCATAAAAACTTTCTCTCTTTTGTTTCTCATTATAGGCTCGCATAAAATCATTAGAAAAAACAAGACTATAATCCCTATTGGTTTCATCAATAACGATTTTCTTTTTAACAGTGTGAAAATAAAATTTGAATTCAGGGGTAACAAAATTCCTAAAAACGCTATAAATAGAAGCGTGTAACTCTATGAGATCTTTTTTGGAAGTGGTTAAAAAGTCAATGCCCCCCAATTTGATTGTGCCTAAAAGAGAATAGTTGTTAGTAAGGATCACTCCATCATCTAAAAAACATTCATAGTTATTCGCTAGATAGGAGTTTGCAGCACTCACAAGTCTGTCTTCTCTATTTGGGTTTAAGTGGATGTCATTAGCCATTTCTTTACTAGGCTTCATGGAAAAAATGCTCATGAATGCTTTGTTTTTCACGCCCTTAAACAAAAAAGGTTTTTTGAATTTCATCGCTCGCTCCATTCTTTGATAAAGCCTATAATCTTTCTTGAATCCAAGAGCTACAAGCACAATAACAATCGCTACAATCAAAACAGGTTCATAGGCTTGAAAAAGAATAACAGATAATACAATTGTTACAAACAATATAAATATAGAAGAATAAATAAAAGTTTCAGGGAAACCAAACAACCTATTCCCCCCATCAAACAAGACTTTAAAAAAGGGATTGACACCTTTTTGCATGTCTGCTTTAAGTTCTTCTATTTTTTGAAACTGCCGCTTTTGAACCTCTTGCTCTATGATTAGCTTTTTTTGTTCGTCAGCTTGCTTGCTTGCCACAAACACCCCTCTCTTTATAGATAGACCGCTTCACATGTAATCGTATAAAAGATTTTTTTGAGGGACTCTATGGTGCTAATATGTTTCAAAAGATCATTAGGGTCATAAGAATTGAATACGGCCAATAAAACATTATACAGCTTATCATCGCATAGAATTTCTCTTGTTTCTCCTCGCAATGATAAAAAGCAGCGTTGTTTGTTGGTCGTGCTGATGCTTTTGAAAGTAAAAAAGTCTTTCACTTCAGGATTGATCTGTAATTCCACATTCAATCCCATTTCTTTACCCTTTTCATCAAAGATTTTTTCAATAATGGGATCGTAATGTTTCAAATCCTTTATTTTTTTAAGGACTCTATTGACAATCACGAAATCAAAAACTTCATCTTTGATAATATCGGGATTGACTTCTTTGAAAGTTACTTTCTTGTCTTTCAAATTTTTGATAGTCGCCTTGAAACTATCAAAATCTAAATTCGTATAAACACGCCCATTGGGAGTGTTTTTTTCTTTTTCTAGAGCTTCTTTTTTTGCTTGATCACCATCATTTGCCGACCCATACGAACTGAAAACAACGAGACTCAAGAGAACTTTCAAAAAAAAGTCTCTTAGTTTTTTATTACTATTATTGTTGTTCAATTTAGCTAGCTCCTCCACTCGTGCCAATATCGAAGCCAAACTTAGTGCTCAAATAGATAATACCGCCTGCCACCGCTAACATAGCTATGGGCTGCGCATAAGCAAAAACAGTCGCTTGACCTCTTTTGATGTCATCAGAGATTTTCCAAATATCCGCTATGCCTTTGACCCCTAGAGCACAACCACCTACGATCGCTAAAACAGAAATGATCTGAACAACCAAAGATCTAGTCTCAGTAACGCCTGTTGCAGGACTGTTGAACGCCATTAAAGGATTGGTTGTCATCGCTAGCCCTAAAGTTACTACAACTTTCTTGTAGCTGTCAGTGATTCTTGTAAGAAATTTCATGCGTTTCCTTTCAGATTGAAATAATGGTGTGATTATACCAAAAAAAAATATTTTTACACTTCCACGCAAGTGCCACTAGATTAATTGGTCTGTGTGCATCCTTTTTGATTCAAATAAAAACCGACACTTTTGTTTGATTATTGACGCAATTAGAAACAATAAACCTACTTGTCCCAACCTTTTTTGTTCCTCAAGTCGTTGTAGAATTGCAGATCTTTAGGATCTTTGATGTATTTTTTAATTGTCTCAGGTTGAAACCTAAAAACAAGCAAAAACAAACCCAAGCTGATCAGAGTGAGAATAAAACTCCATTTTAAGCAACTCCATAAACCACTAAAGAAACTTTTTTTGAAGCTGTCTTTGAAAATCTGTCCTATTATTGATTTATTTTCCATGTGGATCACAAACACCTAATCACAAACATGTACTATGGTAAGCATGACACACACACACAAACCAAACTATTTTTAAAACGCTTCATGCACCCACCTTGCCTCCAACCATGACTTTAGCACTGCATTTGATTTCTTCATCAAAGGCTCATTTTTTAATTTCTTTTCTTGTCAAGATTTGTCTATTCTAGCAAGTTTTTGTTAATTGTGGGTAAAAATGTGAATTCTTCCTAGCCTTTAGACGCTTGCAATGATTGGACTTTTTCAATATTAACAATATCAATGAAAAAATGCTTGATATTGTGGTATAATGAGAATGTTCAAAGACATGAATTGACTACTCAAAGCGTGTAGCGATTTTTAGCAGTCTTTGATACAAAATTTGGGTATAGAAAGGAGAAACAATGACTAACGAAACCATTGATCAAACAACAACACCAAATCAAACACCAAGCCAAACGGATTTTGATCCGCAACGATTTATCAATAATCTTCAAGCAGCTTTCATTAAAGTTGATAGTGCTGCCGCTTCATTTGATCCCGATCAAAAACCAATCGTTGATAAGAATGATAGGGATAATAGGCAAGCTTTTGAGAAAATCTCGCAACTAAGGGAAGAATACGCCAATAAAGCGATCAAAAATCCTGCCAAGAAGAATCAGTATTTTTCAGACTTTATCAATAAGAGCAATGATTTAATCAACAAAGACAATCTCATTGCTGTAAATTCTTCCGTAGAGAGCTTTCAGAAATTTGGGGATCAGCGTTACCAAATTTTTACGAGTTGGGTGTCCCTTCAAAAAGATCCGTCTAAAATCAACACCCGAGCAATCCGAAATTTTATGGAAAATATCATACAACCCCCTATCTCTGATGATAAAGAAAAAGCAGAGTTTTTGAGGTCTGCCAAACAATCTTTTGCAGGAATTATCATAGGGAATCAAATCCGATCGGATCAAAAATTCATGGGCGTGTTTGATGAATCTTTGAAAGAAAGGCAAGAAGCGGAAAAAAATGGAGAGCCTGCTGGTGGGGATTGGCTTGATATTTTTTTATCATTTGTATTCAACAAAAAACAATCTTCCGATCTCAAAGAAGTGCTCCATCAAGAGCCAGTGCCTGATTTTGAACAAAATTTAGCCACTACCACCACCGACATACAAGGCTTACCGCCTGAAGCTAGAGATTTGCTTGATGAAAGGGGTAATTTTTCTAAATTCACTCTTGGTGATATGGAAATGTTGGATGTTGAGGGTGTCGCTGACAATGATCCTAATTACAAGTTCAATCAATTATTGATCCACAATAACGCTCTATCTTCTGTGCTAATGGGGAGTCATAGTAACATAGAACCTGAAAAAGTTTCATTATTGTATGGGGATAATGGTGGCCCTGAAGCTAGGCATGATTGGAACGCCACCGTTGGTTATAAAAACCAACAAGGCAACAATGTGGCCACACTCATTAATGTGCATCTTCGTAACGGCAGTGGGTTAATCATAGCGGGTAATGAGGATGGGATTAAAGATCCTAGCTTCTATCTCTACAAAAAAGACCAACTCACAGGTTTGAAACAAGCGTTGAGTCAAGAAGAGATCCAAAACAAAGTGGATTTCATGGAATTTCTTGTAAAAAACAATGCTAAATTGAACAGCTTGAGCAAGGAAGAGAAAGAAAAATTCCAAAATGAGATTGGAAATTTCCAAAAAGACTCTAAGGCTTATTTAGACGCTCTAGGGAACGATCATGTTGCTTTTGTTTCTAAAAAAGACAAAGGTCATTTAGCTTTAGTTACTGAGTTTGGTAATGGGGAATTGAGCTACACTCTCAAAGATTATGGGAAAAAACAAGATAGAGCTTTAGATAGGGAGACAAAAACCATTCTTCAAGGTAACCTAGAACATGATGGCGTGATGTTTGTTGATTATTCTAATTTCAAATACACCAACGCCTCCAAGAGTCCTGATAAGGGTGTGGGCGCTACGAATGGCGTTTCCCATTTGGAAGCAAATCTTAGCAAGGTAGCCACCTTTAATTTGCCTAATTTAAATAATCTCGCTATCACTAATCATATAAGGCGAGATTTAGAAGATAAACTGTGGACTAAAGGATTGTCCCGACAAGAATCTCATAAGTTCATCAAAGACTTTTTGAACAACAACAAAGAATTGGTTGGAAAAGTTTCAAACTTCAATCAAGCTGTAGCTGAAGCTAAAAACACAGGCAATTATGATGAAGTGAAACGAGCTCAGAAAGATCTTGAAAAATCTCTAAGGAAACGAGAGCATTTAGAGAAAGAAATAGCGAAAAAATTGGAGAGCAGAAACGAAAACAAAAATAGAATGGAAGCAAAAGCTCAAGCTAACAGCCAAAAAGATAAGATTTTTGCGCTTATCAATAAAGAGGCTAGTAGGGAGGCAAGAGCGGCCACTTACGTTCAGAATCTTAAAGGTATTAGGAGCGAATTGTCTGATAAACTTGAAAATATCAACAAGAATTTGAAAGACTTTGGCAAATCTTTTGATGAACTCAAAAATGGCACAAATAAGGATTTCAGCAAGGCAGAAGAAACGCTAAAAGCCCTTAAAGGCTCGGTGAAAGATTTAGGCATCAATCCAGAATGGATTTCAAAAATTGAAAACCTTAATGCAGCTTTGAATGATTTCAAAAATGGCACAAATAAGGATTTCAGTAAGGTAACACAAGCAAAAAGCGACCTTGAAAATTCCATTAAGGATGTGTCCATCAATCAAAAGATAACGGATAAAGTTGAAAATCTCAATCAGGAGGTATCAGTGGCTAAAGCAACAGGCGATTTCAGTGGGGTAGAGCAAGCCCTAGCCGAACTCAAAAACTTATCATTGGATCAAAAAAATGAAAGTTCCAATGTTGGAAAAAGTTCTGATCTACAATCCGTTAAAAATAGTGTGAATGGAGTCCTAGTCGGTAATGGGTTATCTAAAACAGAAGCCGTAGGGCTCTCCAAAAATTTTTCGGACATCAGGAAAGAATTGAGTGAGAAACTTTTTGGAAAATCCAATAACAATAGTAATGGACTCAAAAACAACGAAGAGCCCATTTACGCTCAAGTCAATAAAAAGAAAGCCGGACAAGCAGCTAGCCCTGAAGAGCCCATTTACACTCAAGTTGCTAAAAAGGTAAGTGAAAAAATTGACCGACTCAACAAACTTGCATCAACAATAAATGTAAAAATTGGCCAACTTAACGAGGCAAATCAAGCAGACTTTCCTTTGAAGAGAAAGGTAAGTGAAAAAATTGACCGACTCAACAAAGCTGCATCAACAATAAATGCAAAAATCGACCAACTCAACGAGGCAAATCAAAAAGACTTCCCTTTGAGTAGATACGCTGCGGTTGATGATCTCAGTAAAGTAGGGCTTTCAAAGAAACAAGAATTGACTCGTAGAATTGGCAATCTCGATCAGGCAGTATCAGAAGCTAAAGCAGGTTATTTTGGCAAACTAGAACAGACGATGGATGATCTCAAAGATTCTACAAAAAAGAATGTTTTGAATCTATGGGTTGAAAGCGCAAAACAAGTGTCTGCTAGTTTGCAAACGAGATTGGACGATTACGCTACTAACAGCCACACGCACATTAATAGCAATGTCAAAAATGGAGCAATCAATGACAAAGCGACCGGCATGCTAACGCAAAAAAACCCTGAGTGGCTCAAGCTCGTGAACGATAAGATAGTTGCACACAATGTGGGAAGCACTCCTTTGACGGAGTATGATAAAATTGGATTCAACCAAAAGAACATGAAAGATTATTCTGATTCGTTCAAGTTTTCCACCAAGTTGAACAGTGTCATAAAAGACACTAAGTCTGGCTTTGTGCAATTTTTGACCAACACATTTTCTACAGGTTCTTACGACTTGACGAAAAAAAATGTAGAACATGGAGTCAAAAACACTAATACAAAAGGTGGTTTCCAGAAATCTTAAAGGATCGAGGAACACTAGAAACACCCCTTGTTAAAGCAAGGGGCTTCTTAACTAACGCACCCTAATGAACACTAACCCAAAAGGCTTTGTTCTTTAAAGTCTGCATGGATATTTCTTACTCCAAAAAGACTTAACCCTTTGCTTAAAATATTGTTCGCAAGCGTTGATGTCTTTGTGTTCTATATACCCGCATTCTAAACACAAATATTCCCTATGATTTAATTTAAGCTTGATATTCTTGCAACAATGGCAAGTCTTACTTGTATATTGTGGGGGAACTTTCATTAACAATTTGCCATTATGTTTTTGTTGGTAGTCTAAAAAAGAGATGATTTGATAGAATGAAGCGTTTAAGATAGATCGGTTAAGCTGATATTTATTCCACCGTGAAAACTGATGGCAATCTTTCTTTCTTGCTGGATTCTAAACGCTTGAATGCCGCTATTTCTAGGGCAAAAGAAAATCTTATTTTTGTGGGCAAAAAGTCTTTCTTTGAGAATTTGCAAAGTGATGAGAAGAATATCTTTAGCGCTATTTTACAAGTCTGTAGATAGGCAATTCTTTTTTGAATATAACCATCAGACATTCTTTGTTTTAAAACGCTTTTCATGGATCCCTTAAGGCGCTTCATAATCAACACAATACCCTTATAGCGTGAGCTATAGCCCTTTTTTGGAATGGAGGTATTTTGACTCTAAATTTTTATTAGCGTTACAATTTGAGCCATTCTTTAGCCTGTTTTTCTAGCCAAATGACATCGCCGCTCGCATGAAATTCCACTCTGGGGAATGCGCACGCATTTTTCTTAAGGGCGTATTTTTGCTGCAAATATTCCACAATAGCATCACCAGAATGGATGAGTAGGGGGGGCGTTGAAAGGGCAAAATGTTCCATAAAATAGCCCTCAATTTGGTGAGCGATCAAGGGAAAATGCGTGCAACCTAAAATAACCACTTCAGGTAAGATCTCTAATGGAGTGAAATAATAACGCATGCAAGTTTCTAACAATTCGCCCTCTAAAATATTTTCTTCAATCAAAGGCACAAAAAGAGAAGTGGCTAAATGCGAAACATTCAAATAGCCTTGCTGTTTCAGGGCGTTGTCATAAGCGTTAGATTGAATCGTCGCTTTTGTCCCTAACACTAAAATAGGGGCGTTTTTATCCACTTGTTGTTTGATCGCTAAAATGCTTGGCTCAATCACGCCTACAATTGGGATTTTAGAATGCTTTTGCATCTCTTCTAAAGCCAGAGCGCTCGCTGTGTTGCATGCCACAATCAATAATCCAATCTTGTGCGGTTTGAAAAAATCCAAAGCCTCTAAGCCAAATTGCTTGATCGTGGTGGGGTCTTTAGTGCCATAAGGCACTCTAGCGCTATCGCCATAATAGATGATTTCATCAAATAATTGCGCTTTCAAAAGGCTTTTTAAAACGCTAAACCCTCCCACACCGCTATCAAAAACGCCTATTTTCATGACACTTTTTTAATTTAATGGGATTAATTAGGGATTTTATTTTTCATTCATTAAATTTAAAAATTCTTCATTGTCCTTAGTTTGTTGCATTTTAGAATACACAAAGCTTAAGGCTTCTATGTCATCCATTTGTTGCATCACATTCCTTAAAACCCACACTTTAGTCAAGCGGTCTTTGCCAAGCAAGATATTATCTTTTCGCGTGCCGGATTTTAAAATATCAAAGGCCGGATAAATGCGCCTGTCTGCAATATTCCTCGCTAAAACAATTTCGCTATTCCCGGTGCCTTTAAATTCTTCAAAAATCACCTCATCCATTCTCGATCCCGTTTCAATCAATGCAGTAGCGATAATCGTCAAGCTCCCACCTTCTTCAATATTCCTTGCGGCTCCAAAAAAGCGTTTGGGCCTGTGCAAGGCGTTCGCATCCACGCCCCCACTTAAAACCTTACCGCTTGAAGGCGTTACAGCGTTATACGCTCTTGCTAAACGGGTGATAGAATCCAATAAAACCACCACATCTTTTCCCATTTCTACCCGCCTTTTAGCCCTTTCTAGGACTAATTCAGCGATTCTTATGTGGTTGTTTGCCGGTAAATCAAAAGTGGAGCTAAAAACTTGACCCTTAACGCTTCGTTGCATATCTGTAACTTCTTCAGGGCGCTCATCCACTAAAAGAATAATCAGCTCCACTTCAGGGTGGTTAGAAGTGATGCCTTGAGCGAGTTCTTTCATCAGCTCTGTTTTACCAGTCCTTGGTGGTGCGACGATCAAAGCCCTTTGACCTTTCCCCACAGGGCTGAATAAATCTAGCATTCTGCCGGTAACTTTAGTGGATTCGTATTCTAATTTGATCTGTTCATCAGGGAATAGGGGGGTTAGATTGTCAAACAAAGGGCGGTTTTTAATCTCATCTGAAGGCGAATAATTGATGGCTTCTATTTTTAAAAGGGCGTAGTATTTTTCCTGGTCTTTGGGGGATCGCACTTGACCGGTAACAATATCGCCATTCCTTAAAGCAAAACGCCTGATTTGAGAAGGGCTGACATAAGTGTCGTTATGTCCGTCTGAAAAACTCCCATCAAACCCCCTTAAAAAGCCATAGCCATCAGGCATGATTTCTAAAATCCCAGTAAAAAGAATGTAACCGCCTTGCGTGACTTGGGTTTTTAAAATTTCAAACATCAAGTCTTGTCGTTTGAACTCTTGGGGGTTTTCCACTTTGAGCTTGTTAGCGATTTCTAAAAGCTTTTCAGTAGGGTAGGTGCGTAAATCTTCAATGTGATAACCGCTCACTGGCGTGTGTGTTTTGACTTTGTGCGAACTTTTGTGCGTAGACGCGTTTTCGTTCATTAAATTTCCTTTTAACAAAAAGAGATTTCTAGTTTGTTGCAATTAAGATAAAAATACAAAAAGCTAAAGCATTCTTAAAAAATTAGTGTAACCAAAAGATGCTAATAAGTGGCGCATGCCACAAGTGTTGAATTCCGTAATGCTCCGCTATGCTATCATAATTTTTTTAACAAAGTCAAATTTTATTTTAACTTTAGAGTGTTTTTAATTTATTGTTACTTATGCTATAATTTTAAGTTTAAATTTAAAAATAAAGGATACTTGATGAAAAAAGGCATTCACCCAGAATATATCCCATGCAAAGTTACTTGTGTAACTAGCGGAAAAGAAATTGAAGTTTTAAGCACTAAATCTGAAATGCGTATTGATATTTCTAGCTTTTGCCACCCTTTCTATACCGGTAGCGATAAAATCGCTGACACTGCAGGGAGAGTAGAGAAATTCAAGCAACGCTACAACTTGAAGTAACTCTTTTAAAGAGCGTGGCTTTTTGTGCTGTATTTTTTGCCCACTCCTATAGGTAATCTCTCTGACATTACGCTACGCGCCTTAGAAGTTTTAGAGCGTTGCGAGGTTTTTTTATGCGAGGATACAAGGGTGAGTAAGAGGTTGTTGCACTTGCTTGCACAAAACCCTGTTATTGGCCATTCTTTCCCTGATATCGCTACTAAAAAAAAGGAGTTTATCGCATTCCATTCGCACAATGATTGGGAATTTTTAAACAAAATAGAGCTTTCTTTTTTTGACAAAGAAATCGCTGTGATGAGCGATGCGGGCATGCCTAGTTTGAGCGATCCAGGCATGAGTTTAGCCGCTTACGCTTTAAAACATAACATTCAATACGATGTTTTGCCTGGGGCTAATGCGCTCACTACGGCGTTTTGCGCAAGCGGGTTTTTAGAAGGGCGGTTTTTTTACGCCGGCTTTTTACCTCATAAGAGTAAGGAAAGGCGCTTAAAGATCGCTAAAATTTTAAACGCTTTAGCGTATTTAGAAGAAAAAACCCCGGTGGTTTTTTATGAAAGCCCGCACCGATTGCTGGAGACTTTAAAGGATTTAAACGATTTGGCTCAAGGCATGCATTTGTTTGCGGCTAAGGAGCTTACCAAACTCCACCAGCAATATTATTTAGGAGAGGTTTCTCAAATCATAGAGCGCTTGCAACAAAGCAATATCCAAGGGGAGTGGGTTTTAGTGCTTTTGAATGAAAAAAAAATAGAGCCTTGCATGGGGCTATCGGCGTTATTGGAGTTGGATTTACCTCCTAAAATTAAGGCTAAAATTGAAGCCGCTATGACACAAAAAAACGCTAAAGAGCTTTATTTCCAGCGTTTGTTAGAAGAAAAAAATCAATAAAAGGGGTTTAGCATGCAAGCAGTGGTTTATGGCAAGCGGGTGGTTATGCGCATTCTAAACTCTCATCAAGAAAAATTGCAAGAAATCTATCTTTCTAAAGAAATAGACAAAACGCTTTTTTTCGTGCTCAAAAAAGCATGCCCTAATATCATCAAAGTGGATAATAAAAAAGCACAAAGCTTGGCTAGGGGGGGGAACCATCAAGGGGTTTTAGCTAAGGTGGAACTGCCTTTAGCAGTTTCCTTAAAAGAGATTAAAAAAGCTCAAAAACTTTTGGTGCTTTGTGGCATTACGGATGTGGGGAATATTGGAGGTATTTTTAGGAGTGCGTATTGCTTAGGAATGGATGGCGTTATTTTAGATTTTGCTAAAGAATTGGCTTATGAGGGGATTGTGCGATCCAGCTTGGGGCTTATGTATGATTTGCCTTTTAGCGTTGCGCCTAATACGCTGGATTTAATCAATGAATTGAAGACGAGCGGGTTTTTATGTTTGGGCGCGAGCATGCAAGGCTCTAGCCAAGTGGAAAATCTATCCTTAAAAAAATGCGCTCTTTTTTTGGGGAGCGAGCATGAGGGGTTGTCTAAAAAAATCCTTGCTAAAATGGATACTATATTGAGCGTAAAAATGCGAAGAGATTTTGATTCGCTCAATGTGAGTGTGGCAGCAGGGATCTTAATGGATAAAATCAACTAGGTGGTCAATTGAATGGAACAGCATAAAAAAAGTTTAGAAAATTTAGATCTTTCTGATGTTCAAAACATTTCTAAAGATATTTCTGGTGCGGCATTAGAAGAATTATCGCTTAAAAATTTAGATAAAAATTTGCAGATTTTAAAAGAAATTGGAGTGGCAGAAATTTGCAAGGCGACTAAAATCGCTTCTAAAAATATCCATTCTATCTTGGAAAAGCGTTATGAGTCTTTATCAAGGGTGCATGCTAGGGGCTTTATACAAATTTTAGAGCGCGAGTATGAAATGGATTTGAGTGCATGGATGAAAGAATTTGACAAAGTGTGTGTTTTTAAAGAGGGCGTAAGTGAAGAGAAAAATCAAGAAACAGACCCTAAAGAAACAGCAAAAAAACCCCTTAAGGTTGAAATAGATTACAGCATCAATCAGGCTAATACTTCATTATCCAAAAAATCTTCCAACTGGAAACCCTTTGTTTTGGTTTTAGGGATGATTGTCATTATTTTAGTGGTCGTTATCATTCAAAACAGCTCTTCTTTAAAAGAAGAAAGAGGGCAAAAAAGCGCTATTAAATCCGGCACTAAAAAGAGTCCTTTCAATAAAGCCAATCCTACAAAAGAAAACAAGCCAGAGCCAACGCCTAAACCAGAAGAAAAACCAAAAGAACAAGACAAGCAAGAAAAAGAAACGATCAAAGAAAATCCTAACACCATTTATATTATCCCTAAACGAGATATTTGGGTGGAAGTGATTGATTTAGATGAGAAAAAAAACTCCTTTCAAAAGGTTTTTAAAAAAAATTATTTTTTAGAAACCAAAAACCACCGCTTGTTGTTGCGTTTTGGGCATGGGCATTTTAGTCTTAAAAACAACCATCAAGAACAAGATTATAACGACAGCAAAACTAGGCGGTTTTTATACGAGCCAGCCAAAGGTTTAACGCTCATCAACGAGGCCCAATACAAAGAACTCCAGTAATGAAAAACCTTTTTTTAGCTTTTATTGTTGGGGGAACGCTATTAAACGCTGATGCTTTAAACGATAAGATTGAAAATTTAATGGGGGAGCGAGCTTATCATACGAACAAGCTTTTTTTAGAGCGTTTGTTTAAAAATCGTAAGGCTTTCTATGTAATGGGGCGTTTGGATTCCTTGAAATTGCTCAACACTCTCAAAGAAAATGGGCTTTTGTCTTTTAATTTTGACAAGCCAAGCATGTTAAAAATCACTTTCAAGGCTTCAAGCAATCCCCTAGCGTTTGCCAAAAGCATCAATAATTCTTTGAGCATGATGGGGTATTCGTATGTTTTGCCTATTAAAATGCAAAGCTCTTCAGGCGAGAATGTTTTTTCATACGAGCTTAAAACGGAATACGTTTTAGACCCTAACATTTTGATAGAGACGATGAAAGGGCATGGCTTTAATTTTGTGGATATTAGACGGGTGTCTTTAAAAGAGTGGGAATACGATTTTTCTTTACAAGAAGTCAAGCTCCCTAACGCGAGAGCCTTAGTTTTGAGTAGCGATCCTGTGGAGTTTAAGGAAGCGAGTGGGAAGTATTGGCTGAGCGTGAATCAGAATGCGTATTTAAAAATAAGCTCTAATAACCCTTTATGGCAACCCAAAGTGATCTTTTATGATGAAAACTTAAAGATTATTCAAATCATTGCTAAAGAAAACAGACAACAAGAAATCGCTCTTAACTTGCTTGATGGAGTGCGTTTTATCCATATCACTGACGCAAAAAACCCTATCATTTTAAAAAATGGGATTAGCGTGGTTTTTGATGCGATGCCTTAAATAGGGGGTAACTTTTATCCAATTGATTGGAATAGGAGAAAATGCGCTTTTAGACTTGAAAAAGAGAGACTTAATAATAGCGACCCACCCAATATTTACTAAAACAATCTTTTGTATCACACAGCCCACCAATAGCCCAGATCTCGCTTCTATAAAAAGGACAGCCCACCAATTAATAAGGCAAACCATACAAAAATAAATGCGTTGGTGTGTAAAGCGCCAAGTAATAGTGAAATACCGCTAACAATAAAAATTCCAAAGCGGGTTTTAAAGATTTTACCTTTTTGCCAAACGCCATGTCTGCTACAAATTCCCCACTAAAAGAAATCAAAAACCACCAAATCAAAGACCAATTCCTAGAAAAGCAGTTTTTGATTTTTTCATATATAACCATGGGATTATGGGATTTCTTTCTTTTTTAAAAATACTATTAGATCTAACTTTTGTATTGTAAAATGAGAATGCTTTCATTCAATACGCCGAGCATGATGATTGTCTTTTTGCATTCAAACAAAAGGAGAGAGATAGCAGATATGTAAAATATTCGCTTTTTTTTAAAATGACAGCAAGTAGTGAAAAATGTGGTTTTGTTTTTATGGAGCGTTGGTTATAAAATCTAAAAAATATTGCATTTTTTAAGATTGGATAGTAAAGAGCTTGATTTTATTCAAGCGGTATTTTTTAAAGCGTTCTTTAGAGAGATTTTAGTTGTAGGGGGGAATTATTTCAAAATACCCCTTATTTCTTTAAGGCAAAGTTTTTTATAGATCTAATTCATGCTCTCCACAAACGAACCAAGCGACATTAATTTTTGATAGCGGTTGTCAAGGAAATGAGGGTCTTGTTGGATAGTCCTTAGAGCGTCTAAAAAATATTCTTTGATCGTGTTAGCAGCTGAAAATTTGTCTCTATGAGCCCCTTTGCTAGGCTCTAAAATAATATCATCAATAAGCCCTGCCTCCTTTAAGTCTCTAGGCGTGATTTTCATCGCTTTAATGGCCACTTCAGTCTTGCTAGGGTCATCCCAAAGAATCGCCGCACAACCTTCTGGGGATATAACGCTAAAAATGGAATATTCCATCATAGCCAATTTGTCAGCCACCGCGATCGCTAACGCGCCACCACTGCCCCCTTCACCGATAATTACAGAAATAGTAGGGACTTTTAAGGAGGCAAACTCCTGGAGGTTTTTAGCGATCGCTTCACTCTGGCCTCTTTCCTCTGCGCCAATTCCCGGATACGCCCCGGCTGTATCTACAAGCATTAAAATAGGCAAATTAAACTTTTCAGCAAACTTTGCCATTTTCAAAGCCTTACGATAGCCACAAGGGTTAGGCATGCCAAAATTTCTTAAGAGCTTGTTTTTAGTCCCTCTGCCCTTTTCTTCTCCGATCACCACAACCGGAACATTATCAATTTTCCCTATAAAACACACGATCGCCTTATCATCGTTATAGTGTCTATCCCCAAAGACTTCATACTTATCTTTTAAGATCAAATCAATGTAATCCATAGCGTAGGGCCTATCAGGGTGTCTTGCTAATTGGAGTTTTTGAAAATCAGTGAGATTGGAGTAAATGCTTTTAACTTCCTTGTCCAATCTTTTTTCTAAGATTTCTTTAGCGTCCTCATCGCCTCTAATAAGGGCTAATTCAATTTCATTTTGAATCTCTTTAATATGATTTTCAAAATCTAAATAAATGGCCATTCAAAATCCTAACTTTGTAAAACTAGGCTTTTTTGAAAATCACAACACCATTAGTGCCACCAAAACCAAATGAGTTGCTCATCACCGCATCCACTCGCTTTTCTCTAGCCGCATTAGGGATATAATCCAGATCGCATTCTGGGTCAGGCGTTTCTTGATTGATGGTAGGAGGTAAGATTCCTTGATTCATGGCCATGATAGAAATAACGGCTTCTAACGCACCCGCCGCACCCAAACAATGCCCAATCTGCCCTTTAGTGGAGCTGACGGGAGGGACTTTTTCTTTAGAGCCAAACACATTTTTTAGAGCGATGCTTTCATACCAATCGTTATAATGCGTGCTAGTCCCATGAGCGTTCACATAGCCTACTTCCACTTTCGCCATTTCTAAAGCCATTTTCATGGCTCTAAAAGCCCCTTCGCCCTCAGGAGCCGGGGCTGTGATGTGGTTAGCATCGCCGCTCTCGCCATATCCGGCAAATTCTGCATAAATTTTTGCCCCTCTTTTTTTCGCACTCTCGTATTCTTCAAGCACCAAAGCCCCAGAGCCTTCGCCCATCACAAAACCATTGCGATCCTTATCAAAAGGTCTTGAAGCTTTTTTGGGATCATCATTTCTTGTAGAAAGGGCTTTAATGCTCGCAAACCCCCCAATCCCTACAGGACAAATGGTGGATTCCGCTCCCACGACTAGCATTCGATCAGCCCCATTAAGCAGAATGGTTTTAACGGCTTCAATAATGGCATGAGTGCCTGCTGCACAAGCCGTTACGCTAGAGAGATTAGGCCCTTTAATGCCAAACTCAATGGAAGTGAAACCACCAATCATGTTCACTAACGCAGAAGTAATAAAAAAGGGATTGACTTTTCTAGGGCCTTTTTCAAAACAAAAAATGGAATTCGCTTCAATATTGCCTAACCCGCCAATCCCAGAGCCAGAGCTTACGCCCATGCGATTTGCCCATTCTTCAGGGCATTTATTGTGAGCGTCTAGAATCCCACTATCTTTCATCGCCTCTCTTGTGGCTTTCAAGGCTAATTGAATGAAACGACCCGCCTTTTTAACATCTTTGGGATTCATCACCTCTGTAGGGTCAAAGTCAGTGATTTCTCCAGCAATACGCACAGGAAACGTGCTCGCATCAAAACTTTCTATGTTTTTGATACCGCATTCCCCTTTAGCGATCGCTAAAAAAGAATCTTCTTTATTTGAACCTAGCGAATTGATCATTCCCATTCCAGTTACTACAATCCGACGCACCAATAACTCCTCATTTCAAAACTTTAATTCAATAAAACTAGATTTTAGCTAAAGCCAAATTTTTGGGTAAAACCTGGAGACAAACGCTCCAAGTTAAAAAGATTAAGCTAGTTTATTATTCTCAATATACGCTACCACATCGCCCACATTGACGATTTTTTCCGCTTGCTCATCAGGAATCTCAATGCCAAACTTTTCTTCTAACGCCATGATCAATTCCACGACATCTAAAGAGTCTGCACCCAAATCCTTTACAAATTCTGCCTCTGGCGTAACTTGTGCCGCATCCACATTCAACTGCTCAGCAATAACTGCCTGAATATCTTCAAATAAAGCCATAATGAAAACTCCCTTGTTTTGTAAAAATTAAATCAACCATCATTGAAGCGTTTATTTTTGCTCCAAAACATCTAAAATCCTATACAACAAATAAATTACAATGAGAAACAATATTAAATAAATAATCCCCATTTGATAATAACCTCTTTGTTTTAGAATAACCTCATAATGTTAGCATGATTTTTGCCACTTACAAACTTTTATCGCTAAAAGAACCCTTTGTTTAGGACTACATATAAAGCCCGCCATTGACTTTGAGAGTTTCTCCAGTGATGTAACTAGAGTGATCGCTCAAAAGAAACGCTACCGCTTCTGCCACTTCTTTAGCAGACCCTAACCTGTTTAAAGGAATGTTTTTAACATAATCCGCTTTGAGTTCGTCTTTCAAATTGGCGTTCATGTCGGTTTCTATAAAGCCTGGCGTTACAGAGTTGAAACGAATATTCCTTAAAGCTCCCTCATAAGCAAAGGACTTGCTCATCGCAATCATCCCCCCCTTACTCGCTGAGTAGTTTGTCTGCCCCATATTGCCTCTTTCACCAATGATAGATGCGATATTGACCACGCTCCCAAAACGGCTTTTGCTCATCACCTTTAAAGCCTCTCGGCAACCTATAAAGGCTGAAGTGAGATTATTGTCTATGACATGGTGAAAATCTTCTGTTTTCATTTTGATCGCTAATTTATCGCGCACCACACCGGCGTTATTCACCAAGTAAGACAAACCTCCATCGCTTTGGACAATGGTTTGTATCGCTTCAATAAAATCGCTTTCAGAAGCCGCATCAAATTTAATGACAGCTGCCTTATAGCCTTTTTCTTCAAGCTCATTTTTCAAAGCGTCAGCCACTTCAGCATTACTGCGGTAATTGATCCAAACTTTCAGCCCCATAGAAGCGAGAGTTTTAGCGATTTCAGCCCCAATGCCTTTAGAAGCCCCAGTAATGAGAACATTTTTCCCTGTGAATTGCATGATTCAATAATCCTTAAATTTTAAATTTTTTCAAAGCTTCTTATAGTCTTGATTCATAACGCCTTAACATATAAAGACGCTTTAAAACCTTCTTTTTAGCACTGATTTTTTGTTTTTTGCGTTTTTCAGTCTTAGACTCAAAGAATCTTCTAGCACGGCATTCTGTTACCACTAAATTGCGATCGGTTTGCTTTTTGAATCTCCTATAAGCTTCATCAAACGCATCGCCTTCTCTAACCTTAATCCCTGGCATACTGCTATCACCTCTTTTCCATAGCTTAAAATCATTGCTTAACAATGGCTACAAATGAAATAGCATTATATAAGACGAATTAACTGGTTGTCAAGAATTTTCACTTTTTTCTAGCAATTTTGTTAATAAGGTTATAAGGATCAAAGGCAACCGTCATATACACTTGGTAAGATTCTGACCAAGGCAAGCTTCTATCAAAGCCCCCACGCATCGCATTAAGCACGAAGTTGATTCGAACGGATGCGAAGTCGTTTTTCCAATTCCAATATAAATCAAAACGATTGTATAAATTAGCTTGAAAGAAGGGCACGCCACGATAAATTGGCGTGGGGCAATAAGAAGGCGTGCAATACATTTCAACATATTGGTATTGGTTATAAAAAGGCATTTCTGGGGTTTTAGCAAAATAAAATAAATTGTGTATTCCAAAGCCTTTGTATTGAATCTCTACATCAAATTGTCCCCCCACGCTATTCATAAAGGGCACATTTTTGTGGATTTGCCTTAATCGGCTTGATTCAGAAACCATACCAAAACTGGCATTGAGTTTTTCCATAAAAGGGGCGATGTCTAAAAGGCTTGTCCCTATGTAAGCGTTAAAGTAGAGGCGATCCATAAGATAAATATTATTGTTGTCAATCGCTTTTTTTTCATTAAACTGCATGCCATCAGCCCCATTCAAAAGGTATTTGTCTTCGTTATGGAACAAGACAAAATACCCTCCAATACCCAATAAATCCTTAAAGAAATTATAAGCCACAGAGCCGTTCATTTGAAACCTGTCCATTGCGTTCCCATAAGGGTTTCTTCCGAATTTACAAGTGTTGTAACAATTGCCTCCAAACCAATCTAGCATGAACTCCGCATGCCCATAATAGGGTTTTGAAGGCGAATAATGGTTTTGAAATTGCAATAAAAACCCTCTAGCGTTTGGATCTATAAACCAATAATAAGGGGCAAAAATATTCAAACCATACCTTCCTAAGAGGTTTTTTCTAGGAAAGATGCCACCATAAAAAGTAAAATGCTTTCCCCTAGCCTTATAATACATAGTAGGTCCCCAACGATAGGGAAAATTAGTGCTGTAGTTATGGAAGTTTTGAAAAAAATACGCCCCCACAGTAAGGCTTTGCTCCACACCTCTTGTATAAAATTGGATTCCAAAATTTGGAGTCAAACGGGTTTTAAGATTGGTGTTAGTATTGACCCAATAAGGCGTTGAGCCTTCATGGTCCATGATAAACATATTGAAACCCAGATTATATTTAAAAATATTCCAATCAAAAGCGTAAGAATTAACCGCTAACAAACAGATCAGAAAAGAATGTTTTAAAAAGGTGTTTATTGCCACTTGTTACCCCTATGTCATCATGATTTTTGATAAAAAAGCTTATCTTGTAACAAATAGGTATTCTAGCACATCTAAAAATATTTTTCTTTAGACTTAATATAAAATAGCGCTTATTTCATGTTAGAATAGCCGTTATGATGTTACAACATACTAACTAAAAAAGGAAATTTTAATGGAATTAGGAAATAGAAATATAAAACCCGGTCGTAAGCGTGTCGCTGTAGATGAGTTGAAACGCAATTTTTCAGTTACTTTTTATCTCTCTAAAGAAGAGCATGATGTTTTAAGACGATTAGCTGATGAAGAAGTAGAAAGCGTCAATTCCTTTGTCAAACGCCACATTTTAAAAACAATCATTTACAAAAAAGGCACTAACCAAGATTCTTCTATCGATTATGATTCTTCTAGTAGGCTTTAAGCCTACTTTAAGGCGTTCGTTCTTTAAGAGCAACACCCACTAGAGCATTTAGTTTTAATCCCTACCGATGAGCGATCCATCAAGCAAAACCCTTTCCCCTCTAAATAGCGTCTCGCATCAAATCCGGCCACAAACAAGCCTCCAGCAAATAACGCCAAGTCTTTAACCACTAGTCTTCCAGCCCCAGAAAGCCATGGGAAATGCTGATTGATAAACACTTCTGGCGTTGTGAATAAAAAAGATAGGGTAGTGATCGTCATTCCAGCGACAAGCAAGCCCCCAATCACGCCCATTAAAGGCATCCAAAGCCCTAAAAGCACCAAAATACCCAGGATCATAATCGTGATCCCTAAAGCTTCAGCCACCAAATAAGTGCGGTTTTCTTTATGCCATTCCTTGTTTTCAACGATTTTAGGATCATCTTGCATTTCTTCTTGCATGGATTGGGATTCAGACATTTTGTGCTGTTTGTATGCGGGCTTTTTAAATTGATACATGAAAGAAAAGAAAGGGGAGTTAGCCACAAAAGGAGCGATCCCTTCGGCTTCATACGGCACAAACTTAAGCCCTCCAATCCAAATAAAAATGATAAAAATAGCTATATGCATCAAATAGCCACCTAAATTTTGAAGTTTTGTAATCGCTTCAAGCAACGATTTTAACGCTTGCATGGTTTTATTCCTTTAGGATATTTTTTGTATTGCTAAAAACAACCTAGAAATGATAGCGCATTATGTTTAATTACGACAAAATCATTTTGATTATTATTACAAGAAATAATGATTAAAAACACTCATTTTCAAAAACACTCATGCCGATATAACGCACCGCGCCTTTATAAAAAATTTCATCCTTTTTTAAAGAAAGTTCTAAAGATTCGTTGCTTTTAGGGATGAGAGTGGCTTTTTTAGGCGTGTTATAAAAAATGCACGCAGCGATAAAAACCGCCGCCATGCCTGTCCCGCAAGCTAGCGTGAAATCTTCAACCCCTCTTTCATAAGTTTGTAAAAAAATTGTCTCTTTATTTTCTATAAAAGCGATGTTAATATTAGCGTTAAACTCATGCCTTAAAGCCCTTAATTCCAGCGTGTTAAGGGAATTTAATAACCCTTTATTTTTCACAAATCCCACTAAATGTGGCACTCCTGTATCTATGAGGTAGAAAGTAGGGATATTTTCTAAAACGCTGTTATTGGTAAAAAATTTTTCGCATCTTAAAATGGGTATTGCATCTAGGATTTTGTAGTTACCGAGATTGCTCTCTATGATATTGGGCTCTTCTATATAAATAGAAATCTCTCTTTTTCCGGCTAAAAAAACATGGTTTTTAGAGGCTATAGCATGCTGGTAAGCAAATAACCCCACGCAACGGCTCGCATTTCCGCACATGCTAGCTTTAGAGCCGTCTGAATTGTAAAAATCCCATTCGTAGTCATAATCCTTACTCGGTAAGACGACTACAAGCCCATCAGCCCCAAAACCCTCATGCCTATGGCACACCTGTTTGGCTAAATGTGAAAAATCTTTTTTTTTGAAACTTTGCGTGATTAGAAAATCATTCCCGCTCCCTGAATATTTGTAAAACACCATTCTATAATAATCCTTTTTTGGTTTTAATTATAAGTTAAAAGAGGTTTTTTATCCTTAAAGGAGCGTTTTTTAGCTAACATTTGATAATTTTTGGTTCAGTTTAATGGGGATAATTTTATGAAAGCTCAGTATTTCTTTTGGATTCTTTTTTTGATTGGTTTTTATTGGATGATCTATTTGTATCAAGATTTTTTAATGGATGTATTGATCGCTGGGCTTTTGTGTGTGGGGTTTTTTCAAGTGAAAGTTTTTTTAGATAAGCGCTTTTTGAATTTGATCAGTTCGTTTTTATGCGTTTTGGTTTTAGCGAGCGTTTTGATCGTGCCGTTGTATTTTATTGTTTATAAAAGTTCTAATATCATTTTTGAAATCAATTTTGAAAAATTTTCAGCCCTAATCAAATGGCTTAAAGGGACAATCACCGAAAATTTATCGCATTTTCCTACCATTCATGATGGAATGAGCAAGTTTTTAGAAAATTTTAGCGCCGCTTCAATCACGGGCTATTTGTTGAAAATAAGCAGCTATGTGGGAAGATACAGCTTAAAACTCATTACAGACGCCTTGTTTATCTTGGGGCTGTTGTTTTTCTTTTTTTATTACGGGGAGAGATTTTATCGTTATTTTTTGGGAGTCTTGCCTCTTGGAATGAATCAGAGCAAAAAGATTTTTGAAGAAGTGGCTGGGATTTTACGCATCGTGCTTTTAACTTCTCTCATCACGGTTATTTTAGAGGGCGTGGCGTTTGGGGTGATGATCGTATGGTTTGGGCATGACGGCTGGTCTTTAGGGATTTTATACGGCCTGGCGTCTTTGGTGCCGGCTGTTGGGGGGGCTTTGATTTGGATCCCTATAGCGATTTATGAGCTTTATCATGGGAATGTGAATGAGGCTATTTTTATCGCTTTGTATTCCATTTTATTGATTAGCGTGCTGATTGATAGCGTGATCAAGCCAATTTTAATCGTCTTCATCAAAAAAAGAATCTTTAAAACCACCCTTAAAATCAATGAAATGCTCATTTTCTTTTCCATGATTGCTGGGATTTCACAATTTGGTTTTTGGGGGATTATTGTAGGGCCTACTATCACGGCGTTTTTTATTGCGTTACTGCGATTGTATGAAAATTACTTTATCCAAAACGATCAAAAAGCATGCGAATGTTGAATAAAATAACGCAAAACAACTAAAAGCGCAGGAATCAAAGAGTGGGGTCAATGACTAACGAACTATTGAGAGGGTTACAAAACGCGCTAAAAATAACAGCCTTTTCAAGGAACAAGTAGGGCTAATTTTTAAGGGAGTGGTTTCATTTTTTATAGCGGATCAAAGGATAGGAGCAGTTTTTGCATAAAAGTTCTAACGCTTCGCCCTTTAAAAAATGGGTTTTGATAGCCATAGCTTTTTGGCTCTTTAAAACATCTTTTAGGGGCGTATGGTTTAAATCCCCAAGGTTGATATTAGCTTGCGTGTCCATGCAACACGGCACGACAACGCCATTAGATAAAATAGCGATTTGCTTGATTAATCCATAACAATAGGGGATCTTTGATTCTTGGTTTAAAGGATTTCGGGCGTTCAAATTCGGCCATTTAAAGGTTTTTTGGATATTCAAAAAACTTTTTTTAAACAAACGAGCGCGACCTTGTGTTTTTAAACCCTCTAAAGAAACCAATTCAAAGTTTTCTAAAAAAGGCTTGATTAAATTCTGGTGTTTCTCAAGGGTGCTGTCTTGAATGCGTAAATTCAAAAACACTTCGCTGTTTTTTTCAAATTTGTAGCGGCAAAATTCTAAAATTTTTTGGATGTAGCGGTGCTGGTTGATTTTGTTGCGGTTGTCTAGCCCTGCGTCTAAAGAAATAGAAATTTGATAGATTGCATCGTGTAAAAGCGTCTCAAAATTGTGCCAATACACCCCGCTAGTAACCAAATCCACTTTCAAAGAAAAGCGTTTAGCGGTGTTGAGATAATGGTCTAAATTTTTGAGCTTGCAAGGATCGCCTAAGACATGCAAGGTAATCATTTGGGTTAAAGGAGCCGCTTCTTTACAAACTTTTTCAAACAATTCTAAAGGCATCACGCCTCTGATATTTTTAGGGTTAGGGCAAAAACTGCATTGTAACCCGCAAATATCGCTTAATTCTATATAGATTTTTTTAAAAAGTTTCTTACTAGGTGTCAATTCAGAAAATCGTAACGCTTGTTTGAAAAGGCACTAGACATTGAAGCGAAAATGCAACACATCGCCATCTTGAACGATATAATCCTTACCTTCAATGCGTAACGCTCCCTTTTCTTTCGCTCCGGCTTCGCCCTTATAAGCGATAAAATCATCATAACTGATGGTTTCAGCTCTAATAAAGCCTTTTTCAAAATCCTTATGGATCACCCCAGCAGCCACAGGCGCGCTAGAGCCTTTTTTAATCGTCCATGATCGCACTTCCTTGACTCCAGCGGTAAAGTAATTGATCAAGCCTAATTCCTTAAAACTCAAACGAATGGTCTTTTCTAGCCCGCTTTCTTCTACTCCTAAACTTTGCAAAAATTCTTTGACTTCATATTCATTCATAGAAACCATTTCTTCTTCCAATTTAGCACACAAGGCAACAAACTCGCTATTTTGGGCTTTCGCATGGTCTTTGACTTTTTTGGCATGTTCATTGAGAGCGTTTAAATCTTCTTCGCCCACATTAGCGGCATAGATCATTTTTTTATAAGATAAAAAACGCAATTCCTTGTCCAATTCTAAAAAAGCCTCGCTTGTATTCAGGGGAAAAGTTTTCGCCGGCTTTAATTCTTCTAAATGCGTTTTTAAACTCAAAGCGCATTCTAAAAGATTTTTAGCGTCTTTTGAGCTTTTTAGGGCTTTTTGCAAGCGATCGATCCTTTTGTCTAAAGTGGCAATATCCGCTAAAATCAACTCCAATTCAATGGTCTCTATATCATTCAGGGGGTCAATTTTATCGTTCACATGCGTGATATTGTCATCTTCAAAACAACGCACCACTTGCAAGATCACTTCGCATTCCTTGATATTGGCTAAAAATTGATTGCCTAAACCCTCCCCCTTGCTCGCTCCCTTAATCAATCCGGCAATATCCACAAATTCCACTACAGAATGCAAAACGCGTTCAGGCTTTACGATTTGAGCCAACGCATCAAGCCGCTTATCAGGCACATTCACGATGGCTTTATTGGGTTCAATGGTGCAAAAAGGGTAGTTCGCGCTTTGGGCACTTTGGGTTTTAGTGAGCGCATTAAAGGTGCTGGATTTGCCCACATTAGGCAAACCCACAATGCCTACAGACAAGCCCATTTCAAGCCTTTTTCAAAAGTTCTTCCACAAAAGCTGTGCAAGCCCTAACCCCAGCCCCACTCGCTCCAAAACTATTCACATCCCATTCTTTTTCCACATAAGCAGGACCTGCAATGTCAATGTGTAGCCACTTATCCTTAAATTCATCCCTAATAAATTCATTTAAAAACAAGCCCGCTGTGATCGCACCGCCATAGCGCGAAGAAGAGATATTGCACACATCAGCGATTTTAGATTCAATCAATTTCTTTAAATGGCGGTTAAAGGGGAGTTTGGCTAATAATTCGCCGGATTCTAACCCTGAAGTTTCAAAGAGGTTTTTTAACTCTTCATTATGCCCCATGATCGCTGAAGTGAATTCGCCTAAGCCTACAACGCACGCCCCAGTAAGGGTCGCAAAATCCACGATCACATCAGGGCTTAAATCTTGAGCGTAGCTCAAACAATCCGCTAAAACCAAACGCCCCTCAGCGTCGGTATTGCGGACCTCTATGCTCTTGCCTTCTTTGGAGATCAAAATATCATCTGGTTTATAAGCAGCCGGACCTATCATGTTTTCTGTAGCCCCAATAATGCCATGCACTTCAGCTTCCACGCCTAGTTTGGCTAATGCGTTTAAAAGCCCAATCACCGCAGAGCCACCGCCTTTATCCGCTTTCATAGTAACCATGTAATCGGCCGGTTTCAAGCTCAAACCTCCGCAATCATAGGTCAAGCCCTTACCCACTAAAGCGATTTTTTTCTTCGCTTTTTTAGGCTTATAGACTAAATGGATCAAGCGGGGAGGATTGACGCCAAGAGAGGCTTTATTGACCGCTAAAAAGGCGTTCATTTTCTTTTCTTCTAAAAATTTTTCATCATGAACATGGATTTCTAAATGGTTTTCTTTAGCCACTTTTTGCGCCACTTCAGCCATATAAACTGGGGTGCCAATCATAGGGGGGGTATTGACTAGATCCCTAACGATATTCAGGCTTTCTGTCATGATTTCAGCGTATTTTAAAGCTTCTTTAGCGCTTTTTTCTAAAGAATCCGTGCAAGTTTTTTCGCAAGGTTTGTGCAATTCTAAAGCAACAACCGCTTCTTTTAAAACGCTTTCTTTTTTGTTGGATTTAAAAGTGTCGTATTCATACAAGCCTAATTTCAAGCCCAAAAACAACGCTTTCAAGTTTTCTAAAAGCGCGTTATCTTTAGCAAGCGTTTTGCAAGTATAAACCCCCACTTTAACGCTTTTAAAAGCGAGTTTTTTAAGGGTGCGAACGGCTAAACACGCACTCTCTCTTAATAAATGCACATCGTCTTCTTTAACGCCCGCATACAAGATTTTATTTTCTTGGTCTAAAAATACGCCTTCGCCTTCGTATTTAAAGGTTTCTAGCAATTTTTTATTTTTGACCCAAGCGTGATCAAAATCCTTATTGATAATAAAAACTAAACCGCATTCAGCTTTTGCGTTTTCAAAGGTGGTTTTTTCTAATTTGATTTTTAACATAAAGTCTCCTTTTTAATTTCATATCTTCCAACTAGAATTATATTGCACTCTAGCGGTTTTTCTTACTATAGTATTGGAAATACCACAGCACTAACGCCAAGAAAGATACTAATAGTAATATTAGCACATAAGGGTGTTTTTTAAGCCACCCTAACGCATGCAATAACTCTTCTCCCAAACACCACGCTAAAATAATGGTAATGCTCGCCCACACCATCGCGCTAATGAGATTGATAATAGCGAATTTTAAAGCGCTATAGCGCGTGAGGCCTATGCTAATGGGAATGATGGTGCGCATGCCATACATATAGCGTTGGATAAAAATGATAAACCAGCCGTGTTTTTGCAACAATAAATGGGCTAGGGCTAGTTTTCGGCGTTGTTTTTCTAGCTTTTTTTGGATGTAAGCTTTATTGGTGCGACCGATGTAAAAATAGATCTGATCCCCCACAAAACCCCCAATCCCTGCGACTAAAATGGCTAGTCCTAAATGCATATGACCGGTATAGCTGGCAATCCCTGCTAAAATTAACCCGATTTCGCCTTCTAAAATGCTCCACCCGAATAAAATGAGATACCCCCAAGTCGCTGCATGCTGATTCCATAAGTCAATGATGTATTCTTCCAAAATTCACCCTTATTCTAGCACTCTAACAAACAAAAGGTTTTCACTCGCTCTTCTAAAAGTTGGACACCCGGTAATTCTTTTAACCCTATCAAAAAGCATGCTTCTATGCATTCGGCTTGTAGGGCTTTGATAAGCTCAAGACTCGCTAAAGCTGTGCCTCCAGTGGCTAATAAATCATCAATTAACACCACCCTTACCCCCTTAACCCCCCTAAAAGCGTCGGAGTGGATTTCTATGCTGTCGCTCCCGTATTCTAGGCTGTAGCTTTGAGACAAGGTGTGTGCGGGGAGCTTGCCCTTTTTCCTCACAGGCACAAAACCCACCCCAAGTGCATAAGCGAGAGCAGAGCCTAAAATAAACCCTCTCGCTTCAATGCCCACGATAAAGTCTATATTGAGAGCGAGATAGCGTTTTTTGAGCGCGTCAATGAGTTTGTTAAAGAGTTTAGGGTAGTTGAGTAGTGTGGTAATGTCTTTGAATAAAATCCCTTTTTTAGGGTAGTCTTTCACTTCTCTGATGCTTTGTAAAAGTTCTTTTTTGAGCGTTTCATTCATTTTAATATCCTTTAATATAACTGATTGGTTGTAGGATTTTGATTTATTATAGCGTTTTTAAAGGAGAGCTTCTATTTTTTGCTCCAATTCTTTAATACGATTTTTATATTTATCCGATTCGCCTTTGTATTCAGAGTTGCGCTGTTTAAGGGCTTTTAGTTCTGTTTTTAACGAGCTCATTTCTTGGGTAAGAATATCAATATTGCCTAAAGCCCTTTGGAGTTGCAACTGGTGTTTTTGGATCAAAATTTCAGCTTCTTGTAAGGTGAGTTTCATGGATGCGTTGGTGCGTTCTTGCCGTTTAGCCACGGTTTTAAAAAAGAAAGTGCGCACACCCATATAAAGGATAAAAACAATAGCGATAGTGATGATAAACCATTGGGTGAACATGCCTTAAAATATCCTTTTTAGCGAAACGATGTAATTATACTACATTAGGTTTATGATTTCAGCGATTCATCTAGCTTTTGGATGCGCAACGCATGACGGCCTTGTTCAAATTCTGTAGAGAAAAACGCTTCTAAAATGCTTTCCACCACGCCAATACCGCTAATCTTTTCGCCCAAACACAAGACATTAGCGTTATTGTGCAAGCGAGTCATTTTGGCCATGTAAGCATCAAGGCACAAAGCGGCTCTAATACCCTTAAAGCGATTAGCGCCCATGCTCATGCCTATCCCTGTAGCGCACACTAAAATACCATAGCTTTGCGGGTTTTCTAAGACCTTTTGGCACACTAATTTTGCGTAATCAGGGTAATCCACTCTCATAGTGGGTAAAAAAGCTTGGATCTTAAAATCCTTGTCTTCTAAAAAATGTTGGACAAACTCTGCAAGATGCAACCCTGCATGATCGCTCCCTATAAAAACTTGAGAAAACTTTAAGGGCTTATTCATAAACTCTCCTTGATAAAAGATTAAGAAAGGAGTAAGGAAAATAAAAATCTTGTGGGCGCATGGATAAAAAACTCCGATAAAGGGGGGATAAACAAAAAGATAAACACTACCAACAAGCCGTAGCGTTCCATTTTAGAAAACCATTCCAATAAAAACGCGCTTTTAAAATACAACGCTAAAAAGCCTAACGCTTTTGATCCGTCTAAGGGCGGGATAGGGAGGCTATTAAAAACGCCTAAGACAAGATTATAAAGAATGCCTTGAATGAGAAAGGTTACTAAAGCGAGCTGATAAAGATTCAATTCATTAATACTCAAAGCGTTGATCCCTAGTTTTTGGAAGCTCAAATGCGTGATGAAAGCGAGCAGAACGGCCAGGGTGAAATTATAAGCCACCCCGGCTAAACTCACCACTACGCATGCCAGAGAGCCTTTTTGAGAGACAATATAGCGCATATCCACAGGCACGGGTTTGGCCCACCCAAACAAAAAGGGGGCTTGAAAAATGAGTAACAAAGCCGGTAAAAGCACCGATCCCATCATGTCTAAATGCCTGATAGGGTTTAAACTCAAACGCTTGGCGTCTTTTGCACTCCTGTCTCCAAATAAAAATGCACTCAAGCCATGCATGATCTCATGCCCTATGATAGCGATTAAAAGGGCTAGGATCTTCATTAAGGTGGTGATAAAACTTTCTAAAGAGAAATCAAAAAATTGCACAAAAAACCTTAATGCGTTGCTTTTTCTTTTTTAATGATTTTTTCTAAACCTTCAACGCTTTTAAACATGCGTTCCCAACGCACCAAATAGCGTTTTTTGGGGTTATTTTCTGCATCCATTTCCAGGCTATTTTTTAAACTCAAACTGAAATAAACAAACCATGGCGAACCCACGATGTTTTTATAAGCCACACTCCCCCAAAAGCGCGAGTCGCTAGAATTGTCTCTGTTATCGCCGATCATGAAAAATTCATCGTTATTGATTTTCTTATAAAACACCTTTTCGCCCTCCATTTGAATGAGTTGCATGCTGATATTAGCTTCTGCGCCTTGAGTGGCTAACTGCTCCATTAAATGGAAGGTTTCATTGTCTTTTTGGTAATGGATACCTGGATGCTCACTCCTATAAGGGTTTAAAACAAAAATTTTACCCATGAATTCTTTAGTCATGGCGTTAGGGTAATGTTTAGCAATGTAATTTTTGTCTGTGTCGCTCTCAAAAGGGTGCAAATAAAACCCCTCATTAGTGAATAACACCTCATCGCCTCCAATAGCGAAATTCCTTTTGACATAGTAAGATTTTTTTTCATGGGGAGGGATAAACACCACCACTTCGCCGCGCTTAGGGCGATCCCCCTCTATCAAATGCCCATTATTTTTAAAATCAGGCATAACAGGAAGCTCAATCCATGGGATTTTAGGAATGGGTATGCCGTAAGAAAACTTTTTGACAAAGAGCATATCGCCCTCATAGAGCGTGCCTACCATAGAGCGAGAGGGAATGATAAAGGCTTGTGCGATAAAAAAGATAACCAACAGCACAATAATGATCGTCCCTACCCAACTGGAGCAAAATGTATAAACAGAGCGTAAAAATTTCATTAAAATCCCTTCCTTTGTTGTTTTTCAAAAGCGATCAGAGTGTTTTCTAAAAGCGAGACGATCGTCATAGGCCCCACGCCTTTAGGCACAGGGGTGATAAAACCGGCAACTTTTTGCGCGTTTATAAAATCCACATCGCCCACGATACGCCCATCGTTCAAATGATTGATCCCAATATCCACCACTACAGCCCCTTTTTTTAACATGCTCGCTTTAATCAAATCAGGCTTACCCACGCCAACGCAGACAATATCAGCGTTTTGGGTGTAAAAACTAATGTCTTTAGTCAAAATATGGCACACGCTCACGCTAGCCCCAGCGTTTAACAAAAGCATGCTCAAAGGTTTTCCAATGATATTGCTCGCCCCAATAATCGCTACATCCTTGCCCTTGATTTCAATATGATAATGCTTTAAAAGACGCATCACGCCCATAGGGGTAGCTGGCAGAAACGATTCTTTTTGAGTGCAGAGCTTGCCGATATTAAGGGGGTGGAAACCATCCACATCTTTACTCGGATCAATGGCTTCTAAAATCATTTTAGTGTCAATGTGTCTGGGTAGGGGGAGCTGGACTAAAATGCCTGAAATGTTTTGATCGGTATTGTAATCTTTAATCAAGGACAGCAATTCAGCTTCAGTAATATTTTCTTGGAGGGTTTTTAAGTCAAAATCCATGCCCACCCTTTCGCATGCTTTGATCTTCATATTGACATAAGTGATACTAGCGGGATCTTTCCCCACTAAAATCACGGCTAGTTTGGGGCGTTTATGCGTTTGTGCGGTTATTATTTGGATTTTATTTTTCAAATCTTTTTCTATATTGTAAGCTAGTGCTTGCCCGTCTAATAAAACAACGCCCCTATTTGGCATGCTTATTTGTCCTTTATCAATTAAAATCCTATTATTGTAGCAAAAATCATGCGTTTAATGGAATTAAAAACTCCGTTTATCAATCTTTAAGATTAGCCCCATGATAGAGCAAGTAATAACTGAGGGCTTTTAAGGATTCTAATTGCTGGTAAAACTGAAAAGCTTCTATTTTGTCGTTTTGTTTATCCTTTTGCTCTTTGTGGTTTTCGTTCAAATACCTTAACCCCAAACTCGGGTTATAAAAATAATCTTTGGTAGCGATCGCTTCATAACCTAGCGCATAATCGGGGTGGCTTGGAGGGTTTGTTGTGTTGTTAGAAAATAAAGGCTTTCCAAAACTCACAAATTGAAAACCTTTAGGAGCGGCTAATTCAACAATCGTAGGAGCGATGTCTAAATGCGATCCGACTTGACTGATTTTTTCAGGCTTTAAAGTAGGGGCGTATAAAATAAGCGGCACGGATTTAATCACATATAAATCGTTTTTAGCGTATTCATAGCTCCTGTCAAAATGATCTCCTGTAATGATAAAAAGCGAGTTAGGGAATTTAAGGCTTGCTTTTTTGATGAAATTGACTATTACTTTGTCATACCAGTAAATATGCCCTAAAGAATTAGCGTCCGGTAGATTTTCTGCTTTGGGGGTTTTTTCCACAAATTTTTGGATTTTTTCTAAAGGCACATTAAAGGCTTTGAGATTCACATTTTTGATTGCGTGATTGCTTAAAGTCATGACCATGCTGAAAGTTTTTTCATTGGGGTTGGTGTTTTCTAAAATATAGTCAAATAAAATATTATCATGCACTCCCCAGTTGCTCTCTATGGGTTTAGGGTAGGGCTTGTTTTTGGCAAATTCTAAGAGATGGTTATTGAAATAAAGGGCGTGAAAACCTTGTTTTTTGGTGAAACTATCTAGTTTGTTCCAAATCCCGCTACCCCCATAATAAAAGTTATTTCTATAACCCAGAGTTTTCATGATATTGCCAATCGCCATAGGAAAGCTAGGGAGGATTACGCCTGAATTGACTAAGTTATTATCATTGATATAAGGCAAGCCTGTGATTTGGACATCCAGGCTTTTAACGGTTCGTGGGGCGCTTTCAATAAAAGCAGAAAGCATGTGAGCATGCTCTTTTTTAACCAAGCCTTTTAAAGCGCTCGTTAGCCCTATAGCGTCAAATTTTTGATCAAAATGCCATGAACTCAGAGACTCTGAAACGATATAAAAAACATGTTGGATGGTTTGATTGGAATTGTTGTGGCTTGTTTGAGAAAGCAACTCATAGAGGTTGTTTGAGGGGTTTTCTTTAAGATTGAAATAATTTTTCGCCACTTCTAGGGGCGATCCTTTAGCAAAATCGCTGAATTTAAGGTTATGGCTTTGTCTGTAATTGCGCGCCAAAAGATAAAGGTTGCGAAACGCCCCGGGGGTAATTTTCATTAAAAAAGGATCTTTGGCTGGCTCTATGCTGAGATCTAAAGACGCACCAACAAAGCTCAATTGCGCGTTGATGTAAAACATTTGCATGAGTGAAAAAAGCATGAATAAAAGGAAAGTTTTAAGGGGTTTGGTGCGGGTGGCTTGATCAACATTTTTGGGTTTAAAAAGGGCGTTTTGGATCTTGAAATAGATAAGAGAGATTAAAATGCTAATGATCACAAAGAGTGAAAAACCAGAAAAAATAGGGTATTCTCCGCTCATTTTTAAAATCGTGAGCGTGTCTTCATGCAAAAATTCCAATAAATTTTCATCAAACACATTCCCATAAATGCCGTAATAAACAATGTTCGCAATGTTTAAAAACAGGATAATAGCGATAGAAAAATACGCCATAATATTAAGCATTTTGGTTTGGCGTTTAGGGGCAAATAACCCTAATAATCCGATAATGATAAAAAGAATCGCTAGGCTTGAGACCACACGATTATCATATCTTGCTCCATTGAATAGGGTTTTGATGATTTCATCAAAAATAGGGTTTTTTAAAGCATGTTTATAATAGCCAGTATAAAGGATAAAGCCGATACGATTGAACACAAACAACAAGCTCATAAAAAAGGTGAAATAAAAACCTTTTAAAAAGAGCGAAAAAAGGGCATGGGATAGGGATTTCATAAGCGTTAATACAACCTTTTTTTAACAAGATATAAAGTCTTCAAAAAGACAAAAAGAAGCAAGGGGAAATCTAATAAAGAATCTAAGATTTGAAAATGAGAACGCATCAAAAGCGAACTGGATAACGCCACTAAAGCGATCATGCCCAGTAAGGGGCTACTCAAAAACAAACTGCTGCAAAAAAGCGCACTAAAAATAAGAGAAGCCATGAAATGATGATAGATTGAAAAAGGCAAAAACCCTAAAATATCTATCAAAAGCAACAGATTGAAAAACAGCATGATGCTATAAGATTGCAAGGTTTCTAAAGGGGGCTTTTTGAGTATATGACAAGAAAAGCTTGTATAAGCAAGGATCAAAAGACAGCTAAAGGGGCTTAAGGGGGCTGTAAAACTGCTTAAAAAGGCGTTGAGCGATAGAGAGTCTTTAAAAGCGATATTGCTTAAAATCACGCTTATAAAAGAGAGCGAAAACCTCAAACTCAATGGCTTATTTTTAAAAAAAAAGAAAATTAAAAAAAGCCATACAAAACTCAGCGTGTAAGAAGAATGTATGAACATGACTGATTACTTGAGAAGGGATTTTAAATAAGCCATATTAAAACGGATGTGTTTGATATGAGAGCGGTTGTAGGTATAGACAATATCTATAAAATGAGGGTTAAGACTATAGCTTGGGTAACTCACTTCATCCGCTTTATCTAAAATTTTTAAGGTTTTAAAAGAGTTTGAGTTTTCTAATTTAGAAAATAAGAGTTCTTTACGACGCAAAGATAAATCGCTAGGGTTGTGGATTAAAAACAATTCTTTATTTAAATTGATCAAATTCAAAGCGTCATTCAAGTTTTTCAAATTCGTAAGCATGGGCTTTTGCCAAGTGGTGGGGGTTTTACAGGTTTCTAGCATGAGGCTATCTTTAAAAGAATAGTTTCTAAACGCCATGACAGCGCAGTCTTTAAAGGGGGTTAAGCTTGGCTGGAGCTGGTGGTTTAGGGCATTAGGCCTTAAAAGCTCTCTTGGGTTATTTTGTTTGTCAAATTTCAATAACAAGGGGTATTGGGTGGCTAATTCGTGATAGAGTGGTAGCATAAACCCGCCATCAGTGGTGTTTAAAGGCTTATTCCTTATCAAATGGCTTAAGTTTAAAAAAGGGCTTAAAGAGAGTTTTTGCACAAATTTAAAATGAATCGGCTCTAAAGCGCTTTCAAGTTGGTAGATTTTAGAAGTGGCCCACCCGCCCATGCTCACCCCTACGACAAACAACAAAATTTTATCGTCATGCAAAAAAAGCAAGGGGTTACCCAGTTTTTTGATATATTCATGCGAATAATGAGAAAGCTCTTCTTTGGTTAAAAGAATGAAGGCTTCGCTCCAGCGATTAATCTTGCTGTCAAAAAGATTCGCGCTGATTTTCACATCCCTTGCCCCTTCTTTAGTGCCGCTAAAATAAGCGCTCAAAAGATTATCGTTAGGCAAGCTGATTAAAGCACTCGCATGCACGCTTAAAGCGTCATTGGGTTTAGGGATAGTGAGTTGTGTGAAATAGGGGGGGCTTTCAGTTGAAAGGGTTTGATTGTGCGCGAAAGCATAGGGGGGGGGTTTGGCGCTTCATTGCAATTAAAAATAAAACGATGAAAAGCCCCACGAAAAAGGCGGCATGTTTTAGGCGATTTCTTGAATGTTCCAAGATAGCGTTTCGCCCCCTCTTAAGATAGCAATTTTTTCATTCAGACAAAGTGTGTGCGTAGGGACTATAAAGGGTTTTTTAGACAAATGCGCTTTTTTACTGGGCAAATTGTCTAGCGCATAGATTTTTTTAGCGTTATCGCTGATAAAGGCTTGCAAGTTTTCTAAAGCGTTGTGTTTTTCAAAAAGTTCGCACAACGCAGGCAACAAAATAGGGGCAGAAAAGATGCCTGCTGGAATGTTAGTGCTATGCTTTTTAGAGACAAAATGCGGGGCGCTATCAGAGCCAAAAGAGATTTTAGGGTGGGCTTTTAAAGCAAGGGATAAAAGCCTTTCTTGGTCTTTTTTGGTTTTGATTAAAGGTTTGCAAAAACAATGCGGGTTCAAACTCCCCCCTAATAAATCATCTAAAGTCATGCTGATATGGTGTAAAGTTAAAGTCGCATAGAGGTTGTCATGCTTTTCAATTAGAGCGATACTGCGCCAATCGCTCAAATGCTCTATAATGATTTTGAGTTTAGGGAATGAAAGGGCGAAAGTTTCTAAAACGCTATGGCATAAAAATTCTTTATCCAAACAAAACCCGGCTTGTTCTGCATGGATGCATAAAATAAAGCCTAATTTTTGGGCGTTTTCTAAAATCTCTAAAGTTTTTTCACCCAACAAATCCGAAGTGCCGTTTTGCGCGTTTGTGGTCATGCCTTTGGGGTAGAGCTTTAAAAACCTGATGCCTTTTTCTTGGGCGCGTTGCAATTCTTCTAAGGTCAAATCATCATTGAAATACAAACTCATTAAAGGCTTGAAGTTTGAAGAATGGTTTAAAATTTCTTCTTCATATTCAAGGGTGATTGGAGTGTTAATTAAGGGCTTATTGAGATTAGGCATGATCACCGCAGCGCTAAAAGGCTCGCTAGAATATCTTAACACCGCTTTTAAAAGTGCGTTTTCTCGCACATGCAAGTGAGCGTCTATAGGGTCAAAAAGCGTGATTTCCATTCCTTTAATTGCCCCCTAGGTAATAACGCACTCTAATGCGGATGAGGGTTTTAGTTTTGGGGCGCGGGTAATCCTTATAAGCGATCTGAATAGTCTTTAAGGTGTTGTCATCAAGCATTTTATACTCAGAGCCAATGATGATTTTAAGATCGGTAATATCGCCATTAGGGTGCAAGTAAAATTCTACCGCATTCGTCCCGTCTTGCCCTAAATAAGCCGCTACTTGAGGGTATTCTAAATATTTTTGCGTGATGCGCCCAATATCCCTTAAATTATTCCTGATGAAATCTTTTTCGGCTGTGCCTAAATCCCCAAATTCTTCGCCATACAATTCATCAATATCCCTTTTGGTTTGGTTATCCAAGCCTTTATTATTTTCTTGTCTGGGTGGCGCAACTTCTTTAGGCAAGAAAGAAAGCTGATTGGGATCAAATTCTTTTTTGACAGGTTTTTTCTCTTCCACTTTTTTCTGCTCTACTTTTTGTTCTACTATTTTTTTCTCTTCTTTTTTCTCCTCTACTATTTTTTTCTCTTCCACTTTTTCCACTTTTTTAAGAGCCTTATGTTTGTGATTGGGCTTTTTGGGTTCAGGTTTGGGTTTTGGCTTAGGTTTAGGCTTTTCTATAGGTTTTGGTGGGGTTGGTGGGGTTGGTGGGGTTGGTGGGGTTGGTGGTGTGGGGGGTTTTTGGGGGCCAGCTAGCGTGGGTTTAGGAGCGCCCGGGGTGTTTTTACTGGGATCTTGCGAATGGCCTCTTTTTAAAATCAATAAATTTTTAGGATCCACTTTAACAAGCTTGGGTTTTGAGGGAAAAAAATCCCCTCTGTGTTCAAATAAAAAATAAATCAACCAGTGTAACAATACAGATAGAATGAGAGAAAAGAAAAAATTCCTGTTAGAATGATCCACAGGGTCAAAATTTTTCCCTAACTTAGCAGATTGCAGTTTAGAATTTTCCGGCATATAAATTTCCTAATTTTGAATTCTTTATATTATTTTCAGCTTCTTTAATCAGTTCTTCTTTAGATGTTTTTGGGCTTATTTTGTCTAAAAGCAGGCCGTATTTATCGCTCAGTAAGACCAAGTAACGCTCCTTATTAGTTTTTATGGAAATGATTTTATGGTTCGCATCAACACGACCCAAAACACTAATTTCTAACTTAAAATCTTTTGTAGAAAAAGACCCTTGTGCAGGAACAATTTTTTTTTTGATTATATACAATATTAAGAGCAAGGCAGCAATAACCGCTAGCGCCTTATAAGCATGGCTTAAATCTAGTGGGGGTTTTAACTCTAAAGTGTTTAAGGGACTTTTGGCTCGCTCTTTTTCATCTTGGCTTGAAAGATTGGCATGCTGAGATTTTCCTTCATGGCTAGGCGGTGGGGCTAAATGAAAACCTTTTGGTAAAAAAAGAAAGCGGAGCCGTTTTTTATCCTTGCTGTTTGAAGCTTGGATTTCTAATTCCATTTTAGCTTTTTTAGACAAGAGGTAGATGTCATTGTGGTAGGAAAACATTTCTAAAGCATTCAAAGAGGCTTCTTTAAAATCCATGGTTTTTTTAGAATCCAGTTTAGCGTTTTTTAAAACGATCACCTTTTGCCCTTCAACTTCCATGATTTTAGGCGCTTTATTAAAAGGCGTTTCAAAAGTGAGCGTGGTTTGCACGGCTTTTATGGGTGGTGTTGTTAGAGCGTTTGAATCAGGTTGGACTTCTTTTAATGCGTTTTGCCAATGCATAAGTTTAATAGGAGCGTCATCATTTAAAGGTATTTTTTCTTCAGCCAGTAACATAAAAATAGCGCTCAATAACAAGAATAACAATCTCATGAATTTTTAGCGAGATAATACACAATGGCGTTAGAATCAAGGATTTCATTCAAACGAATGGCTAAATTCCTTTCAAAAACCATCACCTCACCCTTACCAATAACCCGCCCGTTCACAAAAGTATCCACGCTCTCTCCAGCGGGTTTTTGCAAGTCAATCACAGAGCCTTTTTCAAAACGCAAAATCTGCAATAAAGGGATTTGCGTAGAGCCAAGTTCTGCACTAAAAACAATCTCCATGTCTAAAAGGTTTTTATAATCGCAAATGAGTTCTTCTAAATAAGTGGAAAGCTCTAGTTCTCTTTCCTTGCTAGCTTTTTCTTTCTCTTTTTCGGCTATTTTTAACTTATTAGATTCTGCTTCTGACATAAAACTCTACTCTTTCAAGAATGATTTGACTTTGATTATAAAATCTTAATTTTACTATAAATTTTATAACAAATAAAGCCACTACGCTTTAAAGCTAGCCTTAGAAACGCAAAATTCTTTTAAAAAACACTCGCCGCACAAGGGGTTTTTAGCCTTGCAGGTGTAACGGCCAAACAAGATTAAGGCATGGTGGAGTTTTGACAGGTTGTCTTTAAAAAGATCGCTGAGTTCTTCTTCGGTCTTAATGGGCGTGTTAGCGTTGCTTAAGCCTAATCGGTGCACCGTGCGGAACACATGGGTATCTACGGCTATATAATTTGCATCAAAGCACACTGAAAGCACCACATTAGCGGTTTTTTGCCCCACGCCATCTAGGCTCATCAATTCTTTTTGTGTAGAGGGGATAACGCCCTTAAAATCCCTAACCACTTTTTGCGCCATACTGATTAAATGCTTGCTTTTATTGTTGGAATAAGAAACGGATTGGATAATTTCTTTAACTTCTTCTAAAAAAGCTAGGGCTAAATCATTCACACTTGGGTATTTTTCAAATAACTTGGGCGTTATTTTATTCACTCTAGCGTCCGTGCATTGAGCGCTTAAAATGGTAGCCACCAGCAATTCATAGGGGTTTTTATGGCGCAATTCGGTGGTTTGGTTGGGGTAATGTTTTAAAAGCAGTTCTTTGATTTGTTGGGCTTTTTGGTAAGTTTTAGTATGTTTTAAACCCATTTTCACACGCTTTCTTTGATGACAAGGTATTGCGCTTCATGGGTTCTTAAAGCCACTTGAATGCGGTTGATTTTAACCGAAAGCGTGGCTTTTTTCATAGAATAATGCAAAAGAGTGCATTGAACTCCTTCATGGATACCAAAAGACAGAAAGCGTTTTTTAAGGGCTTCATCGCAGTTAGCGATTTCTACGATTTCATAAACTTTGTCTTTAATGGCTTCATTGAGAGTCATTTTACTTCCTTTTTGAATCAATGTTTTTTTTGACTTCATCCACGATGATGTCAATAGGTGTGAAAATACGGCGCAAGATTTTAAAAGGCGCTTGGATAATATCAGCCGCTAAAGTGACTTTGGTTTTAGGGTTATCCAGCGTGCCTTTGACATTCACATTAGTGGTGATTTTACCTTCTTTCCCTAAGACAAGATAGCCCACAATAGGGATTTTATTTAAAACATTACTCAAAGCCTTGATAGTGGAAACTTCTAAATTCAAATCTAATTTGTTTTTGTCTAATTCAATAATCCCATTGCCAGCAATATCAAGCGTTTTGCCGATAAGATCAATTTTTTCTAACCCTAAATATTCTTTAGTGATCCCAAAAACAACAGACCCCTTTTTGATTTGATAGCCATTAGCCCCTAAATGAGGGTTCCTAAAGACAATGAGAGAGGGAATGGTGTTGATGAGATTGATCATGTTTTGCATGAGAGCGAAATTCTTTAAGCTTGTGTTTTGGAATTTCAATTCGCCGTTGAAAACCTGATCTTCAAGAGCCCCAATAAGCGTGAATAAGCCCCCTTCCACGAAATCCTTTTGGAGGATGGTATTGATATAATCCCCGCTAAAATTATGAGCCTTAAGATACAAAGCCCCATGCACTAAATCCGCCATGATCATGCCGTTTTTATAATTGCCATCAATTTTCACCCTGTCATCTTGAGCGACAATATCAAGATTTTCTAAAGGAAAAGGCATTTTTTTATAGATCAACACGATATCTTTAGCATGGATGCGTGTAGAGATGGGGATAATTTTGTGGGCTTTTTCATAGCGTTGTTTGGCACTAATGAAAATATCTTCATCTTGGATTTCTTTAGAGCTAGGCTTTTCTTTCCGTTCTTTTGAGAATAATCCTGCAATAGCTGGCATCTTACTATCTAAAAAATCGTCAATACTCAAATCAATGTTATTAAGGGTAATATCCTTTTGATCCCCCTTAACTTTTATAGATATGCTTTTGCTCGGAGTATAGACAGAAATTTCATCTTTATTAATAGAGCCAAATAAAGAGAGGGATTTAAATTGCTTTCCGTTGCTATGATAGATGGGTAAAGTGATTTTTAAATCGTTAGCAAAAAAATCAATATTGACAAAATCGCTCGTAGAAACCTCTAAAGAGCCATCTTCTAAGGCGAAATATTTCATAATAGGGGAATAGGGCTTGATTTTTTTCAAATCTTTGATTCTAAAAACATAGGCGCTATCTTTGAATTCGCCCTCTAATAAAAGTTGCGGCACGCTCCATTGCATGTGGTTGGGGTTAGAAAAATCAAAATTCAAAGAAAGGTTTTTAAGAGTGTCTCCTGTAGCATAGAAAACATCTTTGGTGAATTTATCTTCACTTTGGGCTTTAATGGTGTCTATGATTTTTCTTCTAAACGCCTCTGAGTTTTCACCCTCTTGAATAACAGAATGCAAGCTTTTTAAATCTAAAGAAAATTTAGTAGGCTGTGGGTTATCTTGGCCGTTATCCAAGCCGTAAGAACGCATGTTGATACTATTGTTAGTGTTGAATCGTATTTTATGGACTAAAGAATCTAAAGAAAGGGTTTTTTTATTCAAATCTAAAGCGATTTTAGCGTCTAAATCCAGCATGTTTTCATAGCGGGTGTGGGTCGTTTCTATGTAGATGTATTGGTATTCTTGGGTAATATCTAGGCTTATATTAGCGTTTTGCGTATAAAGGGGGATATTATAGAGCGAGAGGGTGCCTTCTTGCAAATTAACATTGCCTTGAACGCTAAATAAAGGAGCGGTGTTTTTTAAGAATTGCAAGGTGAGTTTCAAATCCGCGCTAGATGGCGTGCTGATTTTATCCAAAGGTAAAACGACTTTATAAGCGCTCAATAAATCCTTAATGCTATCGCCATAATAATTAGGGGTCGTTTTTAAAAAAATCTCCAACTTAGGGGCTTCTAACAAATGGGAAAAAGTGGCGTAAGAGCCGGTCAATTCCATGGTTTCATAAGCGATTTTTTGGGGCTGTATGAGAAGCTGTTTGTTTTTGAAGATCAATTCGGTTTTATCCATTTTAATGGGCGATAAGCCATCATTAAAAACGACTGAAGGTTTAATCAAAGTGGCTTTAACTACGGAATTTTCCAAAAGCGATGGGATAAACTCGCTAGGAGTGAAATTAGCTTTGATTAAAGCGTTATCAATCTTAAAGCTAGCAAATTGGATTTTATCAAAAATCCATGTTTTTAAATTTTTTTGCGATTGGCGTTGGAAAAGAGGCTTTAAAAACGCTAGGCTTTTCATTGGAGAAGTGTTGATTTTTAATTCTATGGTTTTTAAATCGGTTAGCCCTTGCAAATAAATTGCAGCGCTGGGTTCAATTAAGGGCTTGACAATCAAATTAAACGCCATTTTCCTAGCTTTAGGCGAATAGTGGGCGTTGCCATCTACTTGGACTTTAATATCTTTAAAAAGCAAATTGATGATTTTAAGCTTGATATTTTTATCATCTTCTAGGGAAAATTCCCCTTTAACTCCTGGAAATTCTAACTCGTATTTATTCCCGTCAAAAACGATATTGGCTTTATTTTTATCATCTAAAATGATTTCTTTGACTTTAAGTTTTTCAAAATAAGACACCGCCCAGATGCCATAACGGATATTTTTAATCAGATCAGAAACTTCTAAATGCTTTTTGGTGGGTTTTTGATGGAAGAAAGAAGATAGATCAACGCGTTCAACTTCTAAAGAAAGCTTGTTGTTAAGTTTTAAGTATAATTCAGAAATGCCAAGCTTCCCGATTTTTAAATTTTGTATGTGAATGCCGTTTGAAAGGGTTTTGTGAATGACAACTAAAAGAGTGAATACTGCCACAAACAAAATAATGACATTAAACACTTTCTTGGATACATGTTTTCTTTTATTCATCAGTATTCTTTTTTATTTAAGTATACCAATTTATCCTAATAAAGTGGTGGTTGTCCCGCAAGGTTCGCTCAAAAAAGTGTTTTTTTCTTTAAAAGAGCAAGGCGTGGATATTAACGCTTTGGATTTGCTTTTTTTACGCCTGATGGGCATGCCTAAAAAAGGTTATATTGATATGGGCGATGGGGCTTTAAGGAAGGGGGATTTTTTAATCCGTTTGATTAAAGCAAAAGCCGCGTATAAAAGCGCAACTCTAATCCCTGGAGAAACCCGCTATTTTTTCACGCAAATTTTGAGCGAGACTTACCAACTAGAAACAAGCGATCTCAACCAGGCTTATGAAAGCATCGCTCCACGATTGAATGGCGCTGTGATAGAAGATGGGGTGATATGGCCAGACACTTATCATTTGCCTTTAGGGGAGGACGCTTTTAAAATCATGCAGACTTTGATCAGTCAATCCCTCAAAAAACACGAAGCTTTAAGCAAACAATGGCTTGGATACTACCATAAAGAAGAGTGGTTTGAAAAAATCATTCTCGCTTCTATTGTGCAAAAAGAAGCCGCTAATATTGAAGAAATGCCCTTGATTGCGAGCGTGATTTTTAACCGCTTGAAAAAAGGCATGCCTTTACAAATGGATGGGGCTTTGAATTATCAGGAATTTTCGCACGCTAAAGTAACAAAAGAGCGCATTAAAACCGATAACACCCCTTATAATACTTATAAATTTAAGGGCTTGCCTAAAAATCCTGTAGGGAGCGTGAGCCTAGAAGCGATTAGAGCCGTGATTTTCCCTAAAAAAACTGATTTCTTGTATTTTGTGAAAATGCCGGATAAAAAACATGCTTTCAGTGCGACTTATAAAGAGCATTTAAAAAACATTAATCTTTCTAATAATCATTTTTATGATTAGGGTTAATGGGGCGTTTTTTCTTTTAAATTGGGTAAAAAGTGTTTAGTATTTTCTCATTTTAATTTTAAGTTCTTACTATTAAAGCATTTTAGATTTTATTAAAAAAGGCTTGCTACAATTCTAGGCAAATTTTGATTGCTAGGGCTTTAAAGCTTTTAGCACAAAGGAGAATGAATGGCTAAAATGAGTGCTCCAGATGGGGTTGCCGTTTGGGTAAATGAAGACAGGTGTAAGGGTTGTGATATTTGCGTATCGGTATGCCCTGCTGGAGTTCTTGGCATGGGGATTGAAAAAGAAAGGGTACTTGGAAAAGTGGCCAAAGTAGCCTATCCAGAGAGTTGTATCGGTTGTGTGCAATGCGAGTTGCACTGCCCGGATTTTGCGATTTATGTGGCTGACAGGAAGGATTTCAAATTCGCTAAAGTTTCTAAAGAAGCCCAAGAAAGAAGCGAAAAGGTTAAGGCCAATAAATACATGCTTTTAGAAGAGACTATTTTAGAAGGGAGAGGTAAATAATGCGTGAGATTATTACTGATGGGAATGAATTAGTCGCTAAAGCGGCGATTGAAGTAGGGTGTCGGTTTTTTGGGGGCTATCCTATCACGCCAAGCTCGGATATTATGCATGCGATGAGCGTGGCTTTACCCAAATGTGGCGGTCATTTTATCCAGATGGAAGATGAAATCAGTGGGATTAGCGTGTCTTTAGGGGCGAGCATGAGCGGGACGAAGTCTATGACAGCGAGCTCTGGACCTGGTATTTCATTGAAAGTGGAGCAAATCGGTTATTCTTTCATGGCGGAAATCCCTTTAGTGATCGCTGATGTGATGCGTTCAGGCCCATCAACCGGAATGCCCACTCGTGTGGCTCAAGGCGATGTGAATTTCTTAAAACACCCCATACATGGGGATTTTAAGGCTGTCGCACTCGCTCCTGCTAGTTTGGAAGAAGCTTACACAGAGACCGTTCGCGCATTCAATTTGGCTGAAATGCTCATGACTCCTGTATTCTTGCTCATGGATGAAACCGTGGGGCATATGTATGGCAAGGTGCAAATCCCAAATTTAGAAGAAGTGCAAAAGATAACCATTAATCGCAAGGAATTTGCGGGCGATAAAAAAGACTACAAACCTTATGGGGTTGCACAAGATGAGCCGGCTGTCTTAAACCCTTTCTTTAAAGGTTACCGCTACCATGTTTCAGGCTTGCACCATGGGTCTATTGGCTTTCCTACTGAAGACGCTAAAATCGGTGGGGATTTGATTGACAGATTATTCCATAAGATTGAATCCAAGCAAGACATTATCAATGAAAATGAGGAAATGGATTTAGAGGGTGCTGAAGTTGTCATCATCGCTTATGGTTCGGTTTCTCTAGCGGTTAAAGAAGCCTTGAAAGATTACAATAAAGAAAGCAAGCAAAAAGTCGGCTTTTTCAGGCCTAAAACCTTATGGCCAAGCCCGGCTAAACGCTTGAAAGAAATAGGGGATAAATACGAAAAAATCCTTGTGATTGAATTGAATAAAGGGCAGTATTTAGAAGAGATTGAAAGGGCTATGCAAAGAAAGGTGCATTTCTTTGGGCAAGCCAATGGGCGCACGATTTCGCCTAAACAAATTATCGCAAAGTTGAAGGAGCTTTAAAATGGCGTTTAATTATGATGAATATTTGCGTGTGGATAAAATACCCACTTTGTGGTGTTGGGGCTGTGGTGATGGCGTGATTTTAAAATCCATTATCCGCACGATTGACGCTTTAGGTTGGAAAATGGATGATGTGTGTTTGGTGAGTGGGATTGGTTGCAGCGGGCGCATGAGCTCGTATGTGAATTGCAACACCGTTCATACCACGCATGGTAGGGCTGTAGCGTATGCGACAGGGATTAAATTAGCTAACCCTAGTAAGCATGTGATCGTGGTTTCTGGCGATGGCGATGGCTTTGCTATTGGAGGCAACCACACCATGCATGCATGCAGGAGGAACATTGATTTGAATTTTATTTTAGTGAATAATTTCATTTATGGTTTGACCAACTCCCAAACTTCGCCCACCACGCCTAATGGCATGTGGACGGTTACGGCTCAATGGGGGAATATTGATAACCAATTTGACCCATGTGCTTTAACCACCGCTGCAGGGGCGAGCTTTGTGGCTAGAGAGAGCGTTTTAGACCCTCAAAAATTAGAAAAAGTGCTTAAAGAAGGTTTTACACACAAGGGCTTTAGCTTCTTTGATGTCCATAGTAATTGCCATATCAATTTAGGGCGTAAGAATAAAATGGGCGAAGCGTCTCAAATGCTAAAATGGATGGAAAGCCGATTAGTGAGCAAACGCCAATTTGAGGCCATGAGCCCTGAAGAAAGGGTGGATAAATTCCCTACAGGCGTTTTAAAGCATGACACGGACAGGAAAGAATATTGCGAAGCGTATCAAGAAATCATTGAAAAAGCACAAGGAAAACAATAATGGAAGCGCAATTACGATTTACGGGCGTTGGAGGGCAAGGCGTGCTGTTAGCGGGGGAGATTTTGGCTGAAGCTAAGATTGTGAGTGGGGGCTATGGCACTAAGACTTCCACTTACACTTCGCAAGTGCGTGGAGGGCCTACTAAAGTGGATATTTTGCTAGACAAAGATGAAATTATTTTCCCTTACGCTAAAGAGGGCGAGATTGATTTCATGCTTTCAGTCGCTCAAATCAGCTACAACCAGTTTAAAAGCGATATTAAAAAAGGCGGTATCGTTGTCATTGATCCCAATCTGGTAACCCCCACTAAAGAAGATGAAGAAAAATACCAGATCTATAAAATCCCCATTATCAGTATCGCTAAAGATGAAGTGGGTAACATTATCACACAATCTGTGGTAGCGTTAGCCATTACCGTGGAACTTACTAAATGCGTAGAAGAAAATATCGTGCTAGACACCATGCTTAAAAAAGTCCCTGCAAAAGTCGCTGACACGAACAAAAAAGCCTTTGAAATTGGTAAAAAACATGCTTTAGAAGCTTTGAAAAAATAAGGGGGTAACCCCTTATCTCATTTCTTTAGTTATAGTTTTTTCCCCTTTTCTTGTATTTTTGAAAAAAGAATTCTATAATGCTCAAATTTTACATAAGGATTATTGTGTGTACAAATTTTTAGATGAGGCAAAAAGTGAGGTTTTAAAATACGATGTGATTTCTTTTGATATTTTTGATACCCTTCTTTTAAGACCTTTCATTAAACCCACAGATTTATTTTTGTATATTGAGACTAAATATGATATTAAAGGTTTTTGTCAAGCAAGGATTCTAGCAGAAATGCAATCTAGAGAAATCAGTAAAGAACAAGACATTACTCTAGATGAAATTTATCATCAAATTCCAAAAGAGTTTTATTCATATAAGGAAGTAGAAATTGCCACTGAAAAAGAGATGCTTATTCCAAACTTAGAGATGTTAGAACTCTATCGTTTCGCTAAAGAGAACAATAAGAGAGTGATTATTATATCAGATATGTATTTACCTTTAGAGGTCCTTGAAGATATTTTAATTTCTAAGGGTTTTGATGGTTATACAAATTTCTATCTTAGTAGCCATATAATGCTTACTAAACATTCAAAAGATTTGTTTAAACATGTTTTAAAACAAGAAAATATTACTCACACACAAATGTTGCATATTGGTGATAATTTTTGGGCAGATGACGCTATGCCTAAAAGTTTAGGTATAGCAACGCTAGTTAGAAAAAGTGTGTTGAGGCAATTTGAAGAAATTTTTCCTAAATACAAAACATTTAATCCGACTAGTGTTGCACAAAGCTTTATTTTAGGATCTTTATGCGTTTTTTATAAAAATTATATTCAAAAATATGAAAAGTTTGATTATTGGTTTCTTTTGGGAGTGGTGCAGGCAGGAATTGTAGCCGTTGCTTATTGCCAGTTTATCTATAAAGAGATTCATAAAAGAAATATTGATACTTTAGTGTTTGTTGCACGAGATGGTTATTTATTGCAAAAAATTTTTAATATTTTATATCCAAATTTATATAAAACTACTTATATCTATGCTCCCAGAATTTTAAAAAAAGCGGTATTTTTAGAAGTCACAGAGGGTGAGAGTTTGGAAATTTTGCGTATTTTAGAAGGCGAAGAAGAAGTTAAAAAGAAGCAAATCACCACTAACCAACAAGCATATATATATATAGCAACTTTGAACATTGCCGCTGTTTAGCACGAAAATGTTTAGATAATTACAGAAAATACTTGTCTTCATCAAATTTAGAGAGAAATATCGCCATTGTAGATACGATTACTTGGGGATATTCTTCGCAAGAGTTAATACAAAAAGCTTTGAATAAAGAAGTTTTTGGATGCTATGTGGATCTCTTAAGAATTTTAAATCATGATTGCGTGAGTTTCTTACCTTTTTCACACCCTAAATCCATTTATTTTCATAATTGGGATTTTGTGGAGTTTTTGCTAACAAGTCCTGAATACCCTATTTTAAATGTAGAAAATGGCGTTCCAATTTATCAAAAAAATGTTCCATCTTGCGAAAAACACCGCTCTAAAGCTTATGAAAAAATAGTAGAAGGGGCTGTTGGATATGCTTCATATTTTAAAGAAAGTCAAATTTTTTTAGACATTCATGATGTGATAAAGTGGGTCAATTTCTTCATTGATCATCCTAGCATTCGAGATCAAGAGCAATTTAAACAAATTTATTTTCTTCCAGATGCAACGCATAAAGACGCTCTGCCCTTGTTTTGCAACGATGTTTCTTTATTGTCTTGTATTTTAAAACCTTCACAAAGTTATGGCATATTAAAAAGAAGCCTTAGGACAAACAAGCAAGAGATATGGTTTAAAATATTATCTCTAATTAAAAAAATCTATGGGAAGTTAAAAAAGAAATCATAAAATTGGCTCTGTTTCAATCAAATATGGATAACTAGGGCTTTCTCCCTTAAAATAATTCTCTCAAAAGTTATCCACTAGATATTTTTTATTTATCCAATAGTTTGTTTTTGGGTATAATGTTACGAAAATTTTAAGGAATAGCATGGAGTTTTTAGGACTGATTCTAAGTCTAGCCGCTGTTTTGATAGCGTTTAAAAAGCCTGAAAAAGAAAATTGGGCGTTTGGGATTTTGATTGTGGTGTGGTTGATGGAGCTTATTATTTTTATAGGCCACAGCTCTAGCGTTTTGCCTAATATGAATTTATAGGAGGATACATGAATAAAGAAATCCGATTTTATAATCTTTTTTCTTTGGCGATTTTAGGGATTTTAATCTTTCCTGTGGGTTTGGCGAATTTTTATTTTGGCTATGTTTTGAAAGATTCGCCTTGTATTTTTTGCTGGGCGCTACGCATCAACATGATTTTAATAGGGGCTGTGGCACTTTTGGTGGTGCGTTTTGGGTTTAAGCCTAAATACATCGCCTTGCTATTACTCATGGCTGGTAGTGGGTTATATGAGGGCTTTTATTATACCGGTAGCCATGCTTTAGAAGATGTGGGGCAGGGCTTTGCGCTCCCTATTTTGGGCTTACACACGCAGTTTTGGGCGCTTTTTGTCTTTTTTAGCGTGGTGGTGCTTTTAGCGGTGTTGCTCTTTTTTGCCCCTAATACCCAACTTTTTAAAGATCATTCATTAAACACGCTCCAAAAAAGTGCTTTTTATATTTTCTTTATTGTGGTGGGTTCTAACGCCGTGCAAGCGTTTCTTTCTACCGGGCCTTTCCCTTACATAGGGCAAAGCAGTCCGGTGCGTTTTTCTTGGAATTTGAAAGAATCTGTCTGGTCTATGGAAAATTGGAATCATTCAAAATTCCCAAGAAGCGTTTTGGGCAGAAGAGATGTGGGTGAGCCTTTGAAATTGAGCGCTTTGCCTAAAGATAATGATTATGAGCATTCGCCTTTAGAAATTACAAAAGCGTTGAAGATTGAAAAAAAAGAAGAGCTTTTTTTAAAACTGAACGGAGCGATCACAGATTTGAGTTTCAATGAAGATAAGGCGATCCTTACCACAGAAAACCAAGGCCTTTATCTTGTGGGTAACGATTTAAAAACCATTCACAGCCATATGGTGCTAGATAGCTATTATAGCGCGACGGTGGGGTCGTTCGTGGGGGCGGATTTTAATGAAGATGACAACATTGTGATCATGGGCAACAATAAAACGAGTGCAGAAATCACGCCTAACAAAAACGCTAACGCGCTTAAAAACTTCCCTTATTTTTTGGAAGGGGCTAACTCTTTTGATGAAGTGGAACGCAGCCGCTTGAAAACTTCTAGGGCGAAAAACTATTATGTTAGCGCTGCAAGAAGAGGGGCTAAATTCACTTATTTGATCAGCGCTCCTAACAAGCGTTATAAGGATTTGATTATCATCTCCATGCTTAATAGCGACAAACAAGTGCATGGGGAGTTTTTACTTGAACTGGGCAATGCCAAGCTTAAAGAAAAAAGGAAACTGGGCGAGTTGGTTATCAGCGCGCTAGCTTTAAAGGATAATAAGCTTTATGCGTTCAGTAAGGAATTTAACACGCTTTTAGTCATAGACCCTACAAAAGAAGAGATCCTTGAAGTTTATGGCTTGCCTAAAGAGATTAAAAATATCAGTGCTGGAGGGTTTAGGGATAATGAGCTTATCCTTGTGAGCTATGAGAATAATAAAAATATTCTCTATACCCTTAATTTTTAAACTCTTTTAAAGCTACTTTTTTCTAATATATTAACGCATTAGAAGATGGTCGCTATTTTAGAATAGAGGAAAGTCCGGGCTACATTAGACAAAATTCCATCTAACGGATGGCTAGCGCAAGCTAAGGGAAAGTGCCACAGAAAGCAAACCGCCTTTTTAAGGTAAGGGTGAAAGGGTGGGGTAAGAGCCCACCAGAGCTAAAGCGATTTAGCTTGTTTGGGCAAACCCAATTTGTAGCAAGAAGCGCATGGTAAGTCTAAATTGATACACGCTTCGCTTGAGGAATATTGCAAAATATTTCCCAGATAAATGGCCATCCATTGACAGAACCCGGCTTATTCTAATGCGTAACTGCGTGTTGATTTTTAAATAAAGTTTCAATCATTTTATTTTTTTTATTTTTTACCTAATTATTGTTTAAAATCTTAAAGATTTATGTTACACTCTGTAAAATCAAAATCAAAGGGGATAGCGTGTTAGAAAAATCTTTTTTAAAAAGCAAGCAATTGGTTTTATGCGGATTGGGTGTTTTGATGTTGCAGGCCTGCACTTGCCCAAACACTTCACAAAGGAATTCTTTTTTACAAGATGTGCCTTATTGGATGTTGCAAAATCGCAGTCAGTATATCACGCAAGGGGTGGATAGCTCGCACATTGTGGATGGTAAGAAAACTGAAGAGATAGAGAAAATCGCTACCAAAAGAGCGACAATAAGAGTGGCGCAAAATATTGTGCATAAACTCAAAGAGGCTTACCTTTCCAAATCCAATCGCATCAAGCAAAAGATCACTAATGAAATGTTTATTCAAATGACACAGCCCATTTATGACAGCTTGATGAATGTGGATCGTTTAGGAATTTATATCAATCCTAACAATGAGGAAGTGTTTGCGTTAGTGCGTGCGCGTTCTTTTGATAAGGACGCTTTGAGCGAAGGGTTGCATAAAATGGCATTAGACAATCAAGCGGTGAGTATCCTTATTTCTAAAGTGGAAGAAATCTTTAAAGATTCTATCAATTATGGGGATATTAAAGTCCCTATAGCCATGTAGGCTTAGAACAATAAGGGTTCTTCGCTATCGTCTGTTCTTTTGGGAGTGGGGGTGATGGAATTAGGGGTTGAGTAGTAGGGGATTTTATCCACGATTTCTTTACGCAAGCCTTTGGGGACATCAAACTTTCTTTTTAAAGAAGGTTCAATGCTTAGAATGTTACGCATGAAATACGAATACACAGGTGCACTCACAACGCCTCCTGTCGCTCCTTTGCCAATAGGCGTGTTATCATCTCTCCCAAACCAGATCACGCTTTGTAAGGTGGGGGTAAAACCAATGAACCAAGCATCAATATTGTTGTTAGAAGTTCCGGTTTTACCGGCAATTTCTAAGCCTTTAATGCGAGCCAAACTCCCTGTGCCATTTTCTACCGCATTCATCAGCGCTGAAAGGGTTAAAAAAGCCTGTTCTTTGGTGGTGATCTTTTTGGTTTCAATGGGCGCGAAAGTTTTGACTTCGTTTTGTTGGTTAGCGATGCTTTCAATGAGCATGGGTTTGAGCATAGTGCCGTAATTAGAAAATAAAGAATACTTTTCAGCCGCTTCAATCGGTGAGATAGCAAAGCTCCCTAACACAATAGACAAGTCTTTAGGGAGGTTTTTAAACCCCATATCGCTTAAAGATTGGTAAATTTTTTCAAAGCCAAGCTGATCGCTTAAATTGATCGTGGCTAGATTTAACGAATGGCTCAAAGCTTCTTGTAAGGTTACAAGCCCTAAAAACTTGCGAGAATAATTGCTAGGGTGCCATGCGTGGTTTTGTTCGCTGTTTTTGCTATAATTGCCATTTTCAAAATTTCGTGCGGTATCAGGGATTTTGGAAGTCGTGGAATAGCCATTATCAAAAGCGATTTGATACACAAAAGGCTTGATCGCGCTCCCAAACTGCCGTTTGGCTTGCGTGGCGCGATTGAAAGCGCTTTTTTTATAATCAATCCCCCCCACTAAAGCTAAAATCTTACCGGTGCTCGTGTCTGTAACTATCATGCTGGCGTTTAAGTTGTCTTCATATTCATTAGATGCGTTAGTTTTTGGCTTTTCTTTAGCGATTTTTTCTAAGGTTTTTTGATGCCCAAAACGCAAGGACTCTAACGCTAAGCGTTGGTAATCCAAATCTATCGTGAGCTTTATGGTATAGCCTTGAGTTTTTAACCCGTCTAATTGATCCAATTGTTTCAACACTTCATCCACGACATAGGGAGCGATATTTTGCGTGGAAGTTTGGTTATAGACGATTGGCACTTCATTGAGAGCGGATTTGAGCTCGTTAGAAGAAATCCAACCTAAAGAATACAACCGCCTTAAAATATCATTAGCCCTAGAAAGTGAAAATTCTAAATTTTTAGTAGGGTCATAAAAACTGGGAGCCCTAGGTAAGGCGACTAACATGGTGATTTCTTTAAGCGTGAGTTTGTCAAGGGGTTTTTTAAAATACCCTAAACTTGCGGTTTTGACGCCATAATACCCATGCCCAAAAAAAGTTTGGTTCAGATAGCGCTCTAAAATGTCTTCTTTGCTTAAGACTTTTTCAATGCGTAAAGAAATGATAGCTTCTTTGAGTTTTCGGGTTAGGGTTTTTTCTCGTGTGAGCACCATGTTTTTAACGAGTTGTTGGGTCAGGGTGCTACCCCCCTCGGTGTAACGACCGCTTTGAGCGTTTCTAATCATAGCGCGCATGATAGCATCTAAATTGATCCCCCCATGTTCAAAAAAGAGGGTGTCTTCTACCGCTAAAAGGCTTTCAACAAATCGTGGGGGAATTTCTTCAAAACGCGCATAAAAACGGAATTCTTTATCATAAATATTAGCGATCAAACGCCCTTTTCTGTCTAAAATCTGTGAAGCGACGCCCGGGCGATAATCTTTAATTTTGGCAATATCCTTATCTGTAGTCACCCAAACTTGAGCGATAAGAATGGCTAATAACCCTACGATAATTAAAAATAAAACGATAAAGCCATAAAAAATCTTTTTTAGCATTTAACCACTCTTAAAAGAAGATTGTATTTTAAAATAATCTAAAAGGGTGTTTGCAAGCTCTTTGGTATCTTTTAAGCTGTTTTTGAGAGATAAAGAGATGCGTAAAAGGGGTTTAGAAACCGTGGGGGGGCGGATAGCTCCTACTAAAAACCCCTTTTCTTTCAAAAAATGATGGGCGTTTAAAAGAGCAAGATTGTTTTCAAATTCTAAAGTGAAAAATCCTGTGGGCGTTCTAATGCCTAAGGTTTCAAAAATAATCTGTTGGTGTTGGCTAAGCTCGTTTTTTAATTCTTGTTTTTGTGCGATAAAGTATTCTAAATGGACCAAAGTTAAAGCGGTGTCTAACAGGCTTAAAGCGGTGGTGTAAATCACGCTTTTAGCGCGGTTGATTAAAAACTCTATGATTTGTAAAGGGGCTAAAATACACGCTCCATAGCTCGCAAGCGCTTTAGAGAAAGTGCTGAGCTTAATGATTTTGTCTCTTTCTTGGATGCGATAATATTCTAAAAAACCCAACAAATTCTCGCCGATAGTCCCAAAACTATGGGCTTCATCAACGATTAAAAAAGCGTTAGGAATCTCTTGAGTGATTGCATAAAAATCATAGGGAGCGATACTCGCATCCATAGAATAAACCCCTTCAATGGCTATGAATTTGAGTTTATTTTTAGGGGCGTTAAAGAGTTTTTGTTGTAAATCTTTAGCGTCGTTGTGCGAGAAAAAAACCACTTGATCAGGTTTCGCTTTGATGCTAAAAATCCCGCTTGCATGGTAGTGTTCGTCCATGAATAAGAGAGCGTTTTTGACTAAAAGGGTGTCTATTAAAGCCAGATTACCCAAAAAACCACTCCCCACTAAAAGAGCGCTTTCAAACCCCAACAAACCCGCTAATCGTTCTTCTAATTCTGCATGCAAAGGGTGGTAGCCATTCACTAGCATGGAAGCCTTGGGGGAATGAGCTTCAAAGACTTGGAGCTTATTGAAAGCGTTTTCAAGCAAGCCTTTTTTAACGCTCAAACCCAAATAATCATTAGAAGCGTAATCCTTTAATAAAGGGTCAAACAACTCTCTTTTGCGGTATCGTTTGGCATGGTGTAGGGCTTCTAAAGATTTAGAAAACATAAAAACACTTCATTGAATGAAATCATTCACCTTTTTGAATTTTTTCAATGATTTTATTGAGTTCGTCTTGTTTTTCGTAAAACATCTTATCAATATTTTCTTTAACATGTTTAGCACTATCTTCCATTAAATGCACTTTATGCTCTAGGTATTTTGAATCGGTAATGTGGTCTTCTTGAACGGCTTTAACCAAATCATTAGCTTCAGTATGCACGCTCGCATGGTGGCTTTCTAAAGCTCTATAGCCTGAAGTGTTGGAAAAATTCTCTTTGCCTGCGCCCTCATAATACCATTTGCCTAAGCGGCAATTCTTATGGCTGGTAATGTCAAAGGAGTTGAGACCAAAAACCATGCCATAAAGATTGTTTTTAAAGACCACATGGTCAAGTTTGGCCAAACCGCAAAACACCCGGTTATTGATATTGTAGATGGTGTATTTTGCCGCTTGTGCGACAATCATGTTATTTTTTACGGTGGATTTAAGCTCTTCTACATCGCCCTTAATAGAGCCTACAATAGAATTAATATCGTGGGTATTGGTTTGAATATCGTTCGCTTCTTGTTGCATGCTTTTAACGACAACGGCGATTTCTTTAGTGGCTTTTTGGGTTTTTTCAGCGAGTTTTCTCACCTCATCAGCCACCACCGCAAACCCTCTCCCATGCTCGCCCGCTCGTGCGGCCTCAATAGCGGCATTTAGGGCTAACAGATTGGTTTGTTCTGCAATATCATCAATCAAAGAAATGACTTGAGTGATTTCATTGCTCCGTTGGTTGAGGGAGTCCGCTAACGAAGTGGCGTTTTGCATCTTTTCATAAAGCGATTCAATGTCTTGACCCGTTTTATTAACGGTCGCTAATCCTTCAGCAGAATGCTCTTCGCCATTTTTAGCCGCATTTAAGAGCAAGCCTGTTTCTTGATGGAAATACTGCATGCTTTCTTGCGCGTTCTCTAAGCCCTCTTTTAAGCTCGCACAAAAAGTCTTAAACAAATCATTTTTATGGTATTCCCCCACACAACCTGCTTGTTTAGCCAAGGAAAAATACTGCACGCCATCAATATTTTGGCTTTTTAAAGCATAAGAAACCCCTTGTAAATTAACGCTCTCTGCATTTTCTTTAAAATGAACGCTTTGTTCTTCTAAATTGTTTAAGCTTGCAAGATTCCCACTCTTAAAAACGACTTTATTGTTTTTAATGCCTACAAAACCTTCATGCAAGCACAAATTTAAAAGGTTTTGATAGAGATTGATTTCTTTTTTTAACTCCGTAATTTCAGAATCTTTTTGACTGATTTGAAGTTGCAACTGCTTATTCCCAAACATAGTGGTATCCCTTCGTTTAAATTTAACTCATTTGAGATTATACCCAAAATTACCAAACATTTTAAACGCTCGTTAGTCTTGTTACTTCAAAAACAATTCGTAAAATAAAGCCCTTTAAAATTTCACACTTTAACCGATAATAGTTCTAACCAAAAGCAAGGATGCCTTTGGGTTTTTTATAACAAGGAGTTACAACAATGGCTTTTCAGGTCAATACAAATATCAATGCGATGAATGCGCATGTGCAATCCGCACTCACTCAAAATGCGCTTAAAACTTCATTGGAGAGATTGAGTTCAGGTTTAAGGATTAATAAAGCGGCTGATGACGCATCAGGCATGACGGTGGCGGATTCTTTGCGTTCACAAGCGAGCAGTTTGGGTCAAGCGATTGCCAACACGAATGACGGCATGGGGATTATCCAAGTTGCGGATAAGGCTATGGATGAGCAGTTGAAAATCTTAGACACTGTTAAGGTTAAAGCGACTCAAGCGGCTCAAGATGGGCAAACTACAGAATCTCGTAAAGCGATTCAATCTGACATCGTTCGTTTGATTCAAGGTTTAGATAATATCGGTAACACGACTACTTATAACGGGCAAGCGTTATTGTCTGGTCAATTCACTAACAAAGAATTCCAAGTAGGGGCTTATTCTAACCAAAGCATTAAGGCTTCTATTGGCTCTACCACTTCCGATAAAATCGGTCAGGTTCGTATCGCTACAGGTGCGTTAATCACGGCTTCTGGAGATATTAGCTTGACTTTCAAACAAGTGGATGGCGTGAATGATGTGACTTTAGAGAGCGTAAAGGTCTCTAGCTCAGCAGGCACAGGGATCGGCGTGTTAGCAGAAGTGATTAACAAGAACTCTAACCAAACAGGAGTTAGAGCTCATGCGAGCGTTATCACCACAAGCGATGTGGCGGTCCAATCAGGAAGTTTGAGTAATTTAACCTTAAACGGGGTCCATTTGGGTAATATTGCAGATATTAAGAAAAATGACTCAGATGGGAGATTGGTTGCAGCGATCAATGCGGTCACTTCAGAAACCGGCGTGGAAGCTTATACGGATCAAAACGGACGCTTGAATTTGCGCAGTTTAGATGGTCGTGGGATTGAGATCAAAACCGATAGTGTCAGTGGTGGGCCTAGCGCTTTAACGATGGTTAATGGCGGTCAGGATTTAACAAAAGGCTCTACTAACTACGGAAGGCTTTCTCTCACACGATTAGACGCTAAGAGCATCAATGTCGTTTCGGCTTCTGATTCGCAGCATTTAGGTTTCACAGCGATTGGTTTTGGAGAATCTCAAGTGGCAGAAACCACGGTGAATTTGCGCGATGTTACTGGGAATTTTAACGCTAATGTCAAATCGGCTAGTGGCGCGAACTATAACGCCGTGATCGCTAGTGGCAATCAAAACTTGGGAGCTGGGGTTACAACCTTAAGAGGTGCGATGGTGGTGATTGATATTGCCGAGTCTGCGATGAAAATGTTGGATAAAGTCCGCTCTGATTTAGGTTCTGTGCAAAATCAAATGATTAGCACCGTGAATAATATCAGCATCACTCAAGTGAATGTTAAAGCGGCTGAGTCTCAAATCAGGGATGTGGATTTTGCTGAAGAGAGTGCGAATTTCAATAAAAACAACATTTTGGCGCAATCAGGTAGCTATGCGATGAGTCAAGCCAATACCGTTCAACAAAATATCTTAAGGCTTTTAACTTAGTTTTAAGAAAGGTGTTTGTAGGGGGCTAACGCTTTAAGCGTTGGCTTTTCGCTTTAATTTTTACTTCTTTTTTAATAAAATACTCTTTTTTATTTCTTTTTATCATAGGCGGTTATTGTGTTGGATAGTTTTGAGATTTTAAAGGCTTTAAAGAGCTTGGATTTATTGAAAAACGCCCCTGCTTGGTGGTGGCCTAACGCTTTTAAATTTGAAGCTCTACTGGGGGCGGTTTTAACGCAAAATACTAAATTTGAAGCCGTTTTGAAATCTTTAGAAAATCTAAAAAACGCTTTCATTTTAGAAAATGATGATGAAATCAATCTTGAAAAAATCACTTATATAGAGTTTTCAAAGCTTGCAGAGTGTGTCCGCCCTAGCGGGTTTTATAACCAAAAAGCCAAACGATTAATTAATTTGAGCAAGAATATTTTAAAAGACTTTCAAAGTTTTGAAAATTTTAAACAAGAAGCGACTAGGGAGTGGCTTTTAGACCAAAAGGGCATTGGCAAAGAAAGCGCGGATGCGATTTTATGCTATGTGTGCGCTAAAGAAGTGATGGTGGTGGATAAATACAGCTATCTTTTTTTAAAAAAATTGGGCATAGAGATAGAAGATTATGACGAATTGCAAAATTTTTTTGAAAAAGGCGTTCAAGAGAATTTAAATCCCGCTTTAGCGCTTTATGAAAACACCATTTCTTTAGCGCAACTTTATGCGAGATTCCATGGAAAGATTGTAGAATTTTCCAAACAAAAATTGGAATTAAAGCTTTGATTTTTAGACTTTTCTTAATCTTAAGCCTTTTAAAAGGCGTTTTGCTAGCCAAAAAGGATTTGAATTTTTTTAAACCTTTAGAGCCTACTAAAAAATATTTTGGCTCTTTTAAAATCGGCTATCTTTATCAGCACGCCCAAACGACTAAAAGATCCCCCATCCGCCTTAAAAACCGCCCACCTATTTTGATGGATAAAATTTACCATGACGCTTCTTTAGGCTTTCAAGCAGGGTATGTTTTAAAAAAGAAAGCTTTATTAGGGGGGTATTTAGATGCAGGAATGGGCGATTCGTATTTCATGAGCGCTGGGTTTATGGCTGGGGTGAGACTTTTTAAGGGGTGGGTTATCCCTAAAATCGCCTTAGGCTATCAGCTTCAAATTTTAGGGGCTAAGATTGATAAGTATCAATTCAATATCCAATCAGCAATGGGGAGTGTGGGCTTGTTTTTCAATGCGGCTAAAAATTTTGGCTTGAGTATAGAAACAAGGGGCGGTATCCCTTTTTATTTTATCCAAAGCAAATTTTCTAAAGCCTTTGGCACGCCACGATTGAATATCTATTCTATTGGTATCACTTTCACCTTTTATGATTTTACTAGATTTTTAGGGTAAAATATTTATTTTAAGAACTAACTATAGAGTATAAAAACAATAATTAGACAAACCTTGAAGGATTTATGATGATTTTCATTGATGCATGTTTTAGAAAAGAAACGCCTTATACGCCCATTTGGATGATGAGGCAAGCGGGGCGTTACCTTAGCGAATACCAAGAGAGTCGTAAAAAAGCGGGGAGCTTCTTGGAATTGTGTAAAAATAGCGATTTAGCCACAGAAGTTACCCTACAGCCAGTAGAGATTTTAGGCGTGGATGCGGCTATTTTGTTTAGCGATATTTTAGTAGTGCCTTTGGAAATGGGCTTGAATTTGGAGTTTATCCCCAAAAAGGGGCCGCATTTTTTAGAAACCATTACGGATTTAAAAAGCGTGGAAAGCCTGAAAGTAGGGGCTTATAAACAACTAAACTATGTCTATGATACGATTTCTCAAACGCGCCAAAAGCTTTCTAAAGAGAAAGCGTTAATCGGTTTTTGCGGATCGCCTTGGACTTTAGCGACTTACATGATAGAAGGCGAAGGGAGCAAATCGTATGCTAAAAGCAAGAAAATGCTTTATAGTGAGCCTGAAGTTTTAAAAGCGCTTTTAGAAAAATTAAGCCTTGAATTGATAGAGTATTTGAGCCTTCAAATCCAAGCAGGGGTCAATGCGGTGATGATCTTTGACTCATGGGCTAGTGCTTTAGAAAAAGAAGCGTATTTGAAATTCAGTTGGGATTATTTGAAAAAAATCTCTAAAGAGCTTAAAAAACGCTATGCGCATATTCCGGTTATCCTTTTCCCTAAAGGGATTGGCACTTATTTGGATAGCATAGATGGGGAATTTGATGTGTTTGGCGTGGATTGGGGCACGCCTTTAGAGGCGGCAAAAAAGATTTTAGGCGATAAGTATGTTTTGCAAGGGAATTTAGAACCCACCCGCCTTTATGATAAAAACGCTTTAGAAGAAGGGGTTGAAAGGATTTTAAAAGTCATGGGCAATCAAGGGCATATTTTTAATTTAGGGCATGGGATGCTGCCGGATTTACCCAGAGAAAACGCGAAATATTTAGTGCAATTAGTGCATGCTAAAACCAAGCGATAGGGGGGATTGATGAAAACTATTATAAGATGCATGGGTTTATTAGGTTTGTGTGTTACTCTAACTCTAGCGCAAGCCCCCTCTAAAACCCCAGATGAAATCAAGCAAATCCTTAACAATTATAGCCATAAGAATTTAAAGCTCATTGATCCGCCGACAAGTTCTATAGAAGCAACACCGGGTTTTTTGCCCTCGCCTAAAGAAACAGCGACCACGATCAATCAAGAGATTGCTAAATATCATGAAAAAAGCGATAAAGCCGCTTTGGGGCTTCATGAATTGCTAAAGGGGGCTACCACTAATCTCAGTTTGCAAGCGCAAGAACTCAGTGTCAAGCAAGCGATGAAAAACCATACCATCGCAAAAGCGATGTTTTTGCCCACTTTGAATGCGAATTATTATTTTAAAAATGAAAATAGGGACACTCCGCACTTTAAACATTATAACACGCAACAACTCCAGGCTCAAGTCACATTGAATGTGTTTAATGGTTTTAGCGATGTGAATAATGTCAAAGAAAAGTCTGCGACTTACCGATCCACTGTGGCTAATTTAGAGTATAGCCGCCAGAGCGTGTATTTGCAAGTGGTGCAACAATATTATGAGTATTTTAACAATCTTGCTCGCATGATCGCTTTACAAAAGAAATTAGAGCAAATCAAAACGGACATTAAAAGAGTTACTAAGCTCTATGACAAAGGGCTAACGACGATTGATGATTTGCAAAGCTTGAAAGCGCAAGGGAATTTGAGCGAATACGATATTTTAGACATGCAATTTGCTTTGGAACAAAACCGCTTGACTTTAGAATACCTCACTAACCTCAGTGTGAAAAATTTAAAAAAGACTACGATTGATGTGCCTAATTTGCAATTAAGAGAAAGGCAAGATTTAGTCTCTTTAAGGGAGCAGATTTCCGCGCTCAAATACCAAAACAAACAACTCAATTATTACCCTACAGTAGATGTGTATGACTCATGGCTTTATTGGATCCAAAAACCCGCTTACGCTTTGGGGGGTTTTGGGAACTTCTTCCCAGGCCAGCAAAATACGGCTGGGGTTACTGCGAGCATGAAATTTTTTGATGATATAGGGTTGAGCTTGCAAAAACAATCCATCATGCTAGGCCGATTAGCGAATGAAAAGAATTTAGCGTATAAAAAATTGGAGCAAGAAAAAGACGAACAGCTTTACAGAAAGTCGCTTGATATTGCCAGAGCCAAGATTGAATCTTCAAAGGCTAGTTTGGATGCGGCTAATCTTTCTTTTGCCAATATTAAAAGGAAATACGACGCTAATTTAGTGGATTTCACCACTTATTTAAGGGGCTTAACCACGCGCTTTGATGCAGAAGTGGCTTACAATTTAGCGCTCAATAATTATGAAGTGCAAAAAGCCAATTACATTTTTAACAGCGGGCATAAAATAGACGACTATGTGCATTAAGGGAATAAAAATGATACGAAAAATTTTAATAGGGCTTTTTTTGAGTTTTTTGAATTTGGAAGCTGGCGAGAAAGTGTATGCGATTTTCAATGTGCAAGCGATACAAGACTCCAAACTCACTCTGGATAGCACAGGGATTGTGGATAGCATTAAGGTTGCTGAGGGGAGCGTGGTCAAAAAGGGCGATGTTTTGTTGCTTTTGTATAATCAAGACAAACAGGCTCAAAGCGATTCTACCGAGCAACAACTTATTTTCGCTAAAAAGCAATACCAACGATACAGCAAAATTGGGGGTGCTGTGGATAAAAACACTCTAGAGGGTTATGAATTCACTTATAGGCGCTTGGAATCCGATTACGCTTATTCTATTGCGGTATTGAATAAAACCATTTTAAGAGCCCCTTTTGATGGCGTGATAGCGAGCAAAAACATTCAGGTGGGCGAAGGGGTGAATGCGAATAACACGGTGTTATTAAGACTCGTCAGCCATGCCAGGAAATTGGTTATTGAATTTGATTCTAAATACATTAATGCAGTCAAAGTGGGGGATACTTATACTTATTCTATAGATGGGGATTCCAATCAGCATGAAGCTAAAATCACTAAGATTTACCCCACGGTTGATGAAAACACCAGAAAAGTGAGCGCTGAAGCCCTTTTATCTAAGCCTATGGCAGTGGGGCTTTTTGGCGATGGGTTTATCCAAACGAAATAATAGGATATTTTGATGTATAAAACAGCGATTAATCGTCCTATTACGACCTTGATGTTTGCTTTGGCGATTGTCTTTTTTGGGACTATGGGTTTTAAAAAATTGAGCGTGGCGCTTTTCCCTAAAATTGATTTGCCTACGGTGGTGGTTACTACGACTTATCCTGGAGCTAGCGCTGAAATCATAGAGAGTAAGGTAACCGATAAGATTGAAGAAGCGGTGATGGGGATTGATGGGATCAAAAAGGTTACTTCCACGAGTTCTAAAAATGTGAGCATTGTTGTCATTGAATTTGAGTTAGAAAAGCCTAATGAAGAAGCCTTGAACGATGTGGTTAATAAAATTTCTTCGGTGCGTTTTGATGACTCCAACATTAAAAAACCCTCTATCAATAAATTTGATACCGACAGCCAAGCCATTATTTCGTTATTCGTGAGCAGTTCAAGCGTGCCTGCTACAACCCTTAATGACTACGCTAAAAACACCATTAAGCCCATGCTCCAAAAAATCAATGGGGTAGGGGGCGTGCAGCTCAACGGCTTTAGAGAGCGCCAGATTAGGATTTATGCAGATCTCACTTTGATGAATAAATACAATCTCACTTATGCGGATCTTTTCAGCACGCTTAAAGCGGAGAATGTGGAAATTGATGGGGGGCGCATTGTCAATAGTCAAAGGGAATTGTCTATTTTAATTAATGCGAATAGTTACAGCGTGGCGGATGTGGAAAAGATTCAAGTGGGTAATCATGTGCGTCTTGGCGATATTGCAAAAATTGAAATCGGTTTGGAAGAAGACAACACTTTTGCGAGCTTTAAAGACAAACCTGGTGTGATTTTAGAAATCCAAAAGATTGCCGGAGCGAATGAAATTGAAATCGTAGATAGGGTGTATGAAGCTTTAAAACACATTCAAGCCATTAGCCCCAAGTATGAAATCAGACCCTTTTTAGACACCACGAGCTATATCCGCACTTCTATTGAAGATGTGAAATTTGATCTAGTCTTAGGGGCGATTTTAGCGGTTTTAGTGGTGTTTGCGTTCTTGCGTAACGGCACGATCACTCTCGTTTCAGCGATCTCTATCCCTATTTCTGTCATGGGGACTTTTGCACTCATCCAATGGATGGGCTTTTCATTAAACATGCTCACCATGGTGGCTTTAACGCTAGCGATAGGGATCATCATTGATGATGCGATCGTGGTGATTGAAAACATCCATAAAAAGCTAGAAATGGGCATGAGCAAACGAAAAGCAAGCTATGAGGGGGTGAGAGAAATTGGCTTTGCTCTAGTAGCGATTTCAGCGATGCTGCTCTCTGTTTTTGTGCCCATAGGGAACATGAAAGGCATTATCGGGCGCTTTTTCCAAAGCTTTGGGATCACGGTGGCTTTAGCGATCGCTCTATCGTATGTGGTGGTCGTTACGATTATCCCCATGGTAAGCTCAGTCGTGGTTAATCCCAGGCATTCTCGTTTTTATGTGTGGAGTGAGCCTTTTTTTAAGGCATTAGAATCTCATTATACCAAATTACTCCAATGGGTATTAAACCACAAGCTCATTATCTTTATAGCGGTGGTTTTGGTGTTTGTGGGTTCGCTTTTTGTGGCTTCTAAATTGGGTATGGAGTTCATGCTGAAAGAAGATAGGGGGAGATTTTTAGTGTGGCTTAAGGCTAAACCGGGCGTGAGCATAGATTACATGACACAAAAGAGTAAGATCTTTCAAAAAGCGATTGAAAAACATGCTGAGGTGGAATTTACCACCTTGCAAGTGGGTTATGGCACCACACAAAACCCTTTTAAGGCTAAGATTTTTGTGCAACTTAAGCCTTTAAAAGAGCGTAAAAAAGAGCATGAATTGGGGCAATTTGAGTTGATGAGCGCTTTAAGGAAAGAATTAAAAAGCATGCCTGAATCTAAAGGTTTAGAGAGTATCAATCTTTCTGAAGTCTCGCTTTTAGGGGGCGGTGGGGATAGTTCGCCCTTTCAAACCTTTGTGTTTTCCCATTCTCAAGAAGTGGTGGATAAAAGCGTGGCGAATTTGAAAAAATTCTTATTGGAAAGCCCTGAATTAAAAGGCAAGATCGAAGGCTACCATACAAGCACGAGCGAATCGCAACCGCAACTGCAACTGAAAATCTTAAGACAAAACGCCAACAAATACGGCGTGAGCGCTCAAACCATTGGATCAGTGGTGAGCTCTGCTTTCTCTGGGACTTCTCAAGCGAGCGTGTTCAAAGAAGATGGTAAAGAATACGACATGATTATTAGAGTGCCTGATAACAAGCGCGTTTCTGCAGAAGACATCAAACGCTTGCAAGTGCGTAATAAATACGATAAATTGATGTTTTTAGACGCTTTAGTGGAAATCACAGAAACTAAAAGCCCGTCCAGTATTTCTCGCTATAACCGCCAACGCAGCGTTACGGTGCTCGCTCGGCCTAAAGCGGGTATCTCTTTAGGGGAAATTTTAACGCAAGTGAGCAAAAACACTAAAGAATGGCTGGTTGAAGGGGCGAATTACCGATTCACCGGAGAAGCGGATAACGCTAAAGAGAGCAATGGGGAGTTTTTGATCGCTCTAGCGACAGCGTTTGTGTTGATTTATATGATTTTAGCAGCGTTGTATGAGTCCATTTTAGAGCCTTTTATTATCATGGTTACCATGCCTTTAAGCTTTTCAGGGGCGTTCTTTGCTCTGGGTTTAGTCCATCAGCCTTTGAGCATGTTTTCTATGATAGGATTGATTTTGCTCATTGGTATGGTGGGTAAAAACGCCACGCTTTTAATTGATGTGGCGAATGAAGAGCGTAAAAAAGGTTTGAATATCCAAGAAGCCATTTTGTTTGCCGGCAAAACCCGTTTAAGACCGATTTTAATGACGACCATTGCGATGGTTTGCGGCATGCTGCCTTTAGCGTTGGCGAGTGGGGATGGAGCAGCGATGAAATCCCCTATAGGGATTGCGATGAGTGGGGGCTTGATGATTTCTATGGTGTTAAGCTTACTCATTGTGCCGGTGTTTTATCGTTTGCTCGCTCCCATAGACGACAAAATCAAGCGGTTTTATCAAAACCAAAAAACTTTAGAATGAAAAAAATTGCTTTCATTTTGGCTTTATGGGTGGGTTTGTTAGGGGCGTTTGAGCCTAAAAAAAGTCATATTTATTTTGGGGCTATGGTGGGTTTAGCCCCTATTAAAATAACCCCAAAACCCGTTAGTGATTCTTTTTATACGGCTTTTTTATGGGGGGCTAAAGGGGGGTATCAATTCGCTTTTTTTAAAGCTCTAGCGCTAAGGGGTGAATTTTCCTACCTTATGGCGATAAAACCCACCGCATTGCACACGATTAACACTTCTTTATTGAGCATGAATGTAGATGTATTGAGCGATTTTTACACTTACAAAAAATACAGCTTTGGGGTATATGGGGGGCTTGGGATAGGGTATTTTTATCAAAGTAACCATTTAGGCATGAAAAATAGTTCGTTTATGGGATATAACGGCTTGTTTAATGTGGGGCTTGGCAGCACGATTGCTCATCACCACCGCATAGAGCTTGGGGCTAAAATCCCTTTTTCAAACACTAGAAATTCTTTTAAAAATTCTTATTTTTTAGAGAGCGTTTTTATCCAAGCGGCTTATAGTTACGCTTTTTAAAAAAAAATTTCAAATAACCTAATGATGGCTTCCACTTACAAGATGTGATCCCTATAACCACGCAAAGAGATTACGCATTCTTTTTTAATTGCTATAATAGATAACGCCAAAAAATTAGCAAGTATTAGCATGACCGCATGAAAGGGTTTTAAATGATTGATAAAAATGATAAAACAGATTTAAAAAATAAACGCTTTAAAAACCGCTCTTTTAAGGGTGTTAAAAAGAAGATCGCTAAAAAATATAAAATCAAAAACTCGCCTTTGACAATTTATTCCTTAAAAACGCATTCAAATTCTTCTCTATCTCTCAACAAAAAAATCTTTTTAGGGCTAGGGTTTGTTTCAGCTTTGAGCGCTCAAAGTGAAGATTATAATAGTTCGGTGTATTGGCTTAATAGCGTGAATGAAAATAACAGCAACAAATCCTACTATGTCAGCCCTTTACGCACTTGGGCTGGGGGGAATAGGAGTTTTACGCAAAACTATAACAATAGTAAATTGTATATAGGGACAAAAAACGCTTCCGCAACGCCCAACAATTCTTCTGTGTGGTTTGGGGAAAAGGGCTATATAGGTTTTATTACAGGGGTTTTTAAGGCTAGAAACATCTTTATCACAGGATCTATTGGATCGGGTAATGAGTTAAAAACCGGCGGAGGGGCGATACTTGTTTTTGAAAGCTCAAACGAATTAAGCGCTGATGGGGCTTATTTTCAAAATAACAGAGCCGGGACGCAAACTTCTTGGATGAATTTGATTTCCAATAACAGCGTGCATTTGATAAACACGGATTTTAGCAACCAAACCCCTAATGGGGGCTTTAATGTTAAAGGGAAAAATATCACTTATGAAGGCGGGATTGTCAATGGTGGGAATTTTGGCTTTGATAATGTGGATAGCAATGGCACAACCACCATTAGCGGGGTAACTTTCAATAATAATGGCGCACTCACTTACAAGGGTGGGAATGGTATTGGGGGGAGCATCACCTTTACTAACTCTAATATCAATCATTATAAACTCAATCTTAACGCCAACAGCGTTACCTTTAATAACAGCATTTTAGGGAGTATGCCTAATGGTAATATTAATACTATAGGAAATGCCTACATTCTTAATGCAAGTGATATTACTTTTAATAATTTGACTTTTAATGGGGGTTGGTTTGTTTTTGATAGATCTAATGCTAATGTTAATTTTCAAGGCACAACCACAATCAACAACCCCACTTCACCCTTTGTCAATATGAGCGCTAAAGTTACAATTAATCCTAACGCGATTTTTAATATTCAAAATTACACGCCTAGCATAGGAAGCGCTTACACGCTTTTTAGCCTAAAAAATGGATCTATCACTTATAATGATGTCAGCAACTTGTGGAATATCATCAGGCTTAAAAACACGCAAGCCACAAAAGACAACAGCAAAAACGCCACTTCTAATAACAACACCCACACTTACTATGTAACTTACAATTTAGGCGGCACGCTCTATAATTTTAGACAAATTTTTAGCCCTGATTCTATTGTTTTACAATCTATCTATTACGGCACGAACAATATTTACTACACCAATAGCATGAATATCCATGACAATGTCTTTAATTTAAAAAATATTAATGATGATAGAGCTGACACGATTTTCTATCTCAACGGCTTAAACACTTGGAATTACACTAATGCGAGATTCACTCAAACCTATGGCGGGAAAAACAGCGCTTTAGTGTTTAACGCCACGACCCCTTGGGCTAATGGCAGTATCCCTAAATCTAACAGCACGGTGCGTTTTGGAGGGTATGAGGGAGTCAATTGGGGGAAAACGGGCTATATTACCGGCACTTTTACAGCCGATAGGGTTTATATCACCGGTAACATGATGTCTGGTAATGGCGCTCAAACCGGTGGGGGGGCGACTTTGAATTTTGTGGGTGCGACTGAAATTAATATCGTTGGAGCTGATTTTAAAAACCTAAAAACCACTTCACAGCATTCTTACATGACTTTTATGGCGTTAGGGAATGGATCTGGGAGCGGCAAAATCAATGTTTCTCAATCTGATTTTTACGATTGGACGGGTGGGGGGTATGATTTTACCGGTAATGGCGCTTTTGATAGCGTGAATTTCAACAAGGCTTATTACAAATTTCAAGGCGCTGAAAATTCTTACCATTTTAAAAACACGAACTTTTTAGCAGGGAATTTTAAGTTTCATGGTAATACCACCATTGAAAAATCCGTTTTAGATGACGCTTCTTATTCTTTTGATGGCGCGAATAATACCTTTAATGAAAACAAGTTTAATGGTGGTTCGTTTAGTTTTAACGCCAAGCAAGTAGATTTTAATGGGAACTCGTTCAATGGGGGGGTGTTTAATTTCAATAATACCCCTAAAGTCAGTTTCACTAATGACACTTTTAATGTGAATAACCAATTCAAAATCAATGGCGCTCAAACAGATTTCACTTTCAATAAGGGCGTTGTTTTTAACATGCAAGGGCTTTTGAGTAGCCTAAGCGTAGGCACGACTTATCAATTGCTTAACGCTAAAAGCGTGGATTATAAGGATAATAACGCTTTGTATCAAATGTTGCGTTGGACAAGCGGAGAAAATCCTAGTGGTAAATTAGTGGATGGAAATAAAACCGCACCAAGCAACGCTAAAATTTATAATGTCCATTTCACCGATAACGGCTTGACTTACTACATTAAAGAAAATTTTAATAATGGGATCACGCTCACTCGTTTATGCACTCTAGGCTATACGCATTGCGTGAATATCTATAATGATGTATTTCATCTTAAAAATATCAATAATAACTCCAGTAACACCGTGTTCTATCTCAACGGCATGACGACTTGGAAGAGTGCTGGCACAGGCGTTTTCACGCAAGATTATAGTGGCGCTGACAGCGTTTTAGTGTTCAACCAGACCACCCCTTTTCTTGATGGGGCGAATCCCGCTTCTAATAGCGTGGTGAGTTTTGGGAAAACTTCAGGGGCTGAATGGGGGCTAGTGGGCTATATTCAAGGCGTTTTTAAAGCCAATCAAATTGATATTACCGGCACGATTCGCTCCGGTAATGGGGCTAAAACCGGTGGGGGTGCGACTTTAGTGTTTAACGCTCAAGAGCGTTTGAATATCGCTAACGCTAGTTTGAATAACGATAAAGCCGGTTTGCAAAATTCATGGATGAACTTCATTGTTAATAATGGCAACTTGAATGTAAAAAACGCAAATTTTAGCAACCAGACTCCGCATGGAGGCTTTAACCTTAAAGCGGATGGTATTACTTGGGATGGAGGCTCTGTGAATGGAGGGGGGAATTTTGGCGTGGATAACGCCAATAGCAATGGCATAACCACCATTAGCGGAGTAACTTTCAACGATAACGGCACTTTGATTTATAAAGGGGGTGAAAACAGCGCCGGAAATTCTCTAACCCTAGAAAACAACACCTTCAATTCCTATAACATCAACACCAGAGTGCAAAACCTTATTTTCAACAACAACTCGTTTAATGGCGGTAGCTATTCGTTTAATGGCACTAAAAACACCACTTTTAAAGGCACAAACACGCTCATTAACAGCGATCCTTTCAGCCGCCTTCAAGGATCAATCGCTATTGACAATAATAGTATTTTTAACATTGAAAGGGATTTGACCGATAAAACCACTTACACGCTTTTAAGCGGGGATAGCATCAAATACAATAACCAAACTTTAGCGGATAATGCTTTTTCAAAAAATTTATGGAATCTGATCCATTATGATGGCGAACGAGGAACTTTATTAAGAACGGATAATAATACTTATTTTGTGCAATTCACCCAAAGCAACGGCCAAAAATTTGTTTTTGAAGAAACTTTTAATTCTAGCTCTATCACTTATAGATACCTTACGCTCAACTCTTCGCCTTTCCACACAGAAGCTGATTCTAAGGATGTTTGGAGTCAAGTGAGGAAGCAATTTGATTTTATTCCTGGAAAAACCACTGTGTGTATTGGCGTGTGCTATATCGCGCCTTATAAAAATCAAGACCTTATCGGCTCTAGCGCTTTTGCGTGGTCGCTGAACTTTGGGGCTACGGTGGTAGGGACTTTGCTTTTAGGGAGCGCGCAAGAAAAAGCCAATGACAATGGCGGATCTATCTGGTTTGGTAAGAATAATTTGCTGTATTTGCACGGCAATTTCAATGCGACTAATATCTTTTTAACGAATAACTTTAATGTCGGAAATCCTAACGCCGGCGGTGGGGCGACGATTAGTTTTAACGCTGATGAAACCTTGAATGCTGATGGGTTGAATTACACGAATTTCCAAACCGTGGCTATGGGCTTACAAACTAATGCGAGCCAGCATTCATGGGCGAATTTTAATTCCAGGTTTTCTATGGAAATTAAAAATTCTAACTTTAGGGATTTCACATGGGGAGGCTTTAGGTTCAATTCAGGGCGTATCACTTTTGAAAACACCACTTTTAGCGGCTGGACTAATATTAACGGAGCGACTGAAAGCGGTTCTTCGTATGTGAATATGGTTGCGAATACGGATTTGATATTTTCTAATTCCATTTTAGGAGGGGGCATCCGCTATGATTTGAAAGCCAATAACATTATTTTCAATAATTCTCAAATAGTCATTGATGTGTCTAAAAATGTGAATCAGTCTTCATTGAATGGGAATGTGACTTTCAATAATTCCAGGCTTTCAGTCAAACCCAACGCTGCTATTAATATTGGGGATAGCCAAACCCAAACGATTTTAGAAAATACCTCAAGCCTTTCTTTTTACAATAATAGCGTGGCGAATTTTAACGGCATGACCACTTTTAATGGGGTGTCTTATTTGAATTTAAACCCTAACGCTCAATTAAGCTTCAATCAAGCGAATTTCAATAACGCTAATGTCACTTTTTATGGCATCCCGCTATTTGGTAAAACGCCTGATTTTGGCAGTTCTGTGCGCCTTATTAATTTCAAAGGGAATACGAATTTTAATCAAGCCACACTCAATTTAAGGGCTAAAAATATCCATATCAATTTCCAAGGCGCTACGACTTTTGAAAATAACTCTACGATGAATTTAGCCCAAAGTTCTCAAGCGAGCTTTAATACGCTTAGCGTAGAAGGGGAAACGAATTTCAATCTCAACGGATCGAGCTTGTTGAATTTCAACGCTAACAGCGTTTTTAACGCTCCTGTGAGTTTTTATGCCAATAATTCTCAAATTTCTTTCACTCATTTGGCGGCTTTTAATTCTAATGCCTTGTTTGATTTGGAAAACAACAGCACCTTGAATTTTCAAAGCGTTCTTTTAAATGGCTCTTTAAACCTTTTAGGTAATGGCGGTAACGCTTTATTTATTAATGCAAGCGGGAATTTCAGCTTTGGAACTCAAGGGATTTTGAATCTGTCTAATGTGAATTTATTTGATGCCAAAAACAAGCCCTTAGTTTATAACATTTTACAAGCCCAAAATATTCAGGGTTTGATGGGGAATAACGGCTATGAGAAGATCCGTTTTTATGGCATACAGATTGACAAGGCTGATTACTCGTTTAATAACGGCGTTCATTCTTGGAGTTTCACTAACCCGCTCAATACGACTGAAACGATTACAGAAACCTTGCATAACAACCGCTTGAAAGTGCAGATCTCTCAAAACGGTGCTTCTAATAATACGGCATTTAATCTCGCTCCTAGTTTGTATGATTACCAAAAAAACCCTTATGATGAAAGCTCTAATTCCTATAATTATACGAGCGATAAGGCCGGCACTTATTATTTAAGCAGTAACATTAAAGGCTTTAATCAAAACAATGAGATACCAGGGACTTATAATGCGCAAAACCAGCCATTACAAGCCTTACACATTTATAATCAGGCTATCACTAAGCAAGATTTAAGCGTTATTGCCGGCTTGGGTAAGGAATTTTTGCCTAAAATAGCTAAGCTTTTATCTTCAGGGGCTTTAGACAATCTCAATCTCAACAGCCCGAATAGTTTTGAAACTATTTTTGATATTTTAAAGAAATATGGTATTGCTTTAAACCAAGAAAATTGGAAGAGCTTATTAAAGATCATCAATGGTTTTTCTAACACAGCTAATTATCATTTCTCTCAAGGCAATCTTGTTGTAGGAGCGATCAAAGAAGGGCAAACGAACACTAATAGCGTGGTGTGGTTTGGAGGCGATGGCTATAAAGAGCCATGCGCGGTTGGGGATAACACTTGCCAGATGTTTAGGCAGACTAATTTAGGGCAATTGCTCAATTCTAGCACGCCTTATTTGGGTTATATTAACGCTAATTTTAGGGCTAAAAACATTTACATTACTGGGACAATCGGCAGCGGGAACGCCTGGGGGAGTGGAGGGAGCGCGAATGTGTCTTTTGAAAGCGGCACTAATTTGGTGCTCAATCAAGCTAATATTGACGCTCAAGGGACTGATAAAATCTTTTCTTATCTAGGGCAAGGCGGCATTGAAAAGCTTTTTGGAGAAAAAGGTTTAGCGAATACGCTTTCTAATATTATTTATGAAGAGAGCTTGAATGATAACGCTATCCCTAAAGATCTAGCCAACATGATCCCTAAAGATTTTGGATCTAAGACTTTAAGCTCTTTGCTTAGCCCTACTGAAGTGAATAATCTCTTAGGCGTGAGCGCTTTTAAAAACGCGATCATGGAAATTTTAAATTCTAAAACGGTGGGCGATGTTTTTGGTGAAAACGGGCTTTTAAACGCATTGGATCCGGCAAAAAGAAAAGAAATCGATCAAATGCTTTTAGAGCAAATCCAAGCCCATTCTTCAGGGTTTGAAAAATTCATTGTTAAAACTTTAGGGATTGAAAATGTAGAGAAATTCATCAATGACTGGTATGGAAAACAAAGCTTGAGTTCTTTTGCCAATAATTTTGTGCCTGGAGGCTTAAATCAAGCCCTTGATAAAATAGGTTCTAACTCTGATGCCAAAGACTTGCAGAGTTTCTTAGACAAAACGACTTTTGGAGATATTCTCAATCAAATGATCAATCAAGCCCCCTTAATCAATAAGCTCATTTCTTGGCTGGACCCGCAGGATTTAAGCGTGTTAGTCAATATCGCTCTAAACAGCATCACTAACCCTAGAGAAGAGCTGACTAGCACCATTTCTAGCATAGGTGAAAAAGCGTTAAATGACTTATTGGGCGAGGGTGTAGTGAATAAAATCATGAGCAATCAAGTCTTAGGGCAAATGATTAATAAAATCATTGCTGATAAGGGATTAGGGGGAGCTTATTATCAAGGTTTAGGCTCAATACTCCCTAAACCCTTACAAAATGAGTTAAAACAATTGGGATTAGGGTCTTTACTAGGTTCTAGGGGATTGCACAATCTTTGGCAAAAAGGGAATTTTAATTTCGTGGCTAAAAACCATGTGTTTGTGAATGACAGCTCGTTTAATAACGCCACAGGGGGGGAATTGAATTTTGTAGCGGGTAAGTCTATTATCTTTAACGGGAAAAACACCATTAATTTCACGCAATATCAGGGCAGGCTTTCATTTATTTCTCAAGATTTTTCTAATATTTCATTAGATACCTTAAACGCTACCAACGGCTTAACGCTGAATGCACCTAAAAATGACATTAGCGTTCAAAAAGGTCAGATTTGCGTGAATGTTTTAAATTGCATGGGCGAGAAAAAAGCTGATTCTTCTTCAAGCGCGACAACCCTAACCAATGAAACGCTAGAAGTGAATGCGAATAATTTCACATTCTTAGGAACAATTAAAGCGAACGGATTAGTGGATTTTTCAAAAGTCTTACAAAATACGACTATTGGGACTTTGGATTTAGGGTCAAACGCCACTTTTAAAGCCAACAACTTGATCGTGAATAACGCTTTTAACAACAATTCTGATCATAGGGCTGATATTAGCGGTAATCTCAATGTGATTAAGGGTGCAACTTTTAGCACGAATGAAAATGGTTTGAATGTGGGGGGCGATTTCAAGAGCGAAGGGCCATTAATTTTTAATCTTAATAACCCCACCCGTCAAACGATTATTAATGTAACTGGTGCTTCTACGATCATGTCTTACAATAATCAAGCTTTAATCAATTTTAACACTCAACTCAAGCAAGGTGCTTACACGCTTATGGGCGCTAAACGCATGGTTTATGGCTATGATAATCAGACGATTCTTGGAGGGAGCTTGAGCGATTACCTCAAGCTTTACACCCTCATTGATTTTAACGGCAAACGCATGCAATTGAATGGCGATTCGTTAAGCTATGACAACCAGCCGGTCAATATTAAAGATGGGGGTCTTGTGGTAAGTTTTAAAGATGATCAAGGGCAAATGGTGTATTCATCTATCCTTTATGATAAAGTTCAAGTTACCGTCTCTGATAAACCCATTAACATTCAAGCCCCTAGTTTGGAGTATTACATCAAATACATTCAAGGTAGCATTGGTTTGAATGCGATCAAATCTGCGGGCAATAATTCCATTATGTGGCTGAATGCGCTTTTTGTGGCTAAAGGGGGTAATCCCTTGTTCGCTCCTTATTATTTGCAAGACAATTCCACTGAACACATTGTTACTTTAATGAAAGATATTACCAGCGCTTTAGGCATGCTTACTAACTCTAATCTTAAAAACAACTCCACCGATGTTTTACAGCTCAACACTTACACGCAACAAATGGGGCGTTTAGCCAAGCTTTCTAATTTCGCTTCCTTTGACTCAACGGATTTTAGCGAACGCTTGAGCAGTCTTAAAAACCAAAGATTTGCTGACGCTGTCCCTAACGCGATGGATGTGATTTTAAAATACTCTCAAAGGGATAAATTAAAAAATAATCTTTGGGCGACCGGCGTTGGGGGTGTGAGCTTTGTGGGAAATGGCACAGGAACGCTCTATGGTATCAATGTGGGCTATGACAGATTCATTAAGGGTGTGATTGTTGGAGGGTATGCGGCTTATGGGTATAGCGGGTTTTATGAACGCATCACTAGTTCTAAATCGGATAATGTGGATGTGGGCTTGTATGCGAGAGCCTTTATCAAAAAGAGCGAGCTAACTTTTAGCGTTAATGAAACTTGGGGGGCTAATAAAACCCAAATCAGTTCCAACGACACTTTGCTTTCTATGATCAACCAGTCTTATAATTACAACACATGGACGACGAACGCAAGAGTCAATTACGGGTATGATTTCATGTTTAAAAACAAGAGCGTGATTATCAAACCTCAAATTAGCCTAAGGTATTATTATATCGGTATGACCGGTTTAGATGGGGTGATGGATAACGCGCTCTATAGCCAGTTTAAAGCGAATGCGGATCCGTCTAAAAAATCCGTTTTAACGATTGATTTTGCTTTTGAGAACCGCCATTATTTTAACACAAACTCTTATTTTTATGCGATTAGCGGCATTGGTAGGGATTTACTTGTGCGATCAATGGGGGATAAATTGGTGCGTTTCATTGGTGACAATACTTTGAGTTACAGGAAAGGCGAGCTTTATAACACTTTTGCGAACATCACTACAGGTGGGGAAGTGAGGTTGTTTAAAAGCTTTTATGTGAATGCTGGGGTGGGGGCTAGGTTTGGATTGGATTACAAAATGATCAACATCACCGGAAATATTGGAATGCGTTTAGCGTTTTAAAAGTAGGGGGCTTACCCCTTTTTGAGCCATTAAACGAATCAATGGTGGGATTTAGCTTAACGCATGCGTTCTTTAGGGATAAATAGCATGCGATTAGCGCTCAATAAAAAGAGGATGACACTAGCAACAATAAAGAATGTTGGAATCAATAACACGAGCATAACATCCGTTCCTTGAAAAGTTTTAGCTACAAAAATAGCTAAACAAAAGCAAAATAACGAACTTGAAAAGATGCTAATAAACCCCAAAAGAAGCACTTATTGGTGAGATAAAACTTGATTTCAAGCCTTAAAATATTCAAAATTGCACCCATTAAATATTCTTTAAGAGCAACAATAAATATCTTTTGTGGTTGGTTCATCCTTGAAGCTAAAATGGATTGATATAAATTCCAATACGGACTCTAAAGGTTCGTTTGTGGATGGCTCCATTCTTAAGGATTAAAACCCATTCGCAACTCTTTAGAACAATAGGGTCATGGGTAGCAATAATACTTGTAAGCTCTTTAGTGTTGCGTAGCTTAATCAGATTTGAGAGTTTTGTGATAGCATCTTGCTCTAAGCTCATTTCTAGTTCATCCATAATAACCAATTCTGGGTAATAACTAAGAGCTAAATCGATTTTTAATCGTTGTTTTTGTCCTTCACTCAAAAATGTTCATAGGTTTTATTTAAAAGATTGTTTTCAAACAAGATAAGAGAGCAGTTTTTATGAAAAAATTGATAGAATTTAAGCAAGTCATTTGCACTCAATCCAGGCGGATAGTTTAATAAGCTAGAAACAACTCCTAGATTTTCTTGTTTTGGAATAATATTATTGTAGTGTGCAATGTTGTTGTTTTTTGCTTCAATATCAAAGTCTGATTTAATCCTCAAAATAGTGTTAATTAAGGTTGATTTCCCCGACCCGTTTGCTCCAATAATAGCTGTGCTAACATTATTTTTAAATGAAAAATCATGAATGTTTAAGGCGTTTTTAAATTTTTTAAATGTGGCTTTTGTGGGCGTGATGTGGATATTAGAAATCATAAAATCCCCTTTGATAGAAATGATTTAAAATCCCATCTAGGTTCATTGTATTCAAATGATGGTTTTATTTAGCGTAGTGTTGCTAAAAAATTAACTGATCTTTGTTAAAGCGAGCCAAAGGCATTACTGATAGATACGCTCTAATCGCATAAAACGATTTTAAAAAGCGTTTCAACTCCAAAAAACAGACAAAGCTAAAGCTAAGGTTTTAAATAAGAAAGACCCTAAAAAACTAGAGAAACGGAGTTTTTGATTTTCATTATCAAAACCCTAAATACCCTCTCGTTTTTTGTCCGTTATTGGTTTTATGAGTGTTTTAACATATAAAACTCCAACGCTTTTTCAAAGAGAAGCGAGCGGTTAGAAAAACCCTTTTCTTTCATGTATTCATCCACTTTAGCCATAAAACTAGGCGAGAGTAAAACGCTGTAATTGATTCTTCGCTCTTTACTTATTTTTTCTTCGTATTCTATCTCTTCTATTTCAGCTAACAAACTGGGCGAGAGCGAAATGTTAAAACTGCTCTTTCGTTCGCTGCTCACTTTTATTTCTGCTTCTAACTCAGCTAATTCTGTTAGCAACTTTTTGCGTTTTGCTTGTAAAGCCTGAATGGTTGTGTGTGCTTTATGGTGTTCCATCATTGCTCCTTAAAATGTCTCTATTTTTTGCATTCTACTATAAAATAGGATCTTGTGAGTAAATTCATTAAGAATGAAAATTGGAATTTTTCTTTAGAATGTAACTGGATATTTGATTTTAATTTTAATCAAATTCTTTAAGGCGCTTTAATAATTCTTCTTCATTCAAAACACTCACTCCATGTTTTTGTGCTAGAGCGAGTTTTGATCCGGCATTTTCTCCAACGATTAAAAAATCGGTTTTAGCGCTCACGCTTGAAGAAATTTTTGCCCCTAAATTTTCTAACATTTGAGCGTATTCTTGCCGTGGTTTAGAAAGCGTGCCGGTTAAAACAATCGTTTTATTATGGAAAACAGAAGAGCTTTTTTGCTTTTCTTCAGCCGTATCGCTGTTTTTAGGGACCAACAAATCAAATAATGATCGGATAAATTCCTGATTGCTCGCGTAAAAATTGACTAAAGAGCGCGCCATTTCCACCCCAAAGCCTTCCATTTCTAAAAACTCGGCTTCGCTTTTTTCTAACACCTTTAAGCCGTATCTGGCTAGCGTTTTACTCGCTCCCTTGCCAATATGTTCAATCCCTAAAGCATTAATCAAACGCCATAAGGGAGGGTTTTTGCTTTTTTGAATAGCGTCTAATAGATTTTGAGCTTTTTTGATTTTGAATTTGTCTAGCCGCATTAAATCTTCTGATTTTAAAGCATACAAATCCAGGGCGTTAAAAATGAGTTTTTCTTCAAAAAGTTGTTCTATGACTTTATCGCCCAAGCCTTGAATGTTTAAAGCGTCTTTAGAAGCAAAATGGATCAAGCTTTCTTTCAACCTTGCCGGGCAATTAAGGTTTTGACAATAAGTAAAAATCTCTTCGCACAAAAGCTCATGCGAACATATAGGGCAAACTTTGGGGCGTATGATTTTGTGTTGCGAGCCGTCTCTATAAGATTCTAAAGGTTTGATGATTTTAGGGATCACATCGCCGCTTCTAATGACGACAACCCTATCATTGAGCATGATATTCTTTTTTTCAATTTCAGAATAATTGTGCAAGGTCGCTTTGGTAATCATAGCTCCAGCAATTTCTACAGGTTCTAAGATAGCGACCGGTGTGATTGCTCCGCTGCGCCCCACTTGGTTAATGACTCCTACAATTTTTGTGTGTTTTTCTAGAGCCGGGAATTTATAAGCGCAAGCGAATTTAGGGGATTTTTGCGTGTAGCCTAGCTCCTTTTGAATCTTCAATTCATTCACAACGATCACCATGCCGTCTAAAAGGGCAAAAAAGCCCTCCCTTTCTCTAATCAGGGTGTGGTAATTTTCTTCTATTTCTTGGTGGTTTTTGTTTAGGCTTAAGTATTCAATAGTGCTAAAACCTAGCGAGACAATAAAATCCAAACACTCCTTAAAGCTTAGGAAATTTAAAGAATGCTTGCCCACGCCCCAAGGGATGAATTGCAATTTACGCTTTTTAGTGACTGCACTATCAAGCTGCCTCAAACTCCCTGATGCGGCATTTCTAGGGTTAGCGAATAGGGGTTCATTAGCGTTTAAGCGCTCTTGATTTAAAGCGTCAAAATCCTCTTTAGAAATGATCACTTCGCCCCTGATTTCTATTTCTCCATTATAAGCGATAGCGTGGGGGATATTAGCGATGTGTTTGGCGTTTGCGCTAACTAATTCCCCTTCTAAGCCGTTGCCCCTAGTGGTCGCGCTCACTAGCTTGCCATGTTGATACAAAAGATTGAGTGAAACCCCATCAAGTTTGGGCGAACACACGAACGAAGCGCTAGGATAAGCCTTTAAAATGCGTTGCAACCACGCTTGCAATTCGCTTTGATTGAACACATCATCTAAGCTCCACATCCGCATTAAATGGGGGTTTTTCTTGAACAAACTGGTGGTAATAGCCCCCACTTTTTGGGTAGGGGAATGAGCTTGAATGTTATTAGGGTTTTTTTCTTCATAAGCTTTTAATTCTTGATAAAGTTCATCATAGACTGCATCGCTTACGATGGGATCATCAAGGTTGTAATAATGGTGCGATAGGGTGTTTAAATATTTAATTCTTTCTAAATATTCTTTTTGGTTTTTTATCATGTTTCTTAAAACCTTTTAAACTAAATTAGGGTAGTATTATAGCATTTAATCTTTGATAGGGCTTAGGGGAAATTAGGTGGCAAGAGGCATTGACCAAACGACTTCGTTGCATTTAAACAGCGAAGCGCAATTTCTGTGTTTTAGATTAGATGAAGAAAAAGACGCCCAACTTTATGGCATGAACATTTTTAAGATCCGAGAAATTATTTATTATGATGGGGAGGTTACAGAGATTCTTGGGGGGAATGATGGCGTGATGCTTGGATTTCTTAGCGTTAGGGGCGAGTCTATCCCTTTAGTGGATGTGAAAAGGTGGTTGCATTATAACGCTCATGATTTAGGTCGCAATTTAAAAGAATACAGCGTTAAAGATGACCATAATTTGGTGATTGTGTGCCATTTTTCTAACCACTCCATCGCTCTAAAGGTTTTAAAAATTGAAAGGATCATTCATAAAAATTGGACTGAAATTAGCGCTGGGGACAAACAAGGCGTTAGTGGAGAGGGTAAGATTAGCGCTATCACTCGTTTTGATGAAGAACGGGTGGTGCAAATCTTAGATGTGGAAAAGATGATTAGCGATGTTTTCCCTAGCTTGAAAGATTTAGACGATTTGACTTTGCGTTGCATAGAAGCCATTCAGAGCCAAAAACTCATTTTAATCGCTGAAGACTCCTTGAGTGCTCTTAAAACCCTAGAAAAAATCGTTCAAACTTTAGAATTGCGTTATTTAGCCTTTCCAAACGGGAGAGAATTGTTGGATTATTTGTATGAAAAAGAGCATTACCAACAGGTCGGCGTGGTCATTACGGATTTAGAAATGCCTGTTATTTCAGGGTTTGAAGTGCTAAAAACCATTAAAGCTGATAGCAGAACTGAACACATTCCTGTGATTATCAATTCGTCCATGAGCAGCGATTCTAATCGCCAATTAGCCCAATCTTTAGAAGCGGATGGTTTTGTGGTAAAATCTAACATTCTTGAAATCCATGAAATGCTTAAAAAAACGCTTTCATAAATTTAATTTTTGTTTTAATTTAAAGGGATAAAACATGCGAAGTCATTTCTGCACAGAAATTAGTGAAAAAGATGTGGGTAAAATCATCAAAGTGGCTGGGTGGTGTAACACCTATAGAGACCATGGAGGCGTGGTTTTTATTGATTTAAGGGATAAAAGCGGTTTAGTGCAACTGGTTTGTGATCCTAGCTCTAAGGCTTATGGAAAGGCTTTAGAAGTTAGGAGCGAATTTGTGCTAGTGGCTAAAGGAAAAGCGCGTTTGAGAGGACCTGGGTTAGAAAACCCTAAACTAAAGACCGGTAAAATTGAAATTGTTTTAGAAGAGTTAGTCATTGAAAATAAAAGCGCTACCCCACCGATTGAAATTGGCAATAAAAATGTGAATGAAGATTTGCGCTTGAAATACCGTTATTTGGATTTACGCTCTTTGAACGCTTATGAAATCTTTAAATTGCGCAGCGAAGTGGCTCTTATCACTCGTAACGCTTTAGCTCAAAAGGGCTTTTTAGAGATTGAAACCCCCATTTTGTCTAAAACCACGCCTGAGGGGGCTAGGGATTATTTAGTGCCAAGCAGGGTGCATGAGGGCGAATTTTTCGCGCTCCCCCAAAGCCCGCAATTGTTCAAACAGCTTTTAATGGTGGGGGGAATGGACAGGTATTTTCAAATCGCTCGTTGCTTTAGAGATGAAGATTTGAGAGCGGACAGGCAACCAGAATTCACGCAAATTGATGCGGAAATGAGTTTTTGTAGTGAAAATGATGTGATGGGCGTGGTGGAAGATTTGTTGCAAGAGATTTTTAAAACGATTGGGCATCATATTTCTAAACCTTTTAAACGCATGCCTTATAAGGAAGCGATGGAAAATTACGGGAGCGATAAGCCGGATTTACGCTTTGAATTGCCTTTAATAGAAGTGGGGGATTGTTTTATGGACAGCTCAAACGCTATTTTTTCTAATATCGCGCAAGATCCTAAAAACAAACGCATTAAAGCTTTGAATGTTAAGGGGGCTGATGCGGTTTTTAGCCGTAGCGTTTTAAAAGAATTAGAAGAATTTGTGCGCCAATTTGGGGCTCAAGGCTTGGCGTATTTGCAAATTAAAGAAGACGGGATTAAAGGGCCTTTAGTTAAATTTTTAAGCGAAAAGGGGCTTAAGAATATTTTAGAAAAAACTGGTGCACAAATTGGGGATATTGTCTTTTTCGGGGCCGGGGATAAAAAAATCGTGTTAGATTACATGGGGCGTTTGCGCTTGAAGGTGGCTGAAACGCTTGATTTGATTGATAAAGACGCTTTGAATTTCTTATGGGTAGTCAATTTCCCCATGTTTGAAAAAACTGAAAACGGCTATCATGCTGCGCACCACCCTTTCACGATGCCTAAAAATATAGAATGCAAAGATTTAGAAGAGATTGAAGCGCATGCGTATGATGTGGTGCTTAATGGCGTGGAGCTTGGTGGGGGGAGCATTAGGATCCATAAAGAAGAAATACAAAAAAAAGTCTTTGAAAAAATCAATATCAACGAAGAGGAAGCACAAAAGAAATTTGGCTTTTTACTGGAAGCGCTAAAGTTTGGCGCTCCTCCTCATGGGGGCTTTGCGATAGGCTTTGATCGCTTGATCATGTTAATGACCAAATCCAATAGCATTAGAGATGTGATCGCTTTCCCTAAAACGCAAAAAGCTTCATGTTTATTGACTGACGCTCCTAGCCCCATTAATGAAGAGCAACTAAGAGAATTACACATTCGCTTAAGAAAATAATTTAAAAGGATATGATATGAAACAATTATTTTTGATTATTGGAGCCCCAGGGAGTGGTAAAACCACTGATGCAGAGCTTATCGCTAAGAATAACAGCGGAAAAATCGCTCATTTTTCTACCGGGGATTTACTAAGGGCTGAGAGCGCTAAAAAGACCGAACGAGGCTTATTGATTGAGAAATTCACTTCTCAAGGCGAATTAGTGCCTTTAGAAATTGTAGTAGAAACGATCCTTTCAGCGATTAAAAGCTCTGAAAAAGGGATTATTTTAATTGATGGCTATCCTAGGAGCGTGGAACAAATGCAGGCTTTGGATAAGGAATTGAACGCTCAAAACGAAGTGATTTTAAAAAGCGTGATTGAAGTAAAAGTGAGTGAAAACACCGCTAAAGAAAGGGTTTTAGGGCGCTCTAGGGGGGCTGATGACAACGAGATGGTGTTTCATAACCGCATGCGGGTGTTTTTAAATCCGTTGGTTGAGATCCAAAATTTTTACAAGAATAAGAAGGTGTATAAAGCGATCAATGGCGAAAGAAGCGTTGAAGAGATTGTGGGCGAAATGCAAGAATACATCTTGTCTTTTAGGAATTAAAATGCGCTCTCAAGGAGAATAAGCTGTGATTGGTGTCTATATCATTTCTTTAAAAGAAAGTCAAAGGCGTTCAGATACTGAAAAACTCGTTTCAGAATCCAATGAGAAATTTAAAGGGCGTTGTGTTTTTCAAATCTTTGACGCTATTAGCCCTAAACACGAAGATTTTGAAAAATTCGTTCAAGAGCTTTATGATGCACAAAGTATGTTAAAATCCGATTGGTTCCATTCTGATTATTGTTGTGGAGAATTGTTACCCCAAGAATTTGGATGCTATTTAAGCCATTATCTTTTATGGAAAGAATGCGTCAAAACAAACCAACCGGTCGTTATTTTAGAAGATGATGTAGCGCTAGAGTCTAACTTTATGCAAGCCCTAGAAGATTGCCTGAAAAGTCCTTTTGATTTTGTGAGACTCTACGGGCATTATTGGGGAGGCCATAAGACCAATTTGTCCGCTCTCCCTATCTATACAGAGGTTGAAGCACCTATTGAAGATCATGCAGAGATTGAGGCTTTCGTGGGAGAGACACCCGTTGAAAACCATGAAGTTATCCCCCCCCCAATTCCACGCAAGATGCGCAACAAGATTTTATTACTGAAACGCAACAAGACTCTAAAGAACTATCTGAGTCTTGCAAAATAGCGCCCCCAAAAACCTCTTTTAACCAAGTGGTGTTTAAAAAAGTTAAAAGAAAACTCAACCGCTTCATTGGAAATGTTTTAGCTCGGACAGAAGTGTATAAGCAACTCGTGGCAAAATACGATGATCTCACAGGAAAATACGATGATCTCACAGGAAAATACGATGATCTCACAGGAAAATACGATGATCTCACAGGAAAATACGATGATCTCACAGGAAAATACGATGATCTCACAGGAAAATACGATGATCTCACAGGAAAATACGAATCCTTATTAGCAAAGGAGGCAAACATCAAAGAGACCTTTTTAGAAAGGCGTGCTGATAGCGAAAAAGAGGCGCTATTTTTAGAGCATTTTTACCTCACTAGCGTGTATGTGGCCACTACGGCCGGATACTATCTCACGCCTAAGGGCGCTAAAACTTTTATAGAAGCCACAGAGCGTTTTAAAATCATAGAGCCGGTGGATATGTTCATAAACAACCCCACTTACCATGATATTGCTAATTTTACCTATGTGCCTTGCCCTGTTTCTTTAAACAAGCATGCTTTTAATAGCACCATCCAAAATGCGAAAAAGCCTGACATTTCATTAAAACCCCCTAAAAAATCTTATTTTGATAATCTTTTTTATGATCAATTAAACACTAGAAAGTGTTTGAGGGCGTTTCACAAATACAGCAAACAATACGATCATTTAAAAACCCCTAAAGAGGGTTAAAAAGAGCGGGCTTTATGTTAGAATAAGTCTTTTTATTATTCAAAGGAGATTGCAATGAATTTAGACCAATTAGAAGTAAGCCATGACGCTAACGCTTTGTGCGTGGTGATTGAAATATCTAAGCATTCTAATATCAAGTATGAATTGGATAAAGAAAGCGGGGCTTTAATGGTGGATAGGGTGCTTTATGGAGCACAAAATTACCCCGCAAATTATGGTTTTGTGCCTAACACTTTAGGATCTGATGGCGACCCTGTAGATGTGCTTGTTTTAAGCGATGTGGCTTTTCAAGCCGGGAGCGTGGTGAAAGCGCGCTTGGTTGGGGTTTTGAACATGGAAGATGAAAGCGGAATGGATGAAAAATTGCTCGCTTTACCCATAGATAAGATTGATCCCACGCATTCCTATGTCAAAGATATTAATGATTTATCCAAACACACTTTAGATAAAATCAAACATTTTTTTGAAACTTACAAGGATTTAGAGCCTAATAAATGGGTGAAAGTCAAGGGGTTTGAAAACAAAGAGAGCGCGATTAAGGTTTTAGAGAAAGCGATAAAAGCCTATCAAGGCTAAAGATTTTTAAGGGTTTTGGCTCAATGAAGCTTAAAAACCCTTTTTAACGCTCTCTTTTAAAAAGGCTTTGTTCTCATTGGGTGTTGGTGTGAAATGGCTTTATAGTTTAAAGCGGATTTTTGTATTGATTCCCCATAAAAAAGCACCAAAAACTACAATTTAACGATTTTAACCCCACTACCGCCTAAATTAATGGGAGCGTCGCTAAAGCTTACCACTTTAGGGTGGTTTTTTAAAAATTCTTTCACAAACTTTTCTAAAATCCCGCTCCCCTTGCCATGGCAAATAAGCACTTCTTCAAAACCCCCTAAAAGCGCGTCGTTTAAAAAAGCGTCTAGTAAATCCAGGGCTTCTTCGCTGCGTTGTCCTCTTAAATCAAGGTGCAAGCTCGCTTTTTGGGGTTTAGGAATGATTGTTTTAGGGGGTTTGAATTTGTTTTTAGGGGGTTTTTGGATTTTTTTCAACAAACTCCCATGCGCTTTCAAACGCATGCCAAGCTCAGTTTCTATCCAATAATAGCCCTTGTCTAAAATTTGCACAATCAGCACGCTTTCATTTTTATAGCGCACTTTTTCATTAGTTTGAAAGCTCGTTATCGTTTGTGGGATCTCCTGGCTTGTTTTATGCTTGTTTAAAATTTCGCTCGCTTTATGGATTTCTTTATGCATGGAGCTGGTGTCTTTTGAAGCGACTTCGCTTTTTAAGATATTTAGGGCTTGTTGGTAGGATTTTTCCAATTCCAATTTTTTATTGTGAAAGATTTCTTTTTGTTTTTCCCTTTCTAAAAGCCATGCGTTTTTTAAATCTTCTTGCTCTTTTAAAGCGTTCTCTAAATTTTCATTTTTTTGCTTCAATTCCCTTTCTAACGCGCTGGAATTTTCAATCAAAACATTCAATTTTTCTTTGTCTTCGCCATAGAAAGCTTTCGCTTTTTCAATCAAAAAATGCGGCACGCCATAGCGCAAAGCGGTTTCAAACGCATAGCTTTTGCCAATAACCCCTTTTAAAAAAGTGTAAGTGGGCCGTTCTTTTTCTTCATCATAAAGAGCGGCTAGTAATTCCACTTCCTTGTTTTCTGCCATTAACACGCTCAGGCGTTTGTGGTGCGTGGTGATAATGATTTGGTTGTTTTGTTTAAGCAATTTTTCTAGCAGGGTTTTATACAAGCTGCTCGCTTCATCAGCGTCAGTCCCTAACTCAATTTCATCAACGCCTAACAGCATGTTTTCTTTGGGTAAAAGAGCGCTAAATTGCTTCATTCTGCCTGCAAAAGTAGAGATATTGTTCGCGCTGTTTTGAGGGTCATTAATAATGGCGTGGATTTCTTTAAAATAGGGGATAATGGAATGATGAGCGTTGATTTTCATAGGAATGAGGTGCTTGCTTAAAAAAGCCGCGCTTAAAAGCGATTTTAAGAGCATGGTTTTCCCGCCCGCATTCACGCCGGTAACAGCGAGCATTGATTTTTCAAATTTCAAATTTAAGGGCTTTGGCTCTTTTAAAATGGGGTGCGAAAAGTCTTCTAAAATCATTTTTTTTTGAGAAAAGCTTGGCATGACAAATTCTAAATTGTAGGCTTTAGCGAAATTAAGCCGCGCTTGCAAGCTGTCTAAAAAATCAAATTCTTTAAAAAGGAATTTTAAAAATAAAAGGTGTTTTTGCAAGCTATGGCTTAGAGTTTGACACATTTCAACAATACAGTAATCTATTTCATTATCAATTTGCGCGATTTTTTGTGCGATTTTTTGCGCGCTTTCAGGCAAAAGATAGAAATAGCCATTAGCGCTCCTTTCTAGCACAACGCCTTTAATCGCACTAGAAAACCCGCTTTTCAATAAAAGACATTCATAACCATGTTTAAGGTGGCTTTGCGTATCCACTAAATAAGGGGCAAGCTCTTTAGAGCGCGCGTAATGGCGAATGATTTTTACGCTCTCTTTTTTAAGGCGGTTCAAACTTTCATTCAAAGCGTCTAGGGTAGCGTTAGCCCCTTGTTTGATTTTTCCTTCATCATCAAATAAAGCGATGAGATCATTAAAAAATGGGGGCAGGACAATAGCGTTAAGGCGTTCATGAAATTTTAAATGCGTGAAAGTTTTAAAAGTGTTTTGTAAAATGACAATGTAGTGCAATCGTTTGACAATCTCATGGATTTCATCTAAATGGAGCGTTCCTAATTTAGTGAGTTTAATGACAATAAGATCGCTTTCTTTCACGCTTTTAGGGGCGATCAAACCGATCGCATCCACTTCGTTTAAATAAGTGAAAGCCTGTTTGAGATCGCTTTCTAAAACAATAGAATCTCTTTCTTTTGCAAAAAAGGTTTTAAAAAGAGCGATAAACTCTTTTAAATCCAGGCTTTCTTCTAGTGGTTTGGGTGGGGTATTATTATTCATCATTAGGGTTGGATTAAGGGATCTTTTTGAAGCGTCTGACAAGAATCCAAATCCACAAGAACATCTTTCATAGGGGTTTGTTTTTTACCTAAAAAGCTCAAAGTCCCGCTCACTAAATTAAAGGTTTGGTTATCCACTTTAATGCCTTTACACAACAAGGTTTCCCCCCTTAAAAACGCTCTTTGCAAAGCGATTTCTTGTTGGTTTTGTTGGTTTTGTTTATAAGTATAAACGCTTATGCTTGCTCCTATAATCCCTACGATTAAAAAAGCTACAAGTTTTTGTTTAGGGCTTGCTAAACCAAAATCCCTTAAAACCAAAAACAATAAAACTAGCGTTAAAAATAAAACAACCGCTACGCCCATTACATTTCGCCTCTCAATTGATAGGTAATATCCCCCGCTCCAAAGCCTATCACAAAGCCTTTTTTGATCGTTTCTATTACATTATCATTGACTAATAGCTCTAAAAAATCCCCCTTTTTACGCACCCTGTCTATAAAGGTGGGGTTATAATGCTTAAAATGGGCTTTCAAATCAATGTCTTTTTTAACTTCACTCGCGCTATAAACGGGTAAAATGATCAACCTGTCGCAATGCTCTAAAAAACATTTTTTAAACTCTTCTAAATTATCCATTAAGCGAGAATATTTGTGCGCTTGCCAGATCACTACAATCTTTTCTTGCGTGTTCAATAAGTTAGCATAAATCCTAGCGCTTTTTAAAGTGGCGCTGATTTCAGTGGGGTGGTGGGCGTAATCATCAATGAGGACGAGCGCGTTTTTTTGCAAAATATCAAAGCGTTTTTTAATGCCTTTGAAATTCAATAAATTATTTCTAATTTCTTCTAAATTCAATTCATCTAAAGCACTTAAAATCGCCAAACTCGCATTCGTGGCGTTATGTTCGCCTAACCCCCACACCAAAAAAGCCCCCAAATCTTTCAATTCAAATGAAGTGTGAGGCTCGCCGTCTTTTAAAATGTATTGAATATTGCGAATGTCTTTTTTTTCTAAAACAATAGCGTCTTTAGAATAGTTTTTTAAAAAAGGATCTTCTTTATAGATCACTCTTTTTTGAGCATGGTCTAAAAAATATCCATAAGCGGAGAAAAAGCGCTCTAAATCGTGGCCATAATGCTCCAAATGTTCTGGCTCTGTGTTAGGCACAATCGCGGCATAAGGGTTAGAAAATAAAAAACTTGAATCGCTCTCATCCGCTTCAAAAACCAAGCTCATGTTCGCGCTCTCTCGCACATTGGAATTAAACTCTTTAGAATGCGCCCCAATAATCGCTCCAAAAAAGGGGAAAATCGCGCTTAACATGGCAGTGATACTGCTTTTTCCATGAGCCCCGCACACGCTAAAAACGCGCTTGTCTTTAAGGATGGAATACAAAGCGTCTTTACGAGACAAAATAGGGATTTCTAATTCCTTAGCCCTTTGTATTTCTGTATTGTCCTCTTTAATAATGGCTGAATGGATGATGACATCTTGATTATCAATCGCCTTTGGATCATGCGGGATATTAATTTCTACGCCTAAAGCTTTCAAATACTTAACGCTGGGGCTTATGGCAATATCAGAGCCGCTGATTGTAGCCCCTTGCGCTTTAAGGTATTTGGCTAAGCCTGAAATGCCAATCCCCCCTATACCGATAAAATGGATCTTGCAATCTTGCAGGTTTTTGAGTAAAACTTTTGGGGTTTCAAGCATGATTTTCTCGATAAGTTTCTATGATTTCTAAAGGCTTTTCTAAAAGGGGAGTGTCATAGACAAGGGCTAAACGCACGCAATCAGCGCCGATGTGATTACGCCCTAAATACAAAGCCGGTAAAGTAGTAATGCCTTCGTTTTGATAAAGCGTTTTTGCAAAATTTTCGCCCTTTTTAACAGGCAGATACACATAAAAACTATAAGGATAAATGAGCGTGTTTTTAAAGATTTTTCGCGCTAGTTTCAAATTATCCGCATAAATATTGCGGAAAAATTCTGCATGCGTATCATCTAGCCAAGCCGCTTCACTAGCCTTTTGGATCGCATTAGCGCTCGTATAGCCTAAATAAGCGCGAAACGCTTTGTATTTTTCTAAAATGCTGCTATCCCCAGCGATAAAACCACTCCTTAGCCCTGGAGCGCTAGAGCGTTTGGAGAGCGAATGGATAACCAAAACATTTTTAAACGCTTTATTATCAACAAGCATGCAAGCTTCTAAAAGCGAAGGGGGAGGCGTATTTTCATAAATTCCACTATAGCATTCATCATTGATTAAAATAAAATCATGTTTTAAAGCGAGTTTGACCCAAGCGATCAATTCTTCTAAAGAAAGGGTTCTTCCGGTGGGGTTGTTAGGGGAATTTAAGATCACTAAATCCACTTCTTGCAACTCTTTTTCATTCAAGCTTGGAGTGAAATCATTTTCTTTAACTAAAGGCATTAAAAGGCTTTTAGCTCTAGCGAATTGGGCTGATCCTTCATAGATTTGATAAAAGGGGTTGGGGTAGGCGATAGTGGGGTTTTGATAGTCAAATAAAACAAAACTAGGGAAATTGAATAACACTTCCCTAGATCCTAGCGTGGAGACTAACTCGTTTTCTTTCAGTTCTATTTTAAAACGGCGTTTAAAAAAACCTCTTTGAGCTGCTCTCAAACTCTCTTCAAACGCGCTTTTAGGGTAGATATTGAGCGAATGGGTGTGGCTTTTAAGAGCGTCTTGAATGAATTTGGGCGTTTCAAATCGCGGCTCGCCGATGCCTAAATCTAGCCCCCTTTTTTTAGGGGTGATCTCTTTAAACAAGGCTCTTAATCGTTCAAAAGGATAAGGCTTAAAGGTCATAGGGTTACTTTAATCTTAAAATGGAATAGTTAATCTTACCTAAAATTTAAGCGTTTATCATTGAAAACGCTAAAAAAGAGCCAAAGAGAACATAAAAGAGAGAGCATAAAAGAGTATAATAGCGCATAAGAATTTAACTGATGAATGAGATTTAATGCTAGAAAACAGAGTTAAGACCAAGCAAATTTTTATCGGTAGCGTGGCCATAGGGGGTGATGCTCCTATAAGCACGCAAAGCATGACTTTTAGTAAAACCGCTGATATTGAAAGCACTAAAAATCAAATTGACAGACTCAAACTCGCTGGGGCTGATTTAGTGAGGGTGGCGGTGAGTAATGAAAAGGACGCCCTAGCCTTAAAAGAATTGAAAAAAGTGTCTCCTTTGCCTTTAATCGCTGATATTCATTTCCATTATAAATTCGCTCTCATTGCCGCTCAAAGCGTGGATGCGATTAGGATTAACCCCGGGAACATCGGCTCTAAAGACAAAATCAAAGCGGTGGTTGATGCTTGTAAAGAAAAAAATATTCCTATAAGGATTGGCGTGAATGCCGGAAGTTTAGAAAAGCAGTTTGATCAAAAATACGGACCCACCCCAAAAGGCATGGTAGAAAGCGCTTTGTATAACGCCAAACTTTTAGAAGATTTGGATTTTACTGATTTTAAGATTTCTTTAAAAGCGAGCGATGTGGTGCGCACCATGCAAGCTTATAGAATGTTGCGCCCTCTTGTGGTTTATCCTTTCCATTTAGGAGTTACTGAAGCGGGCAATCTTTTTAGTTCTAGTATCAAATCCGCTATGGCTTTAGGGGGGCTTTTAATGGAGGGCATTGGGGATACGATGCGCATATCCATCACAGGGGAATTAGAAAATGAAATCAAAGTGGCTAGAGCGATTTTACGCCATAGCGGGCGTTTGAAAGAAGGGATTAATTTGATTTCTTGCCCCACTTGCGGGCGCATTGAAGCTAATTTAGTGGATATGGCGAGCAAGGTAGAAAAACGCCTAAGCCACATTAAAACCCCTTTAGACATTAGCGTGATGGGTTGCGTGGTGAATGCTTTAGGTGAAGCCAAGCATGCAGACATGGCGATCGCTTTTGGGAATCGCAGCGGTTTGATCATTAAAGAGGGTAAAGTCATTCACAAACTGGCTGAAAAGGATTTGTTTGAAACTTTTGTGATAGAAGTGGAAAATTTAGCTAAAGAAAGAGAAAAAAGTTTAAAGGATTAGGCATGATAAATAAGTTTAAAAATTTTGTGAGCAACTACCAGCAATCTAACCACTATAAAGAGCCTTTAGGCTTTGGCATTGCCAGATTGGACATTGCCCCAATTTCTAAAAAGATTTTATGCGCCACTTACCCTGTTTTGAATTGGAAAGATGAAAATCTAGGCTCTTATGCGGTGTTTTGCAACGCGTTTTCAAAAGAAAAAATCCTAAAAGAGAGCGCGAGCGAGTGCGTCATTGAGATTGATGAAAGTTTTGTGTTAAAAGCACTGGATTTTTATACGCCCTTTTTGAATGAAGCCTATTCTAATAAAATGGCTCATAAAAACATCCAAGTGGTTTTAGCACTTTTAAAGGCTTTAGAAGAAAATCGTTTGAAAAATAGCGGTGGGGAGTCTCTTTATCGCTTGGTGATTTTGTATGAAGATAAGCCTTGCGAGAGCGTGGAGAGTGCGTATATGAAACTTTTAGCGCTCTCTTTAGGTAAAGCCCCTTTGAGGAGTTTGAATTTAGAGGGTATTTTTAGCCAGCTTTCTAATGCGGCTTGGAGCGGTAACAAGCCTTATGAATTAGAATGGCTTAGAATGAACGAAGTGGCTTTAAAAATGCAAGGCAATTTCCCTAATATTGATTTTATAGATAAATTCCCGCGCTATTTGATGCAATTAATCCCTGAGTTTGATAATATCCGCTTATTGGACAGCTCAAAAACGCGCTTTGGGGCATATTTAGGGACCGGTGGTTACACTCAAATGCCTGGGGCTAGTTATGTGAATTTTAACGCAGGGGCTATGGGAGTGTGCATGAATGAGGGGCGTATTTCTTCATCGGTGGTGGTTGGAGCAGGCACTGATATTGGTGGAGGAGCGAGCGTTTTAGGCGTTTTAAGCGGAGGGAATAACAACCCTATTAGCATCGGGAAAAATTGTTTGCTAGGGGCTAATAGCGTTACAGGAATTAGTTTAGGCGATGGCTGTATTGTGGATGCAGGCGTTGCCGTATTAGCCGGGAGCGTGATAGAAATTGAAGAAAATGAGTTTAAAAAGCTTTTAGAAGTGAATAGCGGTTTAGAAAAACATGCCAATAATCTTTACAAAGGCAAAGAGCTTTCTGGGAAAAATGGCGTGCATTTTCGTTCCAACAGCCAAAATGGTAAGCTGATTGCTTTTAGGAGTGTGAAAAAAATTGAGTTGAATCAAAACCTGCATTAAGGATTAAAAGAATGCTCAAAAAAAGTTTGTTATTGCTTGTTTTTTTAGTCTTACAGATTAGCGGCGCTGAAGAAAATAATCAAGCCCCAAAAAACACGCCCCCTGAATTAAACCCCGCTAACGCTAAGGGTGCGCCAAGCCCTAACACCCAGATCACCCCTAAAAACGATAACTCTAATCTGTTAGACAAATTAGGATCGCCTGAAAACGCTCAAAACGAGCTTTCTGCCGGTATTGAATTGGCTAAAAAGGGCGATTATCAAGGAGCTTTTAGGCTTTTTTCCCAATCGTGCGATAATGGTAATGCGACCGGGTGTTTTGCAGTGGGAGCGATGTATGCTAATGGGGTAGGGATCCAAACGAACAGACTCAAAGCCGCTCGCTATTATGAAATGGGTTGCAGTGGAGGCGATGCGACCGCTTGCGCGAATCTGGCTCAAATGTATGAAAACAAAAAAAACGCTGATTCAAACGATAAAGAAAACGCTTTGCAATTGTATGCGGTGGCTTGTCAAGGGGGGGATATGATCGCATGCAATAATTTGGGGTGGATGTTTGCTAACGGGAGTGGGGTCCCAAAAGATTATTACAAAGCGATGGGTTATTATAAATTTTCATGCGATAATGGGAATGATATGGGGTGTTATAATCTGGGCTTGATGTCTAATGTGAATAATATTTATGGCATTGATAAAGCACAACTCAGTCAAGTGGATTTGAATTATTTGGCGTGTAACGCTGGGGATATGATGGGGTGTGCGAATTTAGGCTGGATTTATGCGAATGGGGATTTAGGGGCTCCTTTGAATAACCACTATGCGGCGAAATATTTTCAAATGGCATGCGATGGGGGGATTTTGGGGAGCTGTAACAATTTGGGCGTGCTGTATCAAAAGGGCTTAGGCGTGCCTCAAGACGATCAGAGGGCTTTGGATCTATTCTCGTATGCGTGCGATAATGGCTTTGAGTCAAGCTGTCGTAATTATGGGAATTTCAAAGAGCATTTATTGCGCGTGAATCCTAATTACGGGCGCTTGTTCATGCCGTATCATTCTTATGAGATACCCTAGTAATAACCATTTCTTAATAAATTCGGCCACAAATTGTGGTTTTTTCAAAAGTTTAAGCTCTTTTTTTTTGATTTAATACTCGGTGTGATTCTAAATTGGCTTAAAAGGAAAAAGAGATGAAAGTAACACAAAGCACCATTAACGACTTTTTTGCCTTAACAGGCACGATATTTTCTATCCCTGTATATCAGAGAAACTACACTTGGGGAGAAGAAAATTGCGAAAAATTACTGCAAGATATTGTCGGTATTTCTCAAAATAAGAAAACGCATTTCATGGGTTCTATCACTTATATTTTGCATTTGATTGATGATGAAAAGAGCTTAAGACAATTGCAAGAATTTGTCATCATTGACGGGCAGCAAAGGATTACCACCATCATGCTTTTGCTTAAAGCCATAGAGACAAAGATACAAAATGAAGGGATAAAAAAAGAGATTGATAATCTTCTCAATCTTACGGGACAAAGGCTGCGTCTCAAGCCCATTAAAAGCGATAAAGAAGCCTTTGATCTGGTCATGCAAAATCGATCGCATGAAATACAAGGCGTATCGCACATTAAGAATAATTATAAATTTTTCACCAAAGAGCTTGACAATTATATCAGAAAATCCTATCGCATAGAAAGAGATTTATAGTGCGTTTTTGCGGCTTAAAATCGTAGCCGTAGGCTTAGAGTTGGGCGAAGACGATCCGCAAGTGGTGTTTGAAAGCATTAACGCTACAGGCGTGCAATTAAAAGGGCTGGATCTTATCCGCAACTATCTGATGATGGGAGAAAATTCTGAGAAACAAAGACATCTTTATGAGACTTATTGGGTTCCTTTAGAAAATTGGCTTCTTGAAAGGGATTTGAATGATTTTATCAAAACCTATCTGAGAATCTATTTTGAGGATAAATTTAAAGAGCAAGAGCGCGAAGTGTATTACACGCTAAAAGCCCACCACAGAGACAATTTCCCTAACGATATACAAGGTCTTATGAGCGATATGCGTGAGTATGGCAGAATCTATCAAATCTTTTTAGACAGAGATCATTATTTTTTAGAGCGTGGAGACTCGCAGCAGTTAGCGAATTTACGCTTGCACATTAAAGATCTCGTAAAAATCAAATTTGGCGTGGCAAAGCCCTTTGTTTTGCGTTGCACCAGAGATTTTGAAGAAGGCAAATTAGATTATGAAAATTTCTACGAAATTTTGCAAATCCTTATCAGCTACTTCGTGCGCAGGAGCGTGTGCGGAGATTCTTCTCCTACGCTTACTAGAGTTCTTTATTCTTTATACAGACAGCTAGAAAATGTTTCAGCCGATGCGCTCAAGCGCTATCTGGGCAAGAGCGTTGGTCAAGCGGCGTTCCCCAATGACGATAAAATTAAAGCGGCGTTTGCGGTGCGTAACGCTTATTCAACAAATCAAGCGTGCAAATTCATCCTGCTTGAGATAGAAAAATTAAGTAACGCCGAGCCGCCCAAAGAAGAGAATTTAGAAGTAGAGCATTTCTACCCCAAAACCCCCACACAAGAATGGCGCGACATGGTAGGGGACTATTTCACTTTTGAGCAAGACTATATTGATAATTTTGGGAATCTGACCTTATCAGGGCAAAATCAAAAGCTTGGCAACAAATCTTACGATGAAAAAATAGAGCTTATGGAACAATACAGCTCCTTGCATTTAAACGACTATTTCGTCAATAACACCCATTCTTGGGGGATAGAGGAAGTGAAGGCCAGGAGCGAATATTTAGCGGATCAATTTTGTCAAGTGGAATTGTTTAAAGATTTGCCTAAAGAATACCGCACCAGAGAGATTAGTAAAACCCTTGATGATGACTTGACTTCCCATAATCTTCAAAGCGTTAAACTCCCCAATCAGAAAAGGAAAACAATAAAAAACGCTAAGGAATTGGCTAGTGCTGTCATAGACTATTTGCTAGAAAACGCCAGAGAAGCCTTTGAAAGCTACACAGACGGTGGATCTCAAAGATATATTTACTGGGATAAAGCAAAAGCGCAATTAAGGAATAGAGATGGCACTCTTGTTGTGCCTTTTGAAAAAAGCGGATTCTACTTTGTAAGCAATGCGGGTTATCAAACGGTGGGCGGTAATCTTAGGGATCTCATCTTGGGCTGTGAGCTCAATCCTAGAGACTTTATTGTGGAATAAACAAGCCCCCCAAAGAAATGGGGGGTTAAAAAAATGGGGGTTAAAAAACCCTTATTTTCACTTGCCAAAAGCTTGGTGTAAATGCGTGGTTAGGGAGTTAAAATACTGCTCTATTTGGGGGTTTTTTACCACATCGTTGCAAATAAAAGTAGGCAGCGCTGAAAGCCCTAAAAACTGGAACGCTTTATGCAAATGCAAATACACAACATCCACACCCACCCCTTCAAAAAATTCCTTAGGGTCATTAAAGGCTTCAATGGGAGCGTTCCAGGTCAAGCTCAACATGTATTTTTTGCCTTGCATCAAGCCCCCTTTCCCGTAGTTTTTAGTGGGGTTTTGCGAACTTCTGCCATCGCTAGCATAAAGCTTCCCATACCCTGTGCTAAAGACTTCATCAATGTATTTTTTCACGATCCAAGGCTCTCCCATCCACCAGCCAGGCATTTGCCAAATAGTCGCATCAGCGCTAAAGAATTTCTCCACTTCTTGGCTCGTTTCATAGCCTTTATCCACGATTGTTGTATCCACTTCTAGCCCCAAAGATTCTAGAGTCTTTTTTGCATGGTGGGTCAATGCCTCGTTGAGTTTCCCCCCAGAATGCCCAAACGCTTTGGCTCCGTTAATGATGAGTACTTTTTTCATTTTGTTCCTTTTATAATAAAATGGGGGGGAATTCTATCCAAATGAAACTTAACTTAATATTAAAGAAATTCTCTCAATCTGAATAAAAGCTAAAAAACAATCAATTGCAGCTGGATTATTTTTATTATGTTAAGATAATCAAAATTTCTGTTAAGGAGTGGTCATGTTTTATGATGAAAAAAAGACCTATCAAAAGATTGAAGAACGCCTTGATATAGTTAGTTCGTTTAACGCTCATAACGAGCATAAAAACTTGCAAGACGAGTTTAAAGGTGCAGGCATTTCCAGGCGCGATTTATTGAAGTGGGCGGGCATGATGAGTGCGACTCTGGCGTTACCGGCTAGTTTTGCTCCCTTGACTTTGAAAGCGGTGGAAGTGGCTAACAGATTGCCCGTGATCTGGTTACACATGGCCGAATGCACCGGTTGTAGCGAAAGTTTGTTAAGGAGCGCAGACCCCACCATTGATAGCATTATCTTTGATTACATCAACCTAGAATACCATGAGACCATTATGGTAGCGAGCGGTTTTCAAGCTGAAAAAAGCTTGCATGACGCCATAGAAAAGCATAAAAACAATTACATTTTAATGGTAGAAGGGGGTATCCCGCAAGGCACAGAATACTTTCTCACTCAAGGCCCGAACGCTGAAACGGGAGCTGAAGAGTGCAGGAAAGCCGCCCAATACGCAGCCGCTATTTTTGCCATAGGCACATGCTCAAGTTTTGGGGGCGTGCAAGCGGCTTACCCTAACCCCTCTAACGCGCAACCCTTGCATAAAATCATTGATAAACCCGTGATCAATGTTCCTGGTTGCCCGCCTAGTGAAAAAAATATCGTGGGTAATGTGCTTTATTACTTGATGTTTGGGGCTCTCCCTAAACTGGATGCGTATAACCGCCCCGCTTGGGCTTATGGGAACAGGATTCATGATTTGTGCGAAAGGAGAGGGCATTTTGATGCGGGCGAGTTTGTGGAGCATTTTGGCGATGAAAACGCTAAAAGGGGCTTTTGTTTGTATAAAATGGGCTGTAAAGGGCCTTACACTTTCAATAATTGCTCCAAACTCCGCTTCAATTCACACACTTCTTGGCCCATAGGTGCGGGGCATGGGTGCATAGGGTGTTCTGAGCCTAATTTTTGGGATACGATGAGTCCTTTTGAAGAGCCTTTAGCGAATCGTTCCATTAAAACCGCCTTTGATGGCTTAGGGGCTGATAAAGTAGCGGATAAAGTAGGCACGACTTTACTCAGTGCAACCGCTATTGGCATTGCCGCACATGCGCTCCTTTCTAAAGCGATCAAAAACAAAGAGTAATGAGTAAGGGATTAACATGTCAAAAAAAATAGTAGTCGATCCTATCACTAGGATTGAGGGGCATTTAAGGATTGAAGTGATTGTAGATGATGATAATGTGATCACTGATGCGTTTTCTTCTTCTACGCTTTTTAGGGGGTTAGAGACCATTATTAAAGGCAGAGACCCACGAGATGCAGGCTTCATCGCTCAAAGGATTTGTGGGGTATGCACTTATTCGCATTATAAGGCCGGTATCACTGCAGTAGAAAACGCTCTAGGCATTACCCCCCCATTAAACGCGCAATTGGTGCGATCTTTGATGAACATGGCGCTGCTTTTTCATGACCATGTGGTGCATTTTTATACTTTGCATGGGCTTGATTGGTGCGATATTATGAGCGCTTTAAAAGCCGATCCCATTCAAGCGGCAAAACTTTCTTTCAAATACAGCCCTTATCCTATCAATACCGGTGCACCCGAATTAAAAGCGGTTCAAAAACGCTTGAGCGATTTCGCTAAAAGCGGATCTTTGGGGCCTTTTAGTAATGGATATTATGGGCATAAAACCTATCGTTTAAGCCCAGAGCAAAATTTAATCGTCTTAAGCCACTATCTCAAGCTTTTAGAAATCCAAAGGGAAGCGGCGAAAATGACCGCTATTTTTGGGGCCAAACAGCCTCACCCACAAAGCCTAACGGTGGGGGGTGTTACGAGCGTTATGGATATATTGGATCCGACAAGATTGGCTGAATGGAAGAGCAAGTTTGAAGTGGTGGCTCATTTTATCAACCATGCTTACTACCCTGATTTGGTGATGGCAGGCGAAATGTTCGCTAATGAGCCATCCGTTATTAGAGGCTGTGGCTTAAGGAATTTTATCGCTTATGAAGAAGTGTTGCTCGGGAGGGATAAATACCTTTTGAGTAGTGGGGTGGTACTTGATGGGGATATTTCTAAACTGCACCCCATTGATGAGAGTTTGATTAAAGAAGAAGTTACGCATTCTTGGTATCAATATGAAAACACTAAAGAAGCACAACTCCACCCTTATGACGGACAAACTAACCCGCATTATACCGGTTTGAAAGACGGCGAGAGCGTGGGGATTGAAAATAAAATAATCCCTACTAAAGTGCTTGACACTAAAGATAAATATTCTTGGATAAAATCGCCCAGATACGATAGTAAGCCCATGGAAGTAGGCCCTTTAAGTTCCGTAGTGGTAGGTTTAGCGGCGAAAAACCCTTATGTTACTGAAGTGGCTACTAAGTTTTTAAAAGACACTAAACTGCCTTTAGAGGCGTTGTTTTCAACGCTTGGGCGAACGGCAGCAAGGTGTATTGAAGCTAAAACAATCGCTGATAATGGTCTTTTGGCGTTTGATGCGTTAGTGGAAAATCTAAAAAGCGATCAAAGCACTTGCACTCCTTATTACATTGATAAAAATCAAGAATATAAAGGGCGCTATATCGGTCAAGTGCCAAGGGGTATGCTAAGCCATTGGGTGCGTATTAAAAACGGCGTGGTGGAAAATTATCAAGCGGTGGTGCCTTCTACTTGGAATGCGGGGCCTAGAGATTCTAAAAATCAAAGGGGGGCTTATGAAATGAGCTTGATTGGCACTAAAATCGCTGATTTAACCCAGCCTTTAGAAATCATTAGGACTATCCATTCTTTTGACCCATGCATCGCATGTTCTGTGCATGTGATGGATTTTAAAGGGCAGTCTTTAAACGAGTTTAAAGTAGAGCCTAATTTCGCTAAATTCTAAAAAGGGTTACGCATGGATAAAATGAATAAAGTCGTTTTACACAAAGAATATTCAGGTTTTGTGCGCTTTTTCCATTGGGTTAGGGCTTTGAGTATTTTTCTTTTAATCGCTACAGGGTTTTACATCGCTTACCCTTTTTTGCAACCTAATTCCAGCTTTTATAAAGGGGTGTATCTTTTACAAGCTTATGTGCGCTCTTTTCATGTCATGTTTGGGTTTTTGCTCATTAGTGCATTGATCTTTAGAACCTATCTTTTTTTCACTAAAGAAAGTGCTTTGGAGCGCAAAAGTTTTAGCCAGCTTTTAAGCCCAAAAGCCTGGATTAATCAGATGAAAGCGTATTTTCTTATCAGCGGCAAACCCCACACTAAAGGAGCGTATAACCCTATCCAACTCGTGGCTTATTCCACCTTGATTGTTTTGATAGTGTTAATGAGCTTGAGCGGGATGGTGCTGTATTATAATGTCTATCATGCGGGGCTTGGAGCGTTTTTAGCGAGTGCTTTTAAGTGGTTTGAGGTGCTTTGTGGGGGGTTAGCGAATGTTCGTTTTATCCACCACTTAGCGACTTGGGGGTTTATTTTGTTTGTTCCTGTGCATGTTTATATGGTCTTTTTCCATTCTATCAGGTATGAAAGTTCGGGGGCGGATTCTATGATTAATGGCTATGGTTATACCAAAGAATGAGTCAAAAAATCCTAATTCTAGGCATTGGCAATATCCTTTTTGGCGATGAAGGGATTGGGGTGCATCTAGCCCACTACCTCAAAAGAAATTTTTCTTTTTTCCCTAGCGTGGATATTGTGGATGGGGGGACAATGGCTCAGCAACTCATTCCTTTAATCACTTCGTATGAAAAGGTTTTGATTTTAGATTGCGTGAGCGCTAAAGGCGTTGAGATAGGATCAGTCTATGCCTTTGATTTTAAGGATGCTCCTAAAGAAATCACATGGGCTGGGAGTGCGCATGAAGTGGAAATGCTGCACACTTTAAGGCTTGCGGAGTTTTTAGGGGATTTGCCTAAAACTTTTATCGTGGGGCTTGTGCCTTTTGTGATAGGGAGCGAGACTACTTTCAAGCTTTCAAGCGAAATTTTAAACGCTTTAGAAACAGCCTTAAAAGCCATAAAAACTCGACTCAACGCATGGGGAGTTAAAATGCAGCGCGCCGATCATATCGCCTTAGATCGTATCGCTGAACTCTCTTATAAGGGTTTTTGAATTGGTGTTTGTCTTTCTTTTTAAATGCGTTAATGAAGAAACGAGCCTAAATTTTACGCCCCTTTTAGAGCAAATAGCATTCAATTTGCAAGCGCGTTTTTATAGCGTTTATAAGGATCATACGACTTCTTTCTATCTCCAAGCGAGCGCTGAAACCACTTTAGAATTCGCACAAAAACTCAGCGAAATTCTGCCCTTTTCTTTAGATTTTAGCTTTTTGTCTTTAAAGGAAATCACAGAGCCTTTAGATGAAAATCTTTTCCAAACAACAAGCCTTTCAAAGCCCCTTTTTATGAACGCTAAAGAGCATCAAGATTTTTTAGATAAAAATTCATCTTTGTATGCCAATGCGTTTTATTTTGTTAAAAACACCGCTTTTAAGGGGGTTATAATCCATAGCCCTAAAGAGCTTATAGATTGCTTAACCCAATTAAAAGGCATGCTCAAAACACAAGATTTTATCCCTATTTACACTTCTAGGGGGGCATTATCCCTTTCTTTAAAAAAGCCCTCTCCAAGCGTTATTTTTAGCGATCTTTCTAGCGTTTTGACCTGCACTAAATTGCTTTTAGAGGACGCTAAGTATTTGGCTAGTTTGGAAAAACCTTCTATCAAAGCCTCTTTAAAAAGCGTGTTTAAGGACACTTTTAAAAACGATGAAATCATCGCCCAACTACCCTTTGACCCCATATTGAATTTATTGTGCCATATTTTACAAGATGAGGGTATAGAATTTGTTTTTACCCATGCAAACAACCCACAAGAAGCGCTTTTGCATTATGAAGCGCTTTTTAAAACCCCTAAGCGCTTGATCACACCCACCAAAAAATTTGTACTAGAAAACAATCTTTCTGCCATTGCTTTTAAAGATGAATTAGAGTTTTTGAGTGCAACCCCCAATTCTATCGTTTTGTATCTTAGTTTCAAGCGCCCTACAAGGTTGTTACTGCATGCTAATGGTTCTTTAAAAACGCTTTTAAGCGTCAGTTTTGATTTCAACCAATCGTTTGACCTCCTCAAACAAGATGAAAAAGCCTCTAGAATGCTAAAAAACTACGAGGCTAAATTCCCTAATTTTTACGCGCGCATTTTAGAGCTTTCTAAATATCAGCTAGGGGGTGCGAATTTATTGGATTTTTTCCAAATTTTGGGGTTTGTTTTGGGTTATAGCGAGAATTTTTGCACACAAAGCGTTATTTCTTTGGCTAAAGAATGCTTACGCCCTAAAGGCCCTAGGATTGATTATAAAATCCTTAAAGACGATTCTTTTAAAATGGCTTTAAATTTTTCAAAGATCATGCACAGTGCGATGAGTTTCAGGCTCGCAGGCGTGGAAAATGAAATTTTGAGTTTGGGGATTTTGGATTCTTTGGCGGAGTTTTTGGGGAATTTCATTTGGGATAACGCACAGAATTTTAGCGTCCAAGAAGTAACGATCGTTGGGGACTTCTTTGGCGAAAAAGTGTTTTTGGATTTGTTTGTGCAATATTTCCCCAAAACCCTAACCCTTAAAACGCATGCGTTTTTGGATTATGAATAAGGGCTTAAAAGCGGATGTGTATCATCAACCCGCCGTCCATGTATTGGGTTTTTTTACTTTTAGTCCTTTCAAAATAAGGCCCAAAAGACAGAGCTTTATTGAAATTAACAACCGGCATGCTCACCCCTTCGGCGATATTGTTTTTAGCGAGTTGTTTGTAAAACTTTTTACCGCTTTTTTTATGGCTTTTAAGGGTAGGGCTTTTTTCTAAATCTATGCCTTCTAAAGCACTACTTTTAGTGAAATCATAAAGCCTTTTGTTGTTTTTAGTCTCGGTTTCTAAATCCACTGCGAACATGCTATTATAAGCCACAAACGATACAAGAAATAAATTTTTAACTATACGCATAAGATCTCCTCTTATATAGTCTCTTCCTATCACACCACCATAGCATGTTAGAAATAACCATTAGAAAACACAAGCGCATTTGAGTAAAAACACCACCACGCTCGCTAAAAGCCACCCAATCAATAAAAAGCGTAAGGGAAGTATCCAGGCGCTCCATACCCATAAGGCCCATAAGGCATAAGACCTGCCCCATAAGGCATGAAACCATAGGGCATGTAATAATAAGGCATGTAATAGCCTCCATACATCCCGTTTTGCATGGGCGAATTGAGATTATCCACTGAATTGTAAAAGCCGTTTAAAGAGCCATAAGCGTTATAATTAGTGAAACGATTGATCAAAGGCGTGGTGTGCGCATCAATAGTGGCGTTTTCTTGCTGGATAGCCTTTTCTTCTCTGGCGACTTCTTGGGCTTTAGTCTCTTTGGGATCTTTAACTAGCACTTCTTCTATAGGTACATTCGCCCCACAAGCGCTTAACAGATAGGCTAAAAAGCCAGTGTTTAAAAAAAGAATGATTTTAGAGAGGTGAGCGGATTGGTTGGGTAAAAAAGTTTTATGGTTTGGATGCATAAGATTTCCTAATTTAAAAATAACTAAAGATTAACATGTTTTTAATTTAATGTTGATTAAGCGGTGGTTTTGTAGCCATTTCATTTTAATTTTGTTTTTCATTAAAACCCAATAACTAAAATCTTATTTTTATGATAAAATACCTAATCACAATATCAAATCTTAAACCAAAGAAAAACCATGAAAAAAGCTCTCTTACTAACTCTCTCTCTCTCGTTTTGGCTCCACGCTGAAAGGAATGGATTTTATTTGGGTTTAAATTTTGCAGAAGGAAGCTATATTAAAGGACAAGGTAGCATCGGCAAAAAAGCTTCAGCAGAAAACGCCTTAAATGAAGCGATCAATAACGCAAAAAATTCATTATTCCCCACACAAAACACAAAAGCTATAAGAGATGCACAAAACGCCTTAAATGAAGTGAAAGATTCAACAAAAATCGCTAACCGATTCGCAGGGAATGGTGGATCGGGCGGTCTTTTTAATGAACTCAGCTTCGGGTATAAATATTTTTTGGGTAAAAAAAGGATTATAGGGTTTAGGCACTCTCTTTTTTTCGGTTACCAACTTGGTGGCGTTGGTTCTGTTCCTGGCAGCGGTTTAATCGTTTTTTTACCCTATGGTTTCAATACGGATTTGCTTATTAATTGGACTAACGATAAGCGAGCGTCCCAAGAATATGTTAAACGAAGGGTAAAAGGGCTCTCTATATTTTACAAAGATATGACCGGCAGAACGCTAGACGCTGATACATTAAAAAAAGCATCGATGCATGTATTTAGAAAATCTTCAGGGCTTGTGATTGGCATGGATATAGGGGCTAGCACTTGGTTTGCAAGTAACAATCTCACCCCTTTCAATCAAGTCAAGAGCCACACGATTTTTCAGTTGCAAGGAAAATTTGGCGTTCGTTGGAATACTGATGAATACGCTATTGATCGCTATGGCGATGAAACATATCTTGGAGGTTCTAGTGTTGAATTAGGGGTTAAAGTGCCAGCTTTTAAAGTCAATTACTATAGCGATAATTACGGGGATAAATTGGATTATAAAAGAGTGGTGAGCGTTTATCTTAACTATACATATAACTTTAAATAACTTTAAAAATAAACATTAAAAACACGCTTTTTAACGCTCTTTAGTTGGTTTTTAAAACAAAACCTTATTTTGAAACTCTTCATAGCCTTTTTTTCTCAATTGGCATGCCGGGCATTCATTGCAGCCATAGCCATAAGCATGCAAAATCTTTCGCTCTCCTTGATAGCAGGTGTGCGTTTCTTTGATGACTAAATCCAAGACGCCTAAATCTTTAGCCATTTGAAATTCTTGTGCTTTATTCAAAAACATTAAAGGCGTTACAATTTTAATCGCCGTGTTTGATCCTAAATTAAGCGCATGCTCAATGCTTTTAATAAAATCTTCTTTACAATCCGGATAGCCGCTAAAATCCGCTTGCGAAACCCCTAAAGCGATGTTACTAGCCCCTAGTTTTTGCGCGTAAGAATGCAAAAGGGTGATAAAAATAGCGTTACGATTAGGCACAAAAGAGTTGGGTAAATCTTTATTTTGCACGCTTTCTTTCTCATACGGCTGCCCTATCAAATCGTTAGAGTTTTTAAAAAGCGCGGAGTGGGTGATATTCTCCAAAAAATCTAATAGGATGATTTCATAAGGGAGTTGTAAAAGAGAAGCGATTTTTTGAGCGCATTCTAATTCCACAGAGTGTTTTTGCGCGTAATCAAACCCCACTAAATAGACTTTTTTAAAACGCTTTTTCGCCCATACGGCTAAAGTGGTGCTATCTTGCCCGCCGCTAAAACTGATTACGCAAATTTCTTGTTCCATCAAAATTCCTTAAAAATTCTAAAAAGGTATAATAACACAAAGAAATTTTAAGAGTAAAAAGCGTGTTTGAGTTAGAAAAAGAATTAAAAGAATTGTTTGACATTTATGAAAAATCCTCTCATGAGCTTTACTTGGTAGGGGGGTGCGTGCGCGATTGTTTAATGGGTATTACCCCTAAAGATTACGATTTAACCTCAAGCGCTTCAGTCAATGAAAGTAAAGAACTTCTTTTAAAACACCATTTTAGGGTGCTAGAAACCGGCATCAAATATGGCACGATCACGGCTCTTAAAAACAATCAAAGCTATGAAATCACAACTTTTAGAATTGAAAAAGGGCATGTCAAGCACCGAAAGCCTAAAGAATTGGTTTTTAGCGCTCATCTAACAGACGATTTGAAACGGCGCGATTTCAGCATGAATGCGATCGCTTATAGCCCTACAAAAGGGATTATTGATCCTTTTAAAGGGCAGAATGCGATTGAAAATCAAGTGATTGAATGCGTGGGGGAAGCGCGATTAAGGTTTTTTGAAGACGCTTTAAGGATCTTAAGAGCGTTACGATTTAGTGCAACTTTAGGCTTTAAGATAATGACAAGCACCAAAAGAGCGGTTTTTGCGTGTAAGGATTGGTTAAAACATCTTTCTAAAGAGCGCTTGCAAAGTGAATTAAATAAGTTTCTTATGGGGAAAAATGCCTATGAAGTGGCTAAAGAATATCAAGAAATTTTAGAGGTGGTTATTCAAGAGAAAATAGAAAATATAGAAAATTTAGGGTTTTTAAAGAATGCGCCTTTCAATTTGGAATTAAGATTGTTAGGGTTTTTTAAACATCAAAAAAGTTTAGAAAATTTACGCTACCCTAAAAAAACTTGTGTTTTATTTTTAAAAGCTAAAGAATGCCATAAAGCTTTTTTAAACACCCATAACAAAACAGAATTAAAATTTTTATTAAAAAACTACGATTTAGAGCCCTTTAATTTGGCTTTAGATTTTTATGCACTAGAAAACCCTAAACACGCTTTAAAAATTAAAGGCTTGTTAAAAGAAATCTTTAACGCTAACGAACCTTTTAAAAAAGAACACCTAACCCTTAAGGGCGGCACGCTTCAAAGCTTGGGCTATAAACACCAACAAATCGGCGGAATTTTAAACGCATGCTTAGATTTAGTCATCGCTAACCCTAAAAACAACGCTTTAGAATGGCTGATAAAATGGGTTAAGGATCATTATTTACCTAATGATGCTATAAACTTTGTGCCAATAAGCAAAAAAATTACAAATGGAGAAACATGGCAACGATGAATGCGATTCAATGGCCTAAGAAATGGATTTTAGGAGAGACTGATAATTTTGTGTCCAATGAAGTCATTGTCAAAGGTTTGGATTTTAATAAAGTGGTGCAGCATTTAAGAGACGCATCCCATTGGGAAAGGTATTACAAAAATTCAGGGAATATCCGCATGCACAATCAAGACAATACCATTCTTAAAGATAAGACTCGTTTTTGTTTTGAAACTTTTGGCTTTCTTGTTGAAGTGCAAGTGGAAGAGTTTGAATTGAAAGATGCCATACTGCGTTTGGCTTGGAGAGGTTGGAATGAAGCTAAAGGCGATGAATATCTTGAAGTCTATCATGCATGGCTAGTTGAAAAACTGGATAATAATCGTGTGCGTATTCTAACCCAAGAAAGCCAATCAGGAGTCCCTGCTAAAGCTTTAGTAGTGTCTGTGCCTAATGCGATGTTGAATGGCCATCAAGCTTGGTTAGATGGTTTAGTGGCGTATTCGCACTAATAAGTGAGGATTAAATGGAAATAGGATGGATTGGACTTGGGGCTATGGGGACTCCTATGGCGACTCGTTTGTGCGATGCGGGTTTAAAAGTATCAGTTTATAACCGAACAGAGAGTAAAGCAACCCCTTTAAAAGAAAAAGGCGTAGCGGTTTATACCAACCCTATAAATTTGGCCGCTAAAGTTGATCTAATTTTTATCATGCTTTCGGATAAAATGGCGATTGATGCTGTTTTAGTGCCAAAATTTTGGGAACAGATGTCTGAAAAAATCGTGGTGAATATGAGCACTATCGCTCCTTTGGAAAGCTTGGCTTTAGAAGAAATCGCTCAAAAGCATCAAGTAACTTACCTTGAAGTGCCTGTTTCGGGATCGGTTGGTGCGGCTAAAGCCGGGGCTTTATTGATTTTAGCGGCAGGTGAAAAAGAAGTGGTTACTCAACTCAAACCTGTTTTTGCACATTTAGGAAGTCAAACTTTTTATTTAGGAAAAGTTGGTCAAGGGATGAGAGCCAAATTATCCATTAATAGCCTTTTAGCTCAAATGGGGATTGCTTACTCAGAAGCTTTACTATTAGCCAAACATTTAGGGGTTGGTGCAGAGCTATTTTTGCAAATTATTGGCCAATCTGGCATGAATTCGCCTCTCTTTCAAGCTAAAAAAGGCATGTGGCTACAAGATAGCTATCCGGCCGCTTTCAGTTTGAAGCTCATGCTCAAGGACATTCGTTTAGCCAGCAATGAAGCAGGAGAGGCGATTCAATTGCCATTCTTATTCAAAGTGCAAGAGCTTTATTCTCGAGCAGAAAAATCCGGTTTAGGCGCATTGGATATGGCAGTTATTTATCATTATTTAGAAAAAGGAGATCATTAAAATGGACAGAGAACAAGTGATTGCTTTACAGCACCAACGATTTGCTGCGAAAAAATACGATCCTAATCGCCGTATTTCTGAAAAGGATTGGGAAGCTTTGGTTGAAGTGGGGAGGTTAGCCCCTTCTTCAATCGGGCTTGAACCATGTAAAATGCTTTTATTGAAAAATGAACGCATGAAAGAAGATTTAAAACCGATGGCCTGGGGGGCACTTTCTAGCTTGGAGGGAGCGAGTCATTTTGTCATTTATCTTGCACGAAAAGGCGTTACTTATGACAGCGATTATGTTAAAAAAGTGATGCATGAGGTTAAAAAAAGGGATTATGACACTGATTCTAGGTTCGCTCAAATCATCAAAAATTTCCAAGAGAGCGATATGAAACTCAATAGTGAACGATCCTTGTTTGATTGGGCTAGCAAGCAGACTTATATCCAAATGGCGAACATGATGATGGCAGCGGCCATGTTGGGGATTGATTCTTGCCCGATTGAAGGGTATGATCAAGAGAAAGTGGAGGCTTATTTAAAGGAAAAAGGCTATCTAAACACGGCGGAATTTGGGGTATCGGTAATGGCTAGTTTTGGTTATCGTAACCAAGAAATCACCCCTAAAACCCGCTGGAAGACAGAAGTTATTTATGAAGTGATTGAATAAAAAAACGCTTTTAGCTTTTGGATAACCAACCATAAAGAGCTTGGCGTTAGCCAAGTGCTAATCTCTTAAACAATGCTTTTTCATGTTTGATAAAAACAGAACTACCACAGCATAATTAAGTATTCTTTAGGTATAATCAAAAATTATTTTTAAATAAAGGGTTTTTATGCTTCGTTTTGCGCCTTCGCCTACAGGGGATATGCACATAGGGAATTTAAGGGCAGCCATTTTTAACTACATTGTGGCCAAACAGCAACACAAACCCTTTCTCATCCGCATTGAAGACACGGACAAAGAACGCAACATTGAAGGCAAAGACCAGGAAATTTTAGAGATTTTAAAGCTTATGGGGATAAGCTGGGACAAGCTCGTGTATCAAAGCCATAACATAGATTATCACAGAGAAATGGCAGAAAAATTACTGAAAGAAAATAAAGCGTTTTATTGTTATGCGAGCGCGGAGTTTTTAGAAAGAGAAAAAGAAAAAGCCAAAAATGAAAAACGCCCTTTCAGGTATTTAGACGAGTGGGAGGCTTTAGAAAAAGACAAGCACCATGCCCCTGTGGTGCGTTTAAAAACCCCAAATCATGCGGTGTCTTTCAATGATGCGATTAAAAAAGAAGTGAAATTTGAACCTGACGAATTGGATTCTTTTGTGCTTTTAAGAAAGGATAAAAGCCCTACTTATAATTTCGCTTGCGCATGCGATGATTTGCTCTATGAAATCAGTCTGATTATTAGAGGCGAAGATCATGTGAGTAACACCCCTAAACAAATTTTAATCCAGCAAGCTTTAGGCTCAAACGATCCGATTGTTTATGCGCATTTACCCATTATTTTAGATGAAACAAGCGGTAAAAAGATGAGCAAAAGAGATGAAGCGTCCAGCGTGAAATGGCTTTTAAATCAAGGGTTTTTACCCGTTGCGATTGTGAATTACCTCATCACTATCGGTAATAAAGTGCCTAAGGAAGTTTTTAGCCTTGATGAAGCGATAGAATGGTTTGATTTAAAAAATCTTTCTAATTCCCCAGCTCATTTTAATTTAAAATATTTAAAACACTTAAACCACGAGCATTTAAAGCTTTTAGACGATGAAAAATTATTAGAACTCACTTTAATCAAAGATAAAAAACTCCTAGGACTTTTAAGATTATTTATAGAAGAATGTGGCACGCTTTTAGAATTGAAAGAAAAAATTTCGTTGTTTTTAGAGCCAAAAGATATTGTTAAAACTTATGAAAACGAGGATTTTAAAGAGCGTTGTTTAGCGCTTTTTAACGCCCTAAAAAGCATGGATTTTCAAGCGTATAAGGATTTTGAAAGTTTTAAAAAGGAAGCCATGCGATTGAGCCAGCTTAAGGGTAAGGATTTTTTCAAACCTTTGCGCATCCTTTTAACCGGGAACTCGCATGGCGTTGAATTGCCTTTGATTTTCCCCTATATCCAAAGCCATCATCAAGAAGTTTTAAGGCTTAAAGCATGATTTTTTCTACCCTTATTAATGCGGTAGCGGTGATTTTAAGCTCGCTCATTACGATCTATATATGGGTAGTGATCATTTATTCGCTTATTAGCTTTGTGCAGCCTAACCCCAATAACCCCATCATGCAAATCCTCGCTCGCTTGTGTGAGCCGGTGTTTTATTTTTTACGCTCCAGATTCAAGCTTGTGTTTAATGGGTTGGATTTCGCTCCTTTAGTGGTGGTCATTGTTTTGAAATTTTTAGATTTAACCCTCATCCAATGGCTTTTTGCGCTCGCCAAAAGTCTTTAAAGAAAACCATGCGTTTTTTTATTTTATTTTTTATCGGCATGCTTGGCGTTGGTTTTTCTCAAGCCGAGTTCAATTTAAAAGATTTAGAAAAAAAGCCCGCCGGGATCGTTAGGGATTATTATTTATGGCGTTATATTAGCGATAAAAAAACCAGTTTAGAAAACGCTAAAAAAGCCTATGAATTGACTCAAAATAAAAACAGCGCCCTGCAAAAGGCCATGCAAGAAAAAGGCTCAGACGATTCAGAAAAAAGCCCTGATGTTAAATTGCCTGAAGATATTCATTGCAAGCAAATAGCTTTAGAAAGCATGCTAGAAGAGGCAGACACTTTCCAAGCAAGCTGTATCGCTATCGCTTTAAAATCAAAAATCAGAGATTTTGATAAAATCCCCCTTCAAACCCTTAAGCCCTTACAAATTAAAATCAAAGAGGCTTACCCTATTCTTTATGAAGAATTAGAAATTTTGCAAAGTAAGAATGTGAGTGCTTCTTTATTTAAGGCTAACGCACAAGTGTTTAGCGCGCTTTTCAATCATTTGAGTTATGAAAAAAAGCTCCAAATTTTTGAAAAGCATATCCCGATTAAAGAGTTAAACCGCCTTTTAGATGAAGATTACCCGGCGTTTAACCGCTTGATCTATCAGGTTATTTTAGATCCTAAATTGGATCATTTTAAAGACGCTCTCACTAAAAGTAACGCTACCTATAGCAACGCGCAAACCTTTTTTATCCTAGGGATTAATGAAATCTTGCGCAAAAAACCCTCTAAAGCGCTCAAGTATTTTGAACGCTCAGAAGCGGTTGTTAAAGACGATGATTTTTCAAAAGACAGAGCGATTTTTTGGCAGTATTTAGTCTCTAAAAAGAAAAAAGTTTTGGAGCACCTTTCACAAAGCCCTGCCTTAAACCTCTATAGTCTTTATGCGAGCCGCAAGCTCCAAACCACGCCCAGTTATCGCATCATTTCTCACATTCAAAATTTAAGCCAAGAAGACCCTCCTTTTAACACTTATGACCCTTTTTCGTGGCAAATTTTTAAGGAAAAAACCTTGAGTTTGAAAGATGAGGGTGCGTTTAATGCGATGCTAAAAAGCTTGTATTATGAAAAAAGCGCCCCTGAATTGACCTATCTTTTAAGTCAACGCAATAAAGACAAGATTTATTATTATTTATCCCCTTATGAAGGCATTATTGAATGGCAAAGCGTGGATGAAAAGGCTATGGCGTATGCGATCGCTAGGCAAGAAAGTTTCTTGCTCCCGGCTTTAATCTCTCGCTCGTTCGCTCTAGGGCTTATGCAAATCATGCCCTTTAATGTAGGACCTTTCGCTAAAAGCCTTGGCATGGATAATGTTGATTTAAACGACATGTTTAACCCCAATATCGCTCTCAAATTTGGTAATTATTACTTGAACCATTTGAAAAAAGAATTCAACCACCCCCTTTTTGTCGCCTACGCTTATAACGCTGGACCTGGGTTTTTAAGGAGGTGGCTAGAAAGCTCCAAACGATTTAAAGAAAAAAATCATTTTGAGCCATGGCTTAGCATGGAGCTTATGCCTTATAGCGAAACCCGTTTGTATGGCTTTAGGGTCATGCTCAATTACTTGATTTATCAAGAAATTTTTGGGAATTTCATCCCTATTGATGCGTTTTTAGAACAAACTCTTAACTCAAAGGACAAACCATGATTAAAAAATGCCTTTTTCCTGCCGCTGGCTATGGCACGCGCTTTTTGCCGATCACTAAAACCATTCCTAAAGAAATGTTGCCCATTGTGGATAAGCCTTTAATCCAATACGCTGTAGAAGAAGCGATGGAAGCAGGCTGTGAAGTGATGGCGATTGTTACAGGCAGAAACAAACGCAGTTTAGAAGATTATTTTGACACGAGCTATGAAATAGAGCATCAAATCCAAGGCACCAACAAAGAAAACGCCCTAAAAAGCATTCGTAACATTATAGAAAAATGCTGTTTTTCCTATGTGCGCCAAAAGCAAATGAAAGGCTTAGGGCATGCGATTTTAACCGGAGAAGCCCTCATAGGCAATGAGCCTTTTGCGGTGATTTTAGCCGATGACTTATGCATAAGCCATGATTATCCAAGCGTGCTAAAGCAAATGATTTTATTGTATCAAAAATACCAATGCTCCATTGTAGCCATTGAAGAAGTGGCACTAGAAGAAGTTTCAAAATACGGCGTGATTAGGGGCGAATGGTTAGAAGAGGGGGTGTATGAGATTAAAGACATGGTGGAAAAACCAAGCCAAGAAGACGCCCCAAGCAATCTAGCCGTGATAGGGCGCTACATTTTAACCCCGGATATTTTTGAAATTTTAAGCGAGACGAAACCGGGTAAAAACAATGAAATCCAAATCACAGACGCCTTACTCACTCAAGCCAAAAGAAAACGAATCATCGCTTACCAATTCAAAGGCAAACGATACGATTGCGGGAGCGTGGAAGGCTATATTGAAGCGAGTAACGCTTATTATAAAAAACGCTTGTAAATCTTATCAACATGGGCAATTTGATTTATTATGCTTACATGTATTTGATCCTCTTTGTATGCTTGCTACCTGTGTTATTGGTGGGGCTTGCTTGGAGGCTTTCTCGCCCCCCCTTAAAGCAAAATCTTCCTAATAAAAGCCTCTCTTTAGAAAATTTGAGCGAACAAATCAAAAACCTTAAAAGCGCGCCAGCTTTAGAAAAACTTAAAAACAGCTTTAATGAGCGTTTTAAAATTTGCCCTAAAGACAAAGAAACCCTGTGGCTAGAAACGATTCAAAATTTAGTCGCTTCAGAATTTTTTGAATTAGAAGACGCTATTAATTTTGGGCAAGAATTAGAAAGCGCTAACCCTAGTCATGCACAAAAAATCGCTAACGCTACCGGCTTAGCCCTTAAGAATAAAAAAGAAAAAGGATAGAATTGGATTTTTTAGAGATTGTAGGACAAGTCCCTTTAAAAGGGGGGGTAGAAATTTCTGGGGCGAAAAACTCCGCGCTCCCCATTTTAGCCGCCACGCTTTTAAGCCAACAAGAAATCAAAATCAAATCTTTGCCCCAAGTGGTGGATATAAAGGCGATGGCATTATTGTTGCAAAATTTAGGCACAGAATTAGAATGGCTTAATCCTAACACGCTTCAAATCAGCACCAAATCCTTGCACCACACCGAAGCCACTTACGATTTAGTGCGTAAAATGCGCGCTTCTATTTTGGTTTTAGGCCCTTTATTGGCGCGTTTTAAAGAATGCTTAGTGAGTTTGCCAGGGGGGTGCGCTATAGGAGCAAGGCCTGTGGATTTGCACTTAAAAGCGATGCAACAATTAGGGGCTGAAATCACAATTGAGCAAGGCTATATCCATGCAAAAGCTCCTAAAGGCTTGAAAGGGAATGATATTTTATTTGATAAAATCAGCGTTACAGGCACAGAAAATGCCCTCATGGCAGCAAGCTTAGCTAGAGGGATCACGCACATCATTAACGCCGCTAAAGAGCCAGAAATCACTCAATTGTGCGCGTTTTTACAGAGTGGAGGGGTAGAAATTGAGGGTGTTGGCAGCAGCGAGTTAAAGATTAGGGGGGTAGAAAATGACGCTTTGAATTTAAAAGACATTCAAATCATACCAGACAGGATTGAAGCAGGCACTTATTTATGCGTGGGGGCTATCACTAACAGCCAGCTTAAAATCAATCGCATCATCCCTAACCATATTCAAGCGATCACCGACAAGCTCATAGAAATTGGTTTTTCGCTAGACATTCAAGAAAATTCTATAGAAATTTATCCGGCCAAAAAACGCCAAGCCTTTGAAATCACCACGAAAGAATACCCTGGTTTTCCCACAGACATGCAAGCGCAATTCATGGCGTTAGCCACGCAGTGTTTGGGCACAAGCGTGATTGAAGAGACGCTTTTTGAAAACCGCTTCATGCATGCAAGCGAACTGCAACGCTTGGGGGCTAATATTAGCCTAAAAACGAATGTTGCTACCATTAGCGGATCCACAGAGCTTACCGGAAGCGATGTGATGGCGACCGATTTAAGGGCTTCTTCGGCTCTCATTTTAGCCGCTTTAGTGGCTAAGGGCGTGAGTAGGGTGCATAGGATTTACCACTTGGATAGAGGTTATGAGAGGTTAGAGGATAAAATCAACGCCTTAGGGGCAAAAGTTGCGCGCTTAAAAGAAAAATAACTCAATATTTGGTTACAATAGCTAGAATATTTTTCAATTATTACATAAGGAGCTTTTATGCGTATTGAGCATGATTTCATTGGGCAAATGGAAATTAGCGATGAAGTTTATTATGGGATCCAAACTTTAAGAGCGAGTGAAAATTTTTTCATCACCAACGACAAGCTTTGCAGTTATCCTGTTTTTATTAAATCTTTTGCTCAAGTCAAAAAAGCGGCTGCTTTAGCTAACGCGCAATTAGGCTTGATTGATGAAAAGCTTAAGATTGCGATTTGCCATGCGTGCGATTTGTTGATTGATGGTAAATACCATGATCAATTCATTGTGGATATGATTCAAGGGGGGGCTGGCACAAGCACGAACATGAACATGAATGAAGTGATTGCTAATTTGGCTTTAGAATACATGGGGCATAAAAAGGGCGAGTATCAATTTTGCCACCCAAACGACCATGTCAACCGCTCTCAATCCACTAATGACGCCTATCCTAGTGCGTTAAAAATCGCGATTTATGAGCGCTTGAGTAATTTAGTCGCTCCCATGAAGGCTTTAAGGGACGCTTTCGCTCAAAAAGCTAAGGAATTCGCTCATGTGATTAAAATGGGGCGCACCCAACTTCAAGACGCTGTGCCTATGACTTTAGGTCAAGAGTTTGAAACTTACGCCTTGATGGTTGATAGGGATATTGAGCAGGTTTTAGACGCTAGGAATTGGGTAAGAGAGCTTAATTTAGGCGGCACGGCTATTGGCACAGGGATCAATTCGCATCCGGATTATCGCGGTTTGATTGAAAAGAAAATCCAAGAAGTAACGGGTCGCCCCTTTGTCATGGCTAATAACTTGATAGAAGCCACTCAAAGCACGGGGGCGTATGTGCAAGTGAGTGGGGTGTTAAAGCGTATTGCAGTGAAACTTTCTAAGGTTTGTAACGATCTCAGGTTGCTCAGCTCAGGTCCTAGAGCCGGGCTGAATGAAATCAATTTGCCCAAAATGCAGCCAGGTAGCTCTATTATGCCTGGTAAAGTCAATCCGGTGATCCCTGAAGTGGTCAATCAAGTGTGCTTTGCGGTGATTGGGAATGATTTGAGTGTGGCGTTAGCCGCCGAAGGAGGGCAATTGCAACTCAATGTGTTTGAGCCGGTTATCGCTTATAAGCTTTTCCATTCCTTTGTGATTTTAGGGCGCGCGATTGAAACTTTAACGACTAAATGCGTGGAAGGCATCACGGCTAATGAAAAGATTTGCCACGATTATGTCTTTAACAGCATTGGCATTGTTACTGCACTAAACCCTCATATCGGCTATGAAAAATCCGCTATGATCGCTAAAGAAGCTTTAAAAAGCGATCGCTCCATCTATAACATTGCTTTAGAAAAGAAAATCTTAACTAAAGAGCAACTGGACGATATTTTTAAGCCAGAAAACATGCTAAGTCCTCACGCTTTCAAAAAGCATAAAGACTGAACGCTTTGCAACTTCCACTCCTTCAAACTTTACGCTCCCTTTATATGGAGCGTCTTTTGGGCGAAACTTACACGAATACCAACCTTAATAAGCCCCAAAATAAGCCCCTTAACAAACAAGTTTATGAGGGCATAGAAAATTGCAATCTGTGCAAACGCCATCAAAATTCAAAACCGGTAATTGGGCTTTTTAACCCCACTTCTAAGCTCACTTTCATTACGCTAACCCCCATGCTGGATAGCCAATTGAATTTCTTAAACAATTTAAGAGCGGCCATGTTGCAAAGCATTATCCAAAAAGTTTTTAACTACCCCTTAAAAGATTGCAGTATCTTATCGCTCCTTAAATGCGACTCTAACAGCCTTAATTTAGAAGAAGAAATCAACGCATGCTTATTTCATTTAATTTGGCAATTAGACAACAGCGCTTCAAAAGTCATTGTGGTATTTGGCGGGATTTTGCCCAAACGCCTTTTAAACCTTTCTAAAGAAGAATCCTTTGGGCACATCGTGTCTTTAAAAACAAAACATTTTTTAAGCACCCATGCTTTAGAGGACATGCTCAAAAACCCCACGCTCAAAAAAGAAGCGTTAGCGCATTTCAAAATAGCGCTCCAATTTCTTAACCAATCTTAAAATACGCCTTACTTTCTAACCCATCTCCTTATGGTGCGCAACAAGGGTAAAGACTTTTGATAAGCTTTGCGATAGATTTTAAAAGAGGTGTTCTGGGATAGCTCCAAAAGAGGGGTAGCCTTTGATAAGAGGCGTTCATGATCTCTTCTCAAATCATCGTAATTAACTCTCAAATCATCGTAATTAACTCTCAAATCATCGTAATTAATTCTCAAATCATCGTAATTAAGATTGCCAAAGACTAGATCTGATGGTTCATTAGGGTTGCTGTGCAGAATGATTTTATAGCGTTGTTTTAAGATGACATGAATAATGAAGTCTCTGAATCCTTTTTTTTCGCTATTCTTTGAGGGCCACCAATTGGCTAGGGCTATATTTAATGGGGGTTTATGGGTTGTATCATCTAAATGGGTGCTGTCTGTATAAGCGTCTAGTAAAGGTTGGAACATGGTTATCCTTTAAAGGAGTATTTTACAAAAAAAATTTTTTAAATCAAAGGCTTGATTAGGGCTAAATCAGGCTCATTGATGCAATGCGTGGCGTGCTGTTTTAAAATCTCTTTAGCGTTGAAAGCGATTTTAATATGGGCATGTTTGAACATGCTCAAGTCATTCGCTCCATCGCCCACGACTAAAGTGCGCGTTTTACTGATATTCAACAAGCGTTGTAAGGAAAGAAGCATTTCGCCTTTAGAGTGTGAAAACATCATATGCCCCGTAACCAAGCCGTTTAAGGCACCATTTTCCACTATCAGCGTGTTACTGAAAGCCGCATCTAAATTTAATAAATCCCTATAATAATTCGTCGCTAGATCAAAGCCCCCACTGAAGCAAACCACCTTGTAATTTTTCTCTTTTAAAGTGCTAATAAGCTCAAGCGCTCCTTTAAATAAAGGCAGACTTTCACAAACTTCTTTGGCTAGTTTTAAGGGCATGTTTTTGAGTTTAGAAACCCTTAAAATAAGACTTTTATGAAAATCTGTCTCGCCATTCATGGCTTGTGAAGTGATCCCTCTCACTTCATCAAAAACCCCCCACGCCCTCGCTAAAGACTCAATCGTCTCAGCATTGACTAGCGTGGAGTCAAAATCAAAAACGGCTAGTTTTTGCACTCAATGACCCTAAAATTAAGATTTCCTGCTTTTAGCGATCCCTTTGATATACTGATCAGCCAAATACAAGCCATGGTTTTCATTACCAATCAACTCAATTTTATCCAAAATATCCTTGAAAAGCACTTCTTCTTCATGCTGTTCAGCCACATACCATTGCAAGAAATTGAAAGTCGCATGATCTTTGCTTTTTATGGCGTGATCGACGATATTATTAATAGACTCGCTGATGTGTTGCTCATGTTCATAAGCTTTTTGGAAAATTTGAGTCAAACCTTCAAACTTATGTTCAGGCGCGCTGATGCTAGTCAATTGCACAGGCACATTGTTTTCATTCAAGAAGACGATAAGCTTTTTAGCATGCTCGTATTCTTCAGCCGCATGGTCAAATAAGAAAAGCCCCGCGCCATCTAAGCTATGGGTATAGCACCAAGAACTCATGCTCATATACAAGTTGGAAGAGTTCATTTCCTTATTCACTTGTTCGTTTAGCAACTTAATGATGTCTTTTGATAACATAGTATCTCCTTTGTGTTGGCTTAAGTTGTCCCATAATTATAGCATAAATGATAATGAAAAAGTAAACAAGAGTATGAAAATTTTTAAAAACTTACAAAAATGAGAGAGAACACCAGCTAATAGCTTGATAAAGCTTGGATTTTATCATAAAAATCCTTTTAATGAGAATTAGGTAAAAAAGGGGTTGGCACCAATTAAGGGGTTAAAAGGGGATATTTTTAATATAATGTATAAAAAGCATTCTTAAATCTAAAAATGCTACAATGTTTATCTTTAAAACGAAAGGGCAATTTAATTATGGACTTTTTAGAAAAAGTATTAGACAATCAAGTTACTGAAAGTGAAGAATTAGTGAGGCTTTATGATTATGATTTATACACGCTAGGGGAAACAGCGGATCGCATGCGCCAGAACATGCACCAAAAAATCGTGTATTTTAATGTCAATAGGCATTTAAACCCTAGCAATATTTGTGCGGACGCTTGTAAATTTTGCGCTTTTTCAGCCCACAGAAAAAACCCTAACCCTTATGAAATGAGTTTAGAAGAAATCTTAGAAAAGGTTAAAAACTCCTACAACAAGGGGATTAAAGAAGTCCATATCGTGAGCGCTCATAACCCTAATTACTCTTATGAATGGTATTTGAAGGTGTTTGAAACCATCAAGCAAGAAATGCCCAACCTGCATTTAAAGGCCATGACCGCTGCAGAAGTGCATTTTTTAAGCGTCAAATTCAACAAACCTTTTGAGCGCGTGCTAGAAGACATGCTCAAAGCTGGGGTGGATTCCATGCCTGGTGGGGGAGCGGAGATTTTTGATGAAGAAATCAGGCGTAAAATCTGTAATGGTAAGGTGGGATCTTCTCGGTGGTTAGAAATCCATGCTTATTGGCACAAATTAGGCAAAATGAGTAACGCTACCATGCTTTTTGGGCATATTGAAAATAAAATCCATCGCATCGATCACATGCTAAGAATCAAAAAAATCCAAAGCCCTAAAAATAAAGTAGAAAACAAAGAAGGGGGCTTTAACGCTTTTATCCCCTTATTGTATCAAAAAGAAAACAATTATTTGAAAGTAGAAAAATCCCCTAGCGCGATAGAAGTCTTAAAAACCATCGCCATATCCCGCATTCTTTTAAATAATATCCCCCACATCAAAGCTTATTGGGCGACTTTGGGCTTGAATTTAGCTTTAGTGGCTCAAGAATTTGGCGCTAACGATTTAGACGGCACGATAGAAATAGAGAGCATTCAAAGCGCGGCAGGCGCGAAGAGCCGGCATGGTTTAGAAAAAGAAGATTTGATATTTAAAATCAAGGACGCTGGTTTTGTTGCGGTAGAAAGGGATAGTTTGTATAATTTTATACAGAAATTTTAATAATTTTTAGCGTTTTTTTAAGGATGATTAGTTACAATAATGCTACTAACAACACTCAAACTAAAATCTATTAAGGAAATCAGTATTAAAAAATTTATTCTATCTTCTCTTGTTTTCGCATGTATCAATACCAGCGTTGAAGCTTTAGAAAATGACGGCTCTAAACCAAACGATTTGACTTCTCCAAAAGAAGTCTCTCAAGAATCTCAAAAAAATGAGACTCAAAAAGAAACCCCCCAATCAAGTCAAACGCCTAAAGAAATGAAAGTCAAGTCCGTTTCTTATATCGGGCTTTCTTACATGTCTGACATGCTCGCTAATGAAATTGTAAAGATTCGTGTGGGCGATATTGTGGATTCTAAAAAAATAGACACCGCTGTTTTGGCTTTGTTCAATCAAGGGTATTTTAAAGATGTTTATGCCACTTTTGAAGGCGGCATATTAGAGTTTCATTTTGATGAAAAAGCCAGAATTGCCGGGGTAGAAATCAAGGGTTATGGGACTGAAAAAGAAAAAGACGGCTTAAAATCCCAAATGGGGATCAAAAAGGGCGACACCTTTGATGAGCAAAAATTAGAGCATGCTAAAACGGCTTTAAAAACAGCTTTAGAGGGGCAGGGCTATTATGGGAGCGTGGTGGAGGTGCGCACAGAAAAGGTCAGTGAGGGCGCGTTATTAATCGTGTTTGATGTGAATAGGGGGGATAGTATTTATATCAAACAATCCATTTATGAGGGAAGCGCGAAATTAAAACGCCGCATGATTGAATCTTTGAGCGCGAACAAGCAACGAGATTTCATGGGCTGGATGTGGGGCTTGAATGACGGGAAATTGCGTTTAGATCAATTAGAATACGATTCTTTGCGTATCCAAGATGTGTATATGCGTAGGGGTTACTTAGACGCTCATATTTCTTCGCCTTTTTTGAAAACGGATTTTTCTACCCATGACGCTAAGCTTCATTATAAAGTCAAAGAGGGGATCCAATATAAGATTTCAGACATTTTAATAGAGATTGACAACCCGGTAGTCCCCTTAAAAACCTTAGAAAAAGCGCTTAAAGTTAAAAGAAAAGATGTCTTTAATATTGAGCATTTAAGAGCGGATGCGCAAATTTTAAAAACCGAAATTGCCGATAAGGGTTATGCGTTTGCGGTGGTGAAGCCAGACTTGGATAAAGATGAAAAAAACGGGCTTGTGAAAGTCATTTATCGTATTGAAGTGGGCGATATGGTGTATATCAATGATGTTATCATTTCAGGGAACCAGCGCACAAGCGATAGGATTATTAGAAGGGAGTTATTGTTAGGGCCTAAGGACAAATACAACTTGACCAAACTAAGGAATTCCGAAAATTCTTTAAGGCGTTTAGGGTTTTTCTCTAAAGTCAAAATTGAAGAAAAAAGGGTGAATAGCTCGCTGATGGATTTATTAGTGAGCGTAGAAGAGGGGCGCACCGGGCAGTTGCAATTCGGGTTAGGCTATGGCTCTTATGGAGGGCTTATGCTTAATGGGAGCGTGAGCGAAAGAAACCTTTTTGGCACAGGGCAGAGCATGAGCTTGTATGCTAACATTGCTACAGGGGGGGGCAGATCTTATCCGGGCATGCCAAAAGGAGCGGGGCGTATGTTTGCCGGGAATTTGAGCTTGACTAATCCAAGGATTTTTGACAGCTGGTATAGCTCTACGATCAATCTTTATGCGGATTACAGGATAAGCTACCAATACATCCAACAAGGTGGGGGCTTTGGGGTGAATGTCGGGCGCATGTTGGGTAACAGAACCCATGTGAGCTTAGGGTATAACCTGAATGTTACCAAGCTCCTTGGTTTCAGCAGCCCTTTATACAACCGCTACTATTCCTCTATTAATGAAGTGGTTTCTCCAAGGCAATGTTCTACGCCCGCATCGGTGATTATCAATCGCTTATCAGGCGGTAGAACCCCCTTACAACCTGAAAGCTGTTCTAGTCCTGGAGCGATTACCACTTCACCAGAAATAAAAGGTATTTGGGATAGGGATTACCATACGCCTATCACTAGCTCTTTCACCCTTGATGTGAGCTATGACAACACCGATGATTACTATTTCCCTAGAAATGGGGTTATCTTTAGCTCCTATGCGACCATGTCTGGCTTGCCAAGCTCTGGCACGCTCAATTCTTGGAACGGGTTAGGCGGGAATGTCCGTAACACCAAAGTTTATGGTAAATTCGCCGCTTACCACCATTTGCAAAAATATTTATTGATAGATTTGATCGCTCGCTTTAAAACGCAAGGGGGCTATATCTTTAGGTATAACACTGATGATTACTTGCCCTTAAACTCCACCTTCTACATGGGGGGCGTAACCACGGTGAGAGGCTTTAGGAACGGATCAATCACGCCTAAAGATGAGTTTGGCTTGTGGCTTGGAGGCGATGGGATTTTTACCGCTTCTACTGAATTGAGCTATGGGGTGCTAAAAGCGGCTAAAATGCGTTTAGCTTGGTTTTTTGACTTTGGTTTCTTAACCTTTAAAACCCCAACTAGGGGGAGTTTCTTCTATAACGCTCCCACCACTACGGCGAATTTTAAAGATTATGGCGTTATAGGGGCTGGGTTTGAAAGAGCGACTTGGAGGGCTTCTACAGGCTTACAGATTGAATGGATTTCGCCCATGGGGCCTTTGGTGTTGATTTTCCCTATAGCGTTTTTCAACCAATGGGGCGATGGCAATGGCAAGAAATGTAAAGGGCTGTGCTTTAACCCTAACATGGACGATTACACGCAACACTTTGAATTTTCTATGGGAACAAGGTTTTAAAATGCGCATTAACAGAGAAGAAATTTTGGATTTAATGAAAAACGCGCCCTTGAAAGAATTAGGGCAAAGGGCTTTAGAAATAAAGCAACGCTTGCACCCTGAAAACTTGACGACTTTTATTGTGGATAGGAATATCAATTACACCAATATTTGTTTTGTGGATTGCAAGTTTTGTGCGTTCAAACGCACCTTAAAAGAAAAAGACGCCTATGTGTTAAGCTATGAAGAAATTGATCAAAAGATTGAAGAATTACTCGCTATTGGCGGCACGCAGATCCTTTTTCAAGGGGGGGTGCACCCGCAGCTCAAAATAGACTATTATGAAAATTTAATCAGCCATATCGCTCAAAAATTCCCCACCATTACCATTCATGGTTTTAGCGCGGTTGAAATTGATTACATTTCTAAAATCTCTAAATTGTCTTTAAAAGAAGTTTTAGAAAGGTTGAAAAACGCTGGGTTAAGCTCTATTCCAGGAGCAGGAGCTGAGATACTAAGCGATAGGGTGCGCGATGTGATCGCTCCTAAAAAATTGAGCAGCGACAGGTGGATTGAAGTGCATAGAACGGCCCATCTTTGTGCTATTAAAAGCACGGCTACCATGATGTTTGGGAGCGTGGATAATGAAGAAGATGTGGTGGAGCATTTACAAAGAGTGCGCGATTTGCAAGATGAAACCGGTGGCTTTAGGGCTTTTATTTTATGGAGTTTTCAGCCCGACAACACCCCCTTAAAAGAAGAAATCCCTAGCATTAAAAAAGCGAGTTCCAATCGGTATTTACGCTATTTGGCATGCAGTAGGATTTTTTTAGATAACATTCAAAACATACAAAGCTCATGGGTTACTCAAGGCTCTATGATAGGGCAGTTAGCCTTATTATTTGGAGCGAATGATTTGGGGAGTGTGATGATGGAAGAAAATGTAGTGAAAGCGGCCGGAACGAGTTTTTGCATGAATGAAGCAGAAATGATAGAGCTTATTGAAGACATTGGGAGCGTGGCGGCTAAACGAAACACCGCCTATGAAATCTTAAAGCGTTATCCGGCTAAAGCAAAGGTATAAACAGCATGAAAAAAATTTTAATCACTTTATTATTAGGAGTTTTTATGGGGTTACAAGCGAGCACTTTGACACACCAAGAAATCAATCAAGCTAAAGTCCCTGTGATTTATGAAGAAAACCACTTGTTGCCTATGGGGTTTATCCATTTAGCCTTTAGGGGGGGTGGGAGCTTAAGCGATAAAAACCAGTTGGGTTTGGCGAAACTATTCGCGCAAGTTTTAAACGAAGGCACTAAAGAGCTTGGCACGGTGGGATTTGCACAAGCTTTAGAGCAAAAAGCGATCAGTTTGAATGTGGATACCAGCACAGAAGATTTGCAAATCACTTTAGAATTTTTAAAAGAATACGAAGATGAAGCCATCATGCGCTTAAAAGAGCTTTTAAAATCCCCTAACTTCACACAAAACGCTTTAGAAAAAGTCAAAACCAGAATGTTGGCCCAACTTTTACAAAAAGAAAGCGATTTTGATTATCTGGCTAAACTGACTTTAAAGCAAGAACTTTTTGCTAACACCCCTTTAGCTAACGCAGCCTTAGGCACTAAAGAGAGTCTTCAAAAAATCAAGCTAGACGATTTGAAACAGCAATTTGCTAAGGTTTTTGAACTCAATAAACTCGTGGTGGTGCTTGGGGGCGATTTGAAAATCAATCAAACCCTTAAGCGTTTAGATAACGCCCTTAATTTCTTGCCGCAAGGTAAAGCGTATGAAGAGCCTTATTTTGAAACGAGCCATCAAAAGGGCGAAAAAATCCTCTATAAAGACACTGAACAGGCTTTCGTGTATTTTGGTGCACCCTTTAAAATCAAGGATTTAAAACAGGATTTAGCGAAATCTAAAGTCATGATGTTTGTGCTTGGGGGGGGTTTTGGCTCTCGTTTGATGGAAAAAATCAGGGTTCAAGAGGGCTTAGCTTATAGCGTGTATATCCGTTCTAATTTTTCTAAAGTGGCGCATTTTGCTAGCGGGTATTTACAAACCAAGCTCAGCACTCAAGCTAAAAGCGTTACCTTAGTTAAAAAAATAGTCAAAGAATTTATAGAAAAAGGCATGACGCAACAAGAATTAGACGACGCTAAAAAGTTTTTACTAGGCTCTGAGCCTTTAAGGAATGAAACGATCTCTAGCCGCTTGAACACCACTTACAATTATTTTTATTTAGGTTTGCCTTTAGATTTCAACCAAACGCTATTGGATCAAATCCAAAAAATGAGTTTGAAAGAGATCAATGATTTCATTAAAGAGCACACCGAAATCAACGACTTGACTTTTGCCATTGTGAGCCATAAAAAGAAGGACAAATGATGCCATTTGAAGCTGTAATCGGGCTAGAAGTCCATGTCCAACTCAACACCAAAACCAAAATCTTTTGCTCTTGCTCTACAAGCTTTGGGGAATCCCCTAATTCTAACACCTGCCCTGTATGTTTGGGCTTACCGGGGGCTTTACCGGTATTGAATAAAGAAGTGGTTAAAAAAGCCATCCAATTAGGCACAGCCATTGAAGCCAATATCAACCAATATTCCATTTTTGCAAGGAAAAATTATTTTTACCCTGATTTGCCTAAGGCTTATCAAATTTCGCAGTTTGAAGTCCCTATTGTGAGCGACGGGAAATTAGAAATTGACACTAAAGAAGGCGTAAAAATCGTGTGTATTGAAAGAGCCCACATGGAAGAAGACGCTGGTAAAAATATCCATGAGGGTAGCTATTCTTTAGTGGATTTGAACCGCGCTTGCACCCCTTTGTTAGAAATTGTCAGTAAGCCGGATATGCAAAGCAGTGAAGAAGCCATAGCATATTTGAAAAAGCTCCATGCTATCGTGCGTTTTATAGGGATTTCTGACGCGAACATGCAAGAGGGGAATTTCAGGTGCGATGCGAATGTATCCATTAGACCCAAAGGCGATAAAAAGCTTTACACGAGAGTGGAGATTAAAAACCTGAATAGCTTTAGATTCATCGCTAAAGCGATTGAATACGAGATAGAGCGCCAAAGCGCAGCGTGGGAAAGCGGGAGTTATAATGAAGAGGTGGTTCAAGAAACGCGCCTTTTTGACACCGCCAAAGGGATCACCCTTTCTATGCGCAATAAAGAAGAATCAGCGGATTATCGCTATTTTAAAGATCCGGATTTGTATCCTATTTTTATTGATGAAAAACTTTTAAAAGAAGCTCAAAAGATCAATGAATTGCCTAGCGCGAAAAAAACCCGCTACATGAAAGATTTTAACCTTAAAGAAGACGATGCGAATTTATTGGTGAGCGATCCTTTATTGGCGGAGTATTTTGAAAGCATGCTCAATCTTGGGGTTAAGGCTAAAACGAGCGTAACATGGCTTTGTGTGGAATTATTAGGGCGCTTGAAAGCCGAAACCACTTTAGAAAATTGTGGAGTGAGCGCTCATGTGTTAGGCGCTTTAGCCAAACATATTGATGAGGGCAAGATTTCTGGCAAGAGCGCTAAAGATGTGTTAGACAAGCTTTTAGAAGAGCAAGGGGGCGATGTGGATGCACTCATTGAACAAATGGGCTTGTCTCAAGTCAATGACACAGAAGCGATTGTTAAAGTGATAGAAGAGGTGCTTAAAAACAACGCTGATAAGGTGCTTGAATACAAAAGCGGTAAGGACAAGCTTTTTGGGTTTTTTGTGGGGCAGGCGATGAAAAATTTAAAAGGCGCTAATCCTAGCGTGGTGAATGCTATTTTGAAAGAGAAATTGGATTGATGAGGAAAATTTTTTCTTATGTTTTGAAGGCTTTGTTGTTTTTTGGGATCGTTTATGCAGAGCCTGAATCTAAAGTAGAAGCCCTAGAAGGGAAGAAACAAGAGTCTTCTTTGGATAAAAAAATCCGCCAAGAACTGAAGAATAAAGAATTGAAAAATAAAGAAGAAAAGAAAAACACCGAAGAAAAGAAAGAAGTAAAAGCCCAAAGAAAGCCCAGAGCAGAAGTCCATCATGGGGATGCCAAAAATCCCGCTCAAAAAATAACGCCTCCTAGAATCAAAGAGAGTGCTAAAGGCATACAAAATCAAGGCATACAAAGTCAAGGCATGCCAAATAACGCGCCAAAACCTAAAGAAAAAGATACAACCCCTCAAATTCTTGAAAAAAATAAGGGAGCAAGCCCTGGTTCTCAATTCAATTCCATTTTTGGCAATCCTAATGACGCTACCAACAACACCCTTGAAGATAAGGTCGTGGGGGGCATTTCTTTACTTGTTAATGGTTCGCCTATCACGCTATATCAAATCCAAGAAGAGCAAGAAAAATCTAAAGTGAGCAAAGCTCAAGCAAGGGATCGTTTGATCGCTGAACGCATTAAAAACCAAGAAATTGAGCGCTTAAAAATCCATGTAGATGACGACAAATTAGACCAAGAAATGGCGATGATGGCGCAACAACAAGGCATGGATTTAGACCATTTCAAACAAATGCTTATGGCTGAGGGGCATTATAAACTCTATAGGGATCAGCTTAAGGAGCATTTAGAAATGCAAGAATTGTTGCGTAATATCTTACTCACGAATGTGGATACCAGCTCTGAAACCAAAATGCGCGAATATTACAACAAGCACAAGGAGCAATTCAGTATGCCCACTGAAATAGAAACCGTGCGCTACACTTCCACCAATCAAGAAGATTTAGAAAGGGCTATGGCAGACCCTAATTTGGAAATTCCAGGGGTGAGTAAGGCTAATGAAAAAATAGAGATGAAAACCCTAAACCCTCAAATCGCTCAAGTCTTTATTTCGCATGAGCAAGGCTCTTTTACGCCCGTTATGAATGGGGGTGGGGGGCAGTTTATCACCTTTTATATCAAGGAAAAAAAGGGTAAAAACGAAGTGAGTTTCAGTCAAGCCAAGCAATTTATCGCCCAAAAATTAGTGGAAGAATCTAAAGATAAGATTTTAGAAGAGCATTTTGAAAAATTGCGCGTTAAGTCTAGGATTGTGATGATTAGAGAGTGATTTTTAGATTGTGCAACATTTCAATTTTCTCTATAAAGATTCTTTATTTTCTATCGCTTTATTCACTTTCATTATCGCTCTTGTTATTCTATTAGAACAGGCTAGGGTGTATTTCACCCAAAAGAAAAACAAAAAATTTTTACAAAAATTCGCCCAAAATCAAAACGCTTATGCGGGCAGTGAGAATTTAAGCGAGCTTTTAAAGCATACTAAAATTTCCAGTTTGATGTTTTTAGCCAGATTATATTCTAAAGCGGATGTGGAAATGAGTATTGAAATCTTAAAAGGGCTTTTGAATCGCTCCTTAAAAGATGAAGAAAAAATCACTGTTTTAGATTTATTAGCTGAAAATTATTTTAGTGTGGGGTATTTGCAAAAAACAAAAGACACCGTGAAAGAAATTTTGCGCTTTTCCCCAAGGAATGTGGGAGCGTTGTTGAAACTTTTGCATGCGTATGAATTAGAAAAAGATTATTCAAAGGCTTTAGAGACTTTGGAATGTTTGGAAGAATTAGAAGTGGTTGAAATTGAAACGATTAAAAATTACCTTTATCTTGTGCATTTAATAGAAAATAAGGAAGATGCGGCTAAAATCTTGCATGTTTCAAAGGCGTCGTCAGATTTGAAAAAAATCGCCTTGAATCACTTAAAATCGCATGATGAAAATCTTTTTTGGCAAGAAATTGATGCAACCGAGCGTTTAGAAAATGTGATCGATCTTTTATGGGATATGAATATCCCTGCTTCTATTTTAGAAAAACATGCCCTTTTGCAAGACATCGTGCGATCTCAAGGACTGCTTTTGGATAACAAGCCTTGCCAAGTTTTTGAATTAGAGGTTTTACGCGCTCTGTTGAATAGCCCTATAAAAGCGAGTCTGACTTTTGAATACCGCTGCAAGCATTGCAAACAAATCTTTCCTTTTGAAAGCCATAGGTGTCCTGTGTGTTACCAACTAGCGTTTATGGATACGGTGCTTAAAATTTCTAAAGAAACGCATGCTATGGGAGTGGATTGAATGCAAGAAATTGAAATTTTTTGCGATGGCTCTTCTTTAGGCAATCCTGGGCCAGGCGGTTATGCGGCGATTTTACGCTATAAAAATAAAGAAAAAATCATCAGCGGGGGCGAAGCATTCACCACGAATAACCGCATGGAATTAAGAGCGCTCAATGAAGCGTTAAAAGTTTTGAAACGCCCATGCAATATCACGCTTTATAGCGATTCGCAATACGTGTGCCAGGCGATCAATGTGTGGCTAGCTAACTGGCAAAAAAAGAATTTTTCTAAAGTCAAAAATGTGGATTTGTGGAAAGAATTTTTAGAAGTCTCTAAAGGACATTTGATTATGGCTGTTTGGATCAAGGGGCATAACGGGCATGCCGAGAACGAGCACTGCGATAGCCTCGCTAAATTAGAGGCGCAAAAACGGGTAAAAACGACCACTTAAAGGGAAAAATGATGAAAAACAAACGCTCTCAAAATAGCCCTTATGTAACGCCTAATAGCGCCTATACAACGCTAGAAAAAGCTTTAGGGTATTCTTTTAAAGACAAGCGTTTATTGGAGCAAGCTTTAACGCATAAATCATGCAAGCTCGCTTTAAACAATGAGCGCTTGGAATTTTTAGGCGATGCGGTGTTGGGCTTGGTGATAGGGGAGTTGCTATACCATAAATTCTATCAATACGATGAGGGAAAACTCTCTAAATTAAGGGCTTCTATTGTGAGCGCACATGGTTTTACTAAATTAGCGAAAGCGATCGCTTTACAAGATTATTTGCGCGTTTCTTCTTCTGAAGAAATTTCTAAAGGGAGAGAAAAACCCTCTATTTTATCAAGCGCTTTTGAGGCTTTAATGGCTGGGGTGTATTTAGAAGCGGGGTTAGCTAAGGTGCGTAAAATCATACAAAATTTACTCAATTGCGCTTACAAGCGTTTGGATTTGGAGCATTTGTTTATGGACTATAAAACCGCTTTACAGGAATTAACCCAAGCACAATTTTGCGTGATTCCCACTTACCAATTACTCAAAGAAAAAGGGCCAGACCATCATAAAGAATTTGAAATGGCGCTATACATTCAAGATAAAATCTATGCGACCGCTAAAGGCAAAAGCAAAAAAGAAGCCGAACAGCAATGCGCTTATCAAGCGCTTCAAAAACTTAAGGAAGCCAAATGAACACTTTGGGGCATTTTTTAAGACTCACGACTTTTGGGGAATCGCATGGGGATATGATAGGGGGGGTATTAGACGGCATGCCTAGCGGGATTAAAATAGACTATGCGCTATTAGAAAATGAAATGAAGCGCCGCCAAGGGGGGAGGAATGTTTTCACCACGCCACGAAAAGAAGACGATAAAGTGGAAATAACAAGCGGGGTTTTTGAAGATTTTAGCACAGGGACGCCCATAGGGTTTTTAATCCACAACCAAAGGGCTAGGAGCAAGGATTATGATAACATTAAACACCTTTTCAGGCCTAGCCATGCGGATTTCACTTATTTTCATAAATACGGCATCAGAGATTTTAGAGGTGGTGGGAGGAGTTCAGCCAGAGAGAGCGCTATAAGAGTGGCTGCTGGGGCGTTTGCTAAAATGCTTTTAAGAGAAATTGGTATTGTTTGTGAAAGCGGGATTATGGAAATAGGGGGTATTAAAGCCAAAAATTATGATTTTAATCACGCTTTAAAAAGCGAGATTTTTGCCCTAGATGAAGAGCAAGAAGAAGCGCAAAAAACAGCCATTCAAAACGCTATCAAAAACCACGACAGCATAGGGGGTGTGGCTTTGATTAGAGCGAGGAGCGCCAAAACAAATCAAAAGCTCCCCATTGGCTTAGGTCAAGGGCTATACGCTAAATTAGACGCTAAAATCGCTGAAGCGATGATGGGGCTAAATGGGGTGAAAGCGGTTGAAATAGGCAAGGGGGTAGAAAGCTCTTTATTAAAAGGCTCAGAGTATAACGATTTAATGAGTCAAAAAGGGTTTTTGAGCAATCGTAGCGGAGGGGTTTTAGGGGGCATGAGCAATGGGGAAGAAATTATCATTAAAGCGCATTTCAAACCCACGCCAAGCATTTTCCAACCTCAACAAACCATAGACATTAACAACAATGAATGCGAATGCTTGTTAAAGGGCAGGCATGATCCTTGCATTGCGATTAGAGGGAGTGTGGTGTGCGAGAGTTTGCTTTCATTGGTGTTGGCCGATATGGTATTACTCAATTTGACTTCAAAAATAGAGTATTTAAAAACGATTTATAATGAGAATTAAACGAAATTGGATACAATCAGCTTAAAAAGGATACGAAGTGGAAAAATTACCTAAAAAACGAGTTTCTAAAACCCGATCACAAAAACTTATCAATAGCCTGACAACCCAAAAAAACAGAGCCTTCCTCAAAAAAATCAGCGCTAATGAGATGCGTTTAGAATTAGAAAAAGGGGCGTTTAAAAAAAATGAAGCTTATTTTATTTCTGATGAAGAAGATAAAAATTATGTTTTAGTGCCAGATAATGTGATCTCTCTTTTGGCAGAAAACGCCAGAAAGGCTTTTGAAGCCAGGCTTAGGGCAGAATTAGAAAGGGATATTATCACCCAAGCGCCGATTGATTTTGAAGATGTGCGCGAAGTTTCCTTGCAATTATTAGAAAATTTACGCCAAAAAGACGGGAATTTGCCTAATATCAACACCTTAAACTTTGTCAAACAAATCAAAAAAGAACACCCTAATTTATTTTTTAATTTTGACAACATGTTCAAGCAACCCCCTTTCAATGAGAATCATTTTGAAAATTTTGACAATAGCGATGAGGAAAATTTTTAATGCAAACCATTGATTTTGAAAAATTTTCACAATATTCAAAGCCCGGGCCGCGATACACCAGTTACCCAACGGCGGTGGAATTTAAAGAAAATTTTAATGAAGAGAGCTTGAAGGCGGCGTTTTTTAACCATGACACTCTCAAAAACCCCATGCCCTTATCGCTTTATACGCATTTGCCCTTTTGCAGGAGCGCGTGTTATTTTTGCGCTTGTTCAGTCATTTACACAAGTTTAGAAGAGAAAAAAACCCGCTATATCAGCTACCTTAAAAAAGAACTCGATCTTTTAAAAAATGCGATGGATACCAACAGAGAAGTGGTGCAATTCCACTATGGAGGCGGCACGCCGACCTTTTTTTCGCCCAATCAATTAGATGAAATCACGCAAAGCATTCAAGAAGTTTTCCCTAATTTCAGTCAAGATATTGAGATGAGTTGTGAGATTGACCCCAGGCATTTCACTAAAGAACACATGCAAACCTTGTTTGATAGAGGGTTTAACCGCTTGAGTTTTGGGGTGCAGGATTTTGATTTTGAAGTCCAAAAAGCCATTCATAGGATCCAGCCTTTTGAAATGGTTCAAAAATCCGTGAAGCTCGCCAGAGATTACGGCATCAAATCCATTAATTTTGATTTGATTTATGGCTTACCCAACCAGACTAAAGAGAGTTTTTTAAAGACTTTGGAGTTAGTTTTGAAACTGGATCCGGACCGATTAGCGGTGTTTAATTACGCACATGTGCCTTGGGTGAAAAAAACGATGCGTAAAATTGATGAAACCTTATTGCCAAGCCCTAGAGACAAGCTAGAGATTTTAGAATCCCTCATTAGTTTTTTAGAAAAAGCCAATTACCAAATGATAGGCATGGATCATTTCGCTAAAAGCGATAATGAATTGTATCTAGCCCTTCAAAAAGCAGAATTGCGCCGTAATTTTCAAGGCTATACCACTAAGAAATTCACCCAAACGATTGGCATTGGCGTTACGAGCATTGGCGAAGGGAGCGATTATTACACGCAAAATTATAAGGACTTGCACCACTATGAAAAAGCCCTTGATTTGGGGCATTTACCGGTAGAAAGGGGTGTGGTGCTCACCAAAGAAGATGCGTTAAGAAAAGAAGTGATCATGCAAATGATGAGTAATTTAAAATTGGATTACTTTAAGATTGAAGAAAAATTTTCTATTGATTTTAAAGCGCATTTTAAAAAAGAGTTAGAAAAATTAAAGCCTTATGAAGAAGCGGGCTTGCTTTCTTTTAACGCTAAAGGATTTGAGATGACCAAAACAGGGGGCATGCTCGTAAGAAACATGGCGATGGAGTTTGACGCGTATTTGCGTGGGGGCGAAAAACATTTCAGTAAAACGCTATGAACGGGAATATTTTTGAAGAAGTAGGGGACGCTTGCGTTAAATGCGCTAAATGCGTGCCAGGTTGCACCATATACCGCATTCATAAAGACGAAACGACTTCGCCTAGAGGCTTTTTAGATTTGATGCGCTTAAACGCTCAAAACAAGCTCCAATTAGACACAAATTTAAAACACCTTTTAGAAACTTGTTTTTTATGCACCACTTGCGTGGAAATTTGCCCCTTTCATTTGCCCATAGACACTTTAATAGAAAAAGCCAGAGAAAAAATCGCTCAAAAATACGGCATTGCTTGGTATAAAAAATCCTATTTTTCCCTTTTAAAAAACCGAAAAAAAATGGATAGGGTGTTTTCGGTGGCGCATTTTTTAGCCCCTTGTGTTTTCAAGCAAGTGGGGGATAGTTTAGAGCCTAGAGCTGTATTTAAGGGCTTATTCAAACGCTTTAAAAAAAGCGCGTTGCCTCCTTTAAACCAAAAAAGTTTTTTACAAAAGCATGCAGAAATTAAGCCTTTAGAAAACCCCATTCAAAAAGTGGCGGTTTTTATAGGGTGCTTGAGCAATTACCATTACCAGCAAGTGGGGGAAAGCTTGTTGTATATTTTAGAAAAACTCAACATTCAAGCGATCATCCCTAAGCAAGAATGCTGCTCAGCGCCTGCGTATTTTACCGGCGATAAAGACACCACGCTTTTTTTAGTGAAAAAAAACATAGAATGGTTTGAAAGCTATCTAGATGAAGTGGATGCGATCATTGTGCCTGAAGCCACATGCGCTAGCATGCTCATCAACGATTATTACAAGGTGTTTTTAGGCGAAAAAGATAAGGATTTGTATGTGAAGCGTCTGGAAAAAATCACGCCTAAAATCTATCTGGCGAGCGTGTTTTTAGAGAAACACACCCCTTTAAAAAATCTTTTAGAAAAAATCCCTAAAGGAAAAAAAGAGGCTATCACCTACCATAACCCTTGCCATGCCAAAAAAACCCTAAACGCTTATAAAGAAGTGCGAAACTTGCTTAATCCGCATTATGAAATTAAAGAAATGCCGGATAATTGTTGCGGTTTTGGGGGGATTACGATGCAAACAGAAAAAGCGGGATTTTCTTTAAAAGTGGGGCTTCTTAGGGCTAAAGAAATCATGGACACTAAAGCTAGAATCATAAGCGCTGAATGCGGGGCATGCCATATGCAACTTAATAACGCCTTAAAGTCTTTAGATGACCCTAACACCCCACAATTTTTGCACCCTTTAGAACTCATCGCTAAAGCTTTAAAAAGCGCCAAATAAAAAGCCTTTTAACCCCACTTTCCAACATCTTTTTATATAATACAGAACTTTAACACCACTATTAAGGAATAAGAAATGTCAGAAATCAGCACCTACACACTCATTAAAGAAAAATTGCAAAAGATACCCAACCAACGCCATAAAGGGAGCTTGTTTGAAAAAATTTCTATGCGTTTTTTAAAAGAGCATGACAGCGCCAACGAATACGAGTCTATTAAGCTTTGGAGCGAGTGGGAATTGAATCAAAAAGAAAGGGATCGAGGGATTGATATAGTGATTACAACGACTTCAAAAGAATACATCGCCGTGCAATGCAAATTCCATCAAGACAAAATCTTGCTTAACGAAATTGTGACTTTTTTAAGCAAATTGCAAAGCGGGGTAGGGGAGGTTAGGTTTAAAAAAGGGATCATCATCTCCACTTCTGATTTAAGCTCTAACGCTCTTAAAGAAATTGAACAAATCAGAAGCACAGGAATGGAAATTGATGAAATCACTGAAGAGGATTTTATCAATTCTCAGATTGATTGGGAAAAGTTTGATCCCACAACGCAAAGCGAACTCCCCTTGTGCGATAAGAAAACGCCACGCAAGCACCAAATAGAAGCGATTGAAGCCACCAAAGAGTATTTTTCTGACCCTAAAAACACTAGAGGCAAGCTCATTATGGCATGCGGGACAGGCAAAACCTACACTTCTTTAAAAAATCATGGAAAGCTTAGATCCCAAAATCACGCTTTTTTTAGTGCCAAGCATCGCTTTGCTTTCTCAAACTTTTAGAGAATACGCGCAAGAAAAAAGCGAGCCTTTTTACGCTTCTATCGTGTGCAGCGATGATAAAGTCGGAAAAAGCACAAAAAATAAAAGCGATGATGGGATAGATGATATCCAATTAACTGAACTCCCCTTAAAGCCTTCCACTCGCCTTGAAGACATTTTAAGCACTTATGAAAAAGCGCAAAAAGAAAACAAGCGCTTCATCATTTTTTCCACTTATCAAAGCGCGTTGCGTATCAAAGAAGCGCAAGAAGCGGGTTTAAAAGAAATCGATCTCATTATTTGCGATGAAGCCCACAGAACGGTAGGGGCTATGTTCTCTAGTAATGAGAGGGACGATAAAAACGCTTTCACGCTTTGCCATAGCGATGAAAACATCAAAGCTAAAAACGCCTTTATATGACCGCCACGCCTAAAATTTATAGCGAAAGCTCTAAAGATAAAGCCAAAGAGAAAGATAATGTTATCTATTCTATGGACGATGCGGATACTTTTGGCGAAGGAATCTACACGCTCAATTTTGAACAAGCGATCGCTTCTGATCTCTTAACAGATTATAAAGTCATCATTTTAGCGGTGCGAAAAGAAAATCTAAGCGGTGTGACTAACAGCGTGAATAAAAAGATCAGTCAGCTTGACGCTAAAGGCACTAAACTGGATAAAAAGCTTATTAATAACGAATTTGTTTGTAAGATTATCGGCACTCATAAAGGGTTAGCCAAACAGGATTTAATCGCTTTAGACTATGAAAACAAAGAAGATGACGGCCTTGCAACTAAAGAAGACGAAAAGCCCTCTGAAAGAGCCATAAGCTTTTGTAAAAGCATCAAAACGAGCAAGAACATTAAAGACTCCTTTGAAACGATTATGGAATGCTATGATGAAGAACTCAAGAAAAAGAGTTTTAAAAACACAAAAATCAGCATCGATCACATTGATGGCACCATGAATTGTAAGCACAGGCTGGAAAAATTAGAAGAACTCAATGCATACGAACACAAAACTTGTAAGGTTTTAAGCAACGCTAGGTGTTTGAACGAAGGGGTGGATGTCCCGGCACTGGATAGCATTGTCTTTTTTGATGGTAAAAGCACGATGGTGGATATTATCCAAGCGGTGGGTAGGGTGATGCGCAAAGCCAAACACAAGAAAAAAGGCTATATCATTTTGCCTATCGCTTTAGAAGAGAGTGAAATCCAAAACTTAAACGAAGCCGTCAATAACACCAATTTCAAAAACATTTGGAAAGTGCTTAAAGCCTTAAGAAGCCATGATTCAAGCCTGGTTGATGAAACCACTTTCAGAGAAAAAATCAAAGTCTTTGGAAGCGATGATGAAAAACATCAAGACGATGAATCGCTGCAAGAAAATACAACCCAACAAACCCAAAACGATTCCAAACAAGCCCAAAAAACCCTTTTTGACGCTATCTTATTGCAAGATCTAGCAAACGCTGTGTATAATGTCATGCCCACTAAATTAGGGGACAAGCAATATTGGGAAAATTTCGCTAAAAAAACGGGCAATATCGCAAGAACCTTGAATAACCGCTTGAAAGATATTTTTGAAAAAAACCCTGAAATTTTCCACGACTTTTTGGATTCCTTAAGAGGCAATATCCATTCAAACATCAAAGAAGATGAAGCCTTAGACATGATCACCTCTCATATCATCACTAAGCCCATTTTTGATGCGATTTTTGGGGACAATATCAAAAACCCTATTTCTAAAGCGCTGGATAAAATGGTTCAAAAACTCTCCACTTTGGGCTTACAAGGAGAAACTAAAGATCTGAAAAACTTCTATGAAAGCGTGAAAACCGAAGCCACGCGCGCCAAAAGCCACAAAAGCCAACAACAACTCATTAAAACCCTTTATGGCACTTTCTTTAAAGAAGCCTTTAAAAAGCAAAGCGAAAAACTGGGGATTGTTTATACGCCTATAGAGGTGGTGGATTTCATTTTAAGAGCCACGAACGGCCTTTTGAAAAAGCATTTCCATACGGATTTTAACGATAAAAACATCACGATTTTTGATCCCTTCACCGGCACCGGGAGTTTTATCGCTCGTTTGCTTTCCAAAGAAAATAATCTCATTAGCGATGGAGCCTTAAAAGAGAAGTTTGATAACCATTTGTTCGCTTTTGACATCGTGCTTTTAGCGTATTATATCGCTTTAATCAATATCACCCAAGCTGCGCAAAATAGGGACGGATCGTTAAAAGATTTCAAAAACATCGCGCTCACGGACAGCTTGGATTATTTAGAAGAAAAAAACAATAAGTGGGTGGTGTTCCCGATTTTTGAAGATTTGAAAGAAAACAAAGAAATCAAATCCACTATAGCTAACAAAAACATCAGAGTCATCATCGGCAACCCGCCTTATTCAGCCGGCTCCAAGAGCGAGAACGATAACAACCAAAACCTTTCACACCCAAAGCTTAAAGAAGAAGTTTATGAAAAATACGGGAAAAATTCCACTTCTAAAAGTAGCGGCAGAACCACAAGAGACACGCTCATCCACAGCATTTATATGGCGAGCGAGGTTTTAAAAGATAGGGGGGTGCTAGGCTTTTGTGGTGAATGGGGGTTTTATTGATGCTAAAAGCGCGGACGGGTTCAAGAAATGCGTGGCAAAAGATTTTGCGCATCTTTATGTGCTGAATTTGAGAGGGAATACTAGAAATTCAGGCGAGATTGCTAAAAAAGAGGGAGGGAAAATCTTTGGCAGCGGATCGAGAGCGACCATAGCGGTTATCTTTTTTGTGAAAGATAAAAGCGTAAAAAATGACGCCGAGATCCATTACTACGATATTGGGGATTATTTGAAAAGAGAGGAGAAACTCCATAAGCTTGAGCGATTTGAAAATTTGGATTCTGTGCCTTTTGAAAAAATTATTCCCAACGCCAAAGGCGATTGGATCAACCAAAGAGATGACGCTTTTGAAAAGCTCATCCCTTTAAAACGAGACAAAAACAACAACAGCATTTTTGATTTCAATTCTAATGGCGTGAACACTGGCCGTGATGTCTGGGTGTATAATTTTTCTTCAAACGCTTTGACGCAAAATGCGCAAAAAATGATTGACACTTATAACGCTGATTTGAAGCGCTTTAACGAGCGCTTCAGAGAAGCTTTCAAGCAATGCACCCAAAACATTAAATCAGACGATCGTTACAAACACCTTGTGGATAGCGAAATCACCACCGATAAAACGAAAATTGCTTGGACTCGTGGTTTGAAAAACAAGCTCATTAAAAATCAAAATCTGCCAGAAAGTAGTGAGGAGCGCGTGAGATTGGCGTTGTATCGCCCTTTTAACAAGCAATGGCTTTATTGGGATAAGGATTTAATAAACAGACTAGGACAATTTTCAAAAATTTTCCCCAATAATAAAACAGCCCAAAATGTGGTGATTAATACAACAACAAAAGGAAAATTTAGCGCAATTGTAGGGGACGCTATCTCCGATTACTCCTTTATAGGCAATGCCAACGCTTACCCTTTGTATCATTACGATGAATTAGGGAACCGCACTTATGCCATTAGCGGTTTTTGCCTCAATCTTTTTAGGAAGCATTACCAGGATCATTCTATCGTTGAAGAAGAGATTTTTTATTACATTTATGCGATTTTCCACCATAAAGGCTATTTAGAAAAATACAAAAATTCCCTTGAAAAAGAAGATCCGCGCATCGCTTTGAGCCTGGATTTTAAAGAACTCTCCATTCTTGGCAAAGAATTGGCCGAGTTGCACCTTAACTATGAGAGCGAGGAAATGCATGAAAGCGTTCAATACGGCATACTGAAGGACGCAGAAGCGGGGGATTATTATGATGTCAATAAAATGAAAAAAGAAGAAGACCGCATCATTTATAACCAAAACATCACCATCACTCAAATCCCTAAAAAAGCCTTTGACTATGTCATTAATGGCAAAAGCGCGATTGATTGGGTGATCGAACGCTATCAAAAGACGATGGATAAAGACAGCCTGATTGAAAACAACCCGAACGATTACGCTGGCGGAAAATATGTTTTTGAACTTGTTTGTAGGGTCATCAAACTTTCTGTAAAAAGCGTGGATTTGATAGAAAAGATCAGCGAAAAGAAGTTTGAGTGAAAAACCAACAATAAAAAGGGTATAAAAGAGCGTGAAAACAAACGCTTTTTATACCCCACTATCTTTACAATTACCCTAAAATCCCCCCAAAAACAGAAAAATCAACAGCACAAAACCCGCTAAAACCCCCTAAAAATTTAAAATTTTAAGTTTTAGAGGTGTTTTTCTTAAGAATTTAGGTTTTTTATAGATTATTATGTTATTATTATACGAAATGTAGACTTTTAGAAGGAAAAATGTTGTATGAAAAAGTTTGTAGTGTTTAAAACGCTCTGTTTATCGGTAGTGTTAGGTCATAGTCTTTTGGCAGCAGAAGGCAGCACAGAAGTGCAAAAGCAATTGGAAAAACCAAAAGAGTATAAAGCAGTCAAAGGCGAGAAAAACGCTTGGTATTTGGGGATTAGCTATCAAGTCGGTCAGGCTTCGCAAAGCGTTAAAAACCCCCCCAAAAGCAGTGAGTTCAACTACCCTAAGTTCCCTGTGGGTAAAACCGACTATTTGGCCGTTATGCAAGGCTTAGGGCTTACTGTGGGTTATAAGCAGTTTTTTGGGGAAAAAAGATGGTTTGGTGCACGCTATTACGGCTTTATGGATTACGGGCATGCCGTGTTTGGAGCGAACGCTTTGACCTCAGATAATGGTGGGGTGTGCAAACTCAATGAGCCATGTGCGACAAAAGTAGGGACAATGGGCAATCTGTCTGACATGTTCACTTATGGTGTGGGTATTGACACTTTATACAATGTCATTAATAAAGAGGATGCGAGTTTTGGATTCTTTTTTGGGGCTCAAATCGCGGGTAACTCTTGGGGGAATACGACAGGGGCGTTTTTGGAAACGAAAAGCCCTTACAAGCACACCTCCTATAGCCTTGATCCAGCGATTTTCCAATTCCTTTTCAATTTAGGGATTCGCACCCATATTGGTCAGCATCAAGAATTTGACTTCGGCGTGAAGATTCCCACTATCAATGTTTATTATTTTAACCATGGGAATTTGAGCTTCACTTACCGCCGTCAATACAGCCTTTATGTGGGGTATCGTTACAATTTCTGATTTAAAACGCTTGTTTTTCTTTAATTGGATTTTCCAATTAGAGTTTTCTCACACAATCTCTTGCTTTCTCTTGAAACATTTTTAAAAGTTTTTTGAAAATTAGAATTAAAATCTTTTTAATCATGTTATGATAGTTCAAAAATTTAACAAGGATTAAGCATGCCCTATTCCTCTAAAATCCAATCCCTTTCAGAATCCGCGACGATCGCTATCAGCACACTCGCTAAAGAATTGAAATCGCAAGGAAAAGATGTTTTAAGTTTTTCAGCGGGCGAGCCTGATTTTGACACCCCGCAAGCGATTAAAGATGCGGCCATCAAAGCCCTAAATGACGGCTTTACAAAATACACTCCAGTGGCTGGAATCCCTGAATTATTAAAAGCGATCGCTCATAAATTGAAAAAAGAAAACCACTTGGATTATGAACCGAGTGAAATTCTAGTGAGCAATGGCGCTAAGCAAAGCCTGTTCAACGCGATTCAAGCCTTAGTAGAAGAGGGCGATGAGGTGATTATCCCTGTGCCTTTTTGGGTAACTTACCCTGAGCTTGTGAAATACAGCGGCGGGGTGAGTCAATTCATTCAAACCGATGAAAAAAGCCGCTTTAAAATCACCCCTAAGCAGCTTAAAGACGCTTTAAGCCCCAAAACAAAAATGCTCATTCTCACCACCCCATCAAACCCTACCGGCATGCTTTATAGTAGGGCGGAATTAGAGGCTTTAAGCGAGGTTTTAAAAGACACTCCAATTTGGGTGCTCAGCGATGAAATTTATGAAAAGCTTGTTTATAAGGGGGAGTTTGTTTCTTGCGCGGCGGTGAGTGGAGAGATGGAAAAACGCACCATTACCATTAACGGCTTGAGCAAGTCAGTAGCGATGACAGGCTGGCGTATGGGCTATGCGGCGAGCAAGGATAAAAAATTAGTCAAATTGATGAATAACTTGCAAAGCCAATGCACTTCCAATATCAATTCTATCACACAAATGGCTTCTATTGTGGCGCTTGAAGGGTTGGTGGATAAAGAAATTGAAACGATGCGTCAGGCTTTTGAGAAACGCTGTCATTTAGCCCACGCCAAAATCAATGCGATTGAAGGGCTGAAGGCTTTAAAACCTGATGGGGCGTTTTATCTTTTTATCAACATTGGCGGTCTTTGTGGGGGGGATTCAATGCGATTTTGCCATGAATTATTAGAAAAAGAAGGCGTGGCGTTAGTGCCTGGAAAGGCTTTTGGATTGGAAGGTTATGTCCGTTTGTCTTTTGCATGCTCAAAAGAACAGATTGAAAAGGGGATTGAACGCATCGCTCGCTTTGTCCAATCAAAAGGATAAAAAGAATTTTTAAAATAAAACGAATTTTTAAAAGGGGGGGATTTTAATCTTGTTTAAAATTTTATATTGCAGTTTTAGTGGCATAGTGGTATAATAGTCAGATTTAAAAGTTTGAAAAGTGCAGTTTTCATAACTAAATAAATTTTTAAGAGGAAAAATATGGCAATTACATTTGATAACAACAACAATAACTCTGACAATAACTTTAACTTTGAATGGCAAATACTTTTTGACAAAATCAATAATAGCTCGCCTTTTGGGATTATTAGAGAATTTTCCGATCCATTTTCATCTCTACCCCAACTAAGACAATTTTTAGATAACAAGCGTCATTTTATAGGGTTTGTTGAGATTGATTGTAACTTTAACGAAAGCTTGTTTTTCGTATATGAAAATGAGCCAAGCACGACATTCAATTTAAAAAACTACTTGCTAGTGTTAGCCAATTGCTAGTGTTAGCCAAAATGCATTGTGATCCAAAAGTGGTTTGTTATTGCAAAAATAAGCAAGACACACAAAACACCGACACAAAAGAGATAGAACGCATGAGTGTAACAAGTCATGATTTTGGAAAGAAATTGAACTCTATAAATGTTGAACTTTCAAACCATGATACTTTTGTTCAATCTCTTTTTGTTCAATCTCTTTTAAAATTAGGGTCTTTTTTGCATGGAGAAACTATTGAGTGTTTTTATAATAATTTAACAAACTATCTACCAGTTACCTTGAAACCTTGGTTTCCACCTATTCCAGCGGAGATAGAGGAGTATAGAAAAAATACGACATCGGATCCAAATTATAATCCTTTCTACTATAGGCAAAGCTCTGCACAAAACATTAAAATCAATGAAATCGCTAAAGATTTAGAAAGTGGTAAGATAGTTGGTAAAAAAATTATCAACAATGCTTTATCGGGTGTTAGCTGTTGTTTCATGGATGATGAGAATTTAAAGAATTTAAAAAAGTTGCTATCACAAGATCAAATAAATCTATCAAATGCGATTACAAAGGTCATCAATCAAGCAGAGAATCCAAATGGGATAAATCTTACTTCTGAGATCAATCTTACTTCCGCCATAATTGTTGAATATCATTTCCGTGATAACACATTCCATTTTATCTTTAATGTTAGCAATAACTCCAACTTCTCAAACGGAAAATTAAGATTAACTATTGAAGTGCCTAGAGTAGCATTAGAAAATATTAAGTTACCTGAAACAAAAGAAATATATGTTAATCAAGGGTATATAAACATTTTTATAAATACATTGACATGGGCTATCAATGAGGGTTTTTATATTATTGAAGGAATAAAACAAGAGCTTTATCACTCTGTTGGTCATTAACTAAACCCCAATGAAACACCCCCTAGAGGAATTAAAAGACCCTATAGAAAATCTTTTGCTATGGATTGGGCGTTTTTTGCGTTACAAATGCACAAGCCTGTCTAATTCCCAAGTGAAAGAACAAAACAAAGTTTTTGAATGCTTGAACGAACTAAATCAAGCGTTCATCTGCTCAAGCCAATTAGAAAAAGTTTGTAAAAAAGCCCGTAACGCCGGATTACTCGGGATCAACACCTACGCATTGCCCCTACTCAAATTTTACGAATACGCAAAAAAGATTTCTTTAAAATCGCTCAAAAATATAGACGAAGTCATGTTGGCTGAATTTTTGAGCGTTTATACCGGGGGTTTGAGTTTAGCCACTAAGAAAAATTACAGGATCGCCCTACTCGGGCTTTTTAGCTACATAGACAAGCAAAATCAAGATGAAAATGAAAAATCTTATATTTATAATATCACGCTTAAAAATATCAGCGGAGCGAATCAAAGCGCAGGCAACAAGCTCCCTACTCATTTAAATAATGAAGAATTAGAAAAATTTTTAGAGAGCATTGATAAAATAGAAATGTCCGCTAAAGTGCGTGCACGAAACCGCCTGCTCATTAAAATCATCGTTTTTACAGGCATGCGATCTAATGAAGCCTTACAGCTTAAAATAAAGGATTTTACTTTAGAAAATGGCTGTTATACGATTGTGATTAAAGGTAAGGGCGATAAATACAGAGCGGTGATGCTAAAAGCTTTCCACATTGAAAACCTTTTAAAAGAATGGCTCATGGAGAGGGAATTATATCCCATTAAAAATGATTTATTGTTTTGTAACCAAAAAGGCAGTGCTTTAACGCAAGCTTATTTGTATAAGCAAGTGGAACGCATCATCAATTTTGCAGGACTCAGGCGAGAAAAAAACGGAGCGCACATGTTAAGGCATTCTTTTGCGACCTTGCTTTATCAAAAACGCCATGATTTGATTTTAGTTCAAGAAGCTCTAGGGCATGCGAGCTTGAACACCAGCAGGATTTACACGCATTTTGACAAGCAGCGTTTAGAAGAAGCGGCGAGCATTTGGGAAGAAAATTAAAAACACCCTTCTACTCCCTTAAAAAAATGATTTTTACCATAAAATAACTAAAACCCCATTTTTTAAGAAATTAAAAAGTTTTTAGCTTGCTGGTTTAAAATTTTGCTTTCAAATTCTAACAGCCACTTTTTGACTTCTACGCCCCCATTATACCCCCCTAAAGCGCCATTTTTACGCACCACTCTATGACAAGGCACGATCAAAGAAATAGGGTTATTGCGGTTAGCATTGCCAATAGCTCTGCAAGATCTAGGGTTATTAATAAGCTTTGCGATTTCATCGTAACTTTTTGTTTTGCCATAAGGGATAGCCATTAACGCAGACCAAACTTGTTTTTGAAAAAAAGTCCCTATCAAATCCAAAGGCGCATTAAATTCAAAAAGTTGTCCCAAAAAATAACGCTCCAAGGCTTGAACGCTGAGTTTTAATGGGGTATTCATAGGAGTGTTATGAGAAAAATTTGTTGTATCAAAATCCAATCTTAACAAATGGCTCTCATTAGCACACAAATGCAAACACTCTAAAGGGAAACTTTTAGGGGTCTTAAAATAGTAGTGGTATAAAGCCATCAATTAAAAAAAGAGTTTGTATAAAACAATCAATAGCGACAAACCATACACCCCTAAAATCAAAGCTTTATGCATTTTTTCATTCAAAAGCCCCATGATCCATTTAATCCCAACGCTCACGCCCATAACAGAGCCTAATCCCACAACCGCTCCTGCTAAGAGCACTTCCTTATTGATGATGTGGTGATAGATTAAAGAAAAAGCTCCTGAAATAGAAGAAAACAAGATGAAAAACAACCCTAGCGCCACGCATTTTTTAGAATCATACCCTAAAAAATAATGCATCAAAGGCACCATTAGCATCCCCCCACCAATCCCTAAAGTGATAGCAAAAAACCCTGTGAGCACGCCAATTAAGAATAATTTTAAACCTTGCAAATGATAGCGTTTAGTGTCCGCTATAAAATCTTTTTTTTTAGGTTTCAAAACAAATTGGATCATAGAATACACGACTAAAAGCGCGAAAATAACCATTAAAATTTTACTGGAAACGACTTTTAAAATGAATCCGCTAAAACTCGCCCCTATTAGCCCCCCTGCCCCTATCAACAAGCCTAAAGAAAAATCAAGCGATTTTTTTTTGAAATTCAAAACAGAGCCAACGAACGATGAAAGCGCCATTTGCAAAATGGAAATACCAATGGATTCTTCAAAAGAATGCCCGGTTGCGAGCATGATAGGGACAATGATCATCCCCCCACCAATGCCAAAAATCCCTGATAGAATGCCAGTAAAAAGCCCTATCGCTATGTATAACGCATAAATATCCATAAAAACCCTTAAAAAAGTAAAAACCCCTCTTAAAAGAAAATTAAAAAGCGATTAGCCCTACTCGCATGCGTTGTTTTTGCAACACAAAACATGCGAATCTTCATTGGGTTCGCTGACTGAGAGGTTTCTTAATTCATAAGCCAATTTGATAGACGCTGTAGCTTCATCCAAGCCAAACCCCCCTTGAGCTAAAATCTGTTTGTAGCTTTCTATATACAGATTATCAAAGCTCTGCGTTAGATTGACTTCTTCGCCCTCTAGGATCATTTTATGATAAACTTTTTCTTTAGCCACTCCCATGTGTTCTGGATTGATGGAAAAAAACCACCTTATTTTGGCATGCTCTAAAAAGAGTATCCCCCCTACGCAACTAGGCTCTTCTCTATTGATAACCTTGTCTTTAACGCCTCCAAACAAATACATTAAAGCGTCAAAAATATTCACCCCCATTTGAGTGGCTAACCCCCCACTCCTATTCACATCCGCTCGCCATGAAGAAAAATACCATTTCCCTTGAACGCTGATATAAGTGAGTGTGATGTCAAACACCTTGCTAGGGTTTTTGTCTAATTCGCTCTTAATTTTTTCTTTTAAAGCCAGCGTGTCGCAATGCAGGCGTAAGGGTAAAAGACTAAACACCCTTTTTTGGTATTTCACCTCCAAATCTTTCAATTCTTGTATTTCGCCAGGGTCTAAAATCAAAGGTTTTTCACAAATCACATGCATGCCGTATTTCAGCCCGAAACGGATGTGATCAAAATGCGTGTGTGTGGGCGTGCACACACTCAAATAGTTGATTTCTTTACCTATCGCCTTAGATTGTTCTAAATATTCTTCAAAATCTTCAATATTTGTAAAAAACTCTGATTGCGGGAAATACTCATCTAAAACCCCCACGCTATCATGAATATCAAAAGAGCAATCCAAAAAATGCCCTGTATCTCTAATCGCTTGCAAGTGCTTGGGAGCGATAAACCCCCCTGAACCAATCATAGCAAAAAGCATTCATCTTCCTTAAATAATTTTGAATCTCATTTTAGCAAAGATTAGCTTATTTAAGCTTATATTATTGGCAATTAAAACACTCCACCGATCGATCCAGCACGCTTTTTTCATCTATGCTAGGGCTTTCGCTGCGCAAATAATAAGTGGATTTTAACCCTAATTTCCAAGCGAGCGTGTAGATTTCATGCAAGGTTTTACCGCTAGCGTTTTCTATGCGTAAAAACACATTAATGCTTTGACCTTGATCGATCCACTTTTGGCGCACGGCCGCTGCTTTAATCAAATCTTTAGCATCAATATCATAGGCTGATGTGTAAAAATTCCAGGTTTCTAAATTCAAATTAGGCACTACAACAGGAATAAGCCCGCTCAAATTTTCTTCAAACCATTTTTTCTTATAAATGGGCTCAATCGTTTGGGTTGTGCCCACTAAAATAGAAATGGAGCTTGTGGGAGCGATCGCCATTAAATAGCCATTACGCATGCCATTGGCTTTGATTTTTTCTCTCAAACCTTGCCAATCACAAGTGTGGTTAAAAAGCCCTTTTTCGGTGAGTTTTAAGGCTTCATTATTGGCTTTATCAATGGGGAAAATCCCCTTACTCCATTCTGAATTTTCAAAATCCTTATAAACCCCTTTTTCTTTCGCTAAATTCGCGCTCGTGTCAATCGCATGGTAGCTGATTTGTTCCATTAAAGCGTCAATTTTTTCTAAATGCTCTCTAGACCCCCAAGCGATTTGATGTTCTGCGAGCATTTGCGCTTCACCCATAACCCCTAACCCTATGGCTCTATTTTGTAAATTGGTGGCTTTGACTTTGCGGTTGGGGTAGAAATTCAAATCAATCACATTGTCTAAAAGCCTAACCATGATCGGCACAACCCTTTTAATGTCTTCTTCAGTGTTGATCTTGCTTAAATTGATGCTCGCTAGATTGCACACCGCTGTTTGCCCGTCTTTAGCGACTTTAGTAGCGATATAGATTTGCTTGCCCTTAAGAATATCGGTGCTAGTGAGCTTGTTGGCGCATTTAGTGATATGATTATCTGTCGTTACCAACTGCTTTTCTTCAAAAAACTCTATGGCGCCATCGGTGTATTCTATTTGCATGCAGTAGTGGTTAGGCGCGGTATTTTGAAAAATTTCCGTGCACAGATTGCTGGATCGAATAATGCCTGCATGAGCGTTCGGGTTGCACCGATTAGCGTTATCTTTAAAGGCTAAGAAAGGCAAGCCGGCTTCAAAATAATTCATTAAGATTTTTTTCCATAAATCTTTAGCGTTAATGTATTCTTTAATGATTTTAGGATCTTTTTCATACTCTAAATAGCGTTTTTCAAAATCCTGCCCATAAAGCTCAGTCAAATCCTTACACTCATAAGGGTCAAACAAAGTCCACATCGCATCTTCTAAAACCCTTTTCATAAACAAATCGCACACCCAAAGAGCCGGAAATAAGTCGTGTGCTCTTCGCCTTTCATCGCCGCTATTTTTCCTTAAATCAATGAACTCCATCACATCAATGTGCCAAATTTCCAAATAGACCGCAATTGCGCCCTTTCGTGTGCCTAATTGATCCACCGCAATCGCCACATCATTAGCGATTTTTAAAAAAGGGATCGTGCCAGCGCTCGCATTTTTATGCCCATCAATATAACTCCCAATAGAGCGCACCAAAGAAAAATCCCAGCCAATCCCTCCGCCGTATTTGGACAACAGCGCCATTTCCTTATAGCTGTCAAAAATCCCCTCAATATTATCCGGCGTGCTGCCAATATAGCATGAACTTAGCTGGTGTTTAGTGGTGCGAGCGTTCGCTAGAGTGGGAGTCGCGCACATCGCTTCAAACTTGCTTAAAACTTCATAAAATTCTAAAGCGATTTTATTGGGTTCTTGTTCGTTTTGCGCTAAAAACATCGCAATGCTCATAAACATGTGTTGGGGCAATTCAATAGGGTTGTTGTTGGCGTCTTTTAACAAATAGCGATCATACAAGGTTTTAATCCCTAAATAATTGAACTGGAAATCCCTTTCAGGCTTGATCTGGCTATTTAAAAACTCTAAATCAAATTTTTCCTTAAAGCCCTTAAGGATGCGGCCCTTTTCTTCAGCGTTTTCAAAATACTCTTTCAAATGCCTATACCCTGTAAAACCACTTACTTTATGGTATAAATCATACAAAAAAAGCCTTGAAGCGACAAAGCTCCAATTGGGCGTGTCAATATCTATCTTATCCACAGCGGTTTTAATCAAAGTTTGCTGGATTTCTTCAGTAGTGATCTTGTCCCTAAATTGCAACCTCGCATCCACTTCCAGCTCACTTTGACTCACGCCCTCTAAATTGTCCGTAGCGTCCTTAGTGTATTTTTGGATTTTTGTAATGTCCAAAGGCTCAATGCGCCCGTTTCGTTTAACCACCGTAATCAAAATTTTTCCTTAAATTTGAATTAAATCGTTTGTTTTTTAAATTTGGAATTGTATCAATAAAAAACTTAAGAAAAAGAAAAGTTCAAGTTGGATCTGTTCTATTAATGAGAATGAGTTTTAAAGTTTTTTAATTTTTTATACCCCCTCCATTTAATGGCACTTGGGTTAAATCACCACCCTAATTTAGTGCAAAGCTTAAGAAAACATTGAAACCCAAAAATGACCAAACACTCTACAAGAAAGTTGCTAGGATGCCCAAAATACGCCGAAATTTCATGCATAGCGGCAACAAAGGGCATTATTGAAAGCACCATATAAAAATCCCTTAGTCTCGCTCCTAACACAGCATCATAAAACGCGCCAAAAAACCTAGCCTTAAAAATGGCTTTAAAAAACTTAGGGAACCCTTGCCAAGTTTCAGCAATTAAATAACCTGCCGACCTGCCTTTCGGGCTGAACAAGAGATTAGACAACAAAGCCGCTATTAGAGCCATTAGCCACAAATAATAGCTATTTTTAGGGTCAAAGGTCGAATCGCTAGCTGAACCATTGATGTGATAAAAAATCCTAGTGGTTATAGAGAGACATCCCCCATAGACTAGAGACACTGCCCATTGATATTCGGAGATGCTCAAACGCTCTTTTGAGCCATTCAAGTTCTCTTTTGTAGTATCCATATTATTTCCTTTCCCCCAATCACCTTGGCTCATTTAAGATTACCAAGCATGCCCAAAACTATAGCCGTAATCATAAAAATCACGGATAGGTTCTCTTGGGGCTTGTGGCTCTTTAGTTTGAGGCTCTCTGTCTATAAAATCACGGATAAAATCTTCTACCCTATCGCCTATTTCCCGACCAAGCTGACCCCCAATCGCAGCTCCTAACGGCCCTCTAGCAGCTCCCATTGCTGAACCAATATCTCCTCCCATATCTCTACCAAACTGACCCCTTGCCTCTATTCTAGGACCAGCTATAGCCGTATTAGCCATTGCACCGCATAAAACCACTACACAACTAAATGTTTTCAATCCACTCATAACAAATCCTTTCATAAAATTGAGATTCAAGGCATGTTTGGCACACCTTGATAAGAATATTTATACCACAATCCTATTGGAAGCATTGTTATAAATCATAAAAATATCACAAAAATCCCAATAAGTGTTTTGTTTCTTCACAAATTACAGGATTAAAGTAAATAATTAAGAATAAAAAGAGGATTTTTTAAAACATTGCAATTTTTTCTGTAAAAGCGATTTTTCAAACTCTTTAAGATTTTTTAAAAAACTTAAAATACCCGTTTTCAATGTTGGTTTGAGGGGCGCGTGAAAGGCTCAACGAACCGCTAGGAATGTCTTTAGTGATGGTTGTGCCGCTGCCGATTAAGACATTAGAGCCGATATTTATGGGGGCGACTAGCTGGCTATCGCTCCCTATAAAGACATTTTCACCGATGATCGTTTGGTGTTTGTTTTTACCATCGTAATTGCAAGTGATCACGCCAGCCCCTACATTGGTGTTTTGCCCTATCGCACAATCCCCTAAATAGCTCAAATGCCCTGCTTTAGCGCCTTGAAGTTTGGCGTTTTTAGTCTCTACAAAATTCCCCACATGGCTATCACAAATCACGCTTTTAGGGCGCGCATGGGCAAACGGCCCCACACTGCTATTAACAATTTGGCTCTCTTCTATCACGCTATAAGCCTTAATATGCGCGTTTTCTATCCAACAATTCCCACTCAAACGCACCCCTTGCTCTAAAACACACTCCCCCTTAAAACTCACGCCTTTTTCTAAATAAATGCTACTAGGCAATTGCATCACTACCCCCAAGTCCATGGCGTTTTTTCGCAGTCTTTCTAGCATGATTTCTTCAGCCTTCGCCCTTTCTGTTTGGCTATTCACCCCTAAAAAACACTCTTCTTCTAAAAAAATAGCGTCAATTGTTTCGTTTTCATTGATTCCTAGAGCGATCAAATCCGTAAGGTAGTATTCTTTTTGGGCGTTTTGGTCATGGAGCTTGGGTAAGTATTTTTCTAAAAACCCCCTTTCAAACCCATACACGCCTGCATTCACGCTTTTAATGGTTTTTTCTCCATCATTAGCGTCCTTTTCTTCTACAATCTTTTTAACCTGGTGGTTTTCTAAAATAACGCGCCCATAACCTTTAGGGTCAGCTAAATAAAGTAAGCCTATAGCGTTATTATGGCTTTTTAATAAGGGGGCGAGAGCGTCTTTAGTGATTAAGGGCATGTCCGCATTCAAAATCAAAACCCGATCATGTTGGGTGGGAATAGGCGTTTTATCTTCTTGCATGATGGCCCCACCTGTCCCTGAATATTTTTCCACGATTTGAGTGCGAAAAATTACGCCCTTAAAACGCTTCAACACCGCTTCTTTAATGCGTTCTTGTTGGTGGTGTAAGACAAGATGCACATCATCGCTGATTGAAAAAGCCGTTTCTAAAATGTAAAATAACATAGGCTCCCCGCAAATCGTGTGTAAAGTTTTAGGCAGGCTAGAATGCATGCGAGTGCCTTTACCAGCGGCTAATATGATTACAGAAAGCATTAAAATCCTTAAACTTATTTTAGGGAATTTTAACATGCCTTATCTTATAATTTGACTTCATTTTTTATCAAAGATTTAAGGCTAGAATTTTGCGTTTTTTTATTTTTTTAATTCTCATTTGCCCTTTAATATGCCCTTTAATGAGTGCTGATAGCACGCTACCCAGCGTCAATCTCTCTTTAAACGCTCCTAATGATCCTAAGCAGCTTGTAACCACTCTTAATGTTATCGCCCTGCTCACGCTTTTAGTTTTAGCCCCGTCATTGATTTTAGTGATGACAAGTTTCACCCGTTTGATCGTGGTGTTTTCTTTTTTAAGGACCGCTTTAGGCACGCAACAAACCCCACCCACTCAAATTTTAGTCTCGCTCTCTTTGATATTGACTTTTTTCATCATGGAACCTAGCTTGAAAAAGGCTTATGATACAGGGATTAAGCCTTATATGGATAAAAAAATTTCTTACACCGAAGCGTTTGAAAAAAGCGCTCTGCCTTTCAAGGAATTCATGCTTAAAAACACACGAGAAAAGGATCTAGCCCTTTTTTTTAGGATTAGAAACCTGCCTAACCCTAAAACCCCTGATGATGTGAGTTTGAGCGTTTTAATCCCGGCATTTATGATAAGCGAGTTGAAAACAGCGTTTCAAATCGGCTTTTTACTCTACTTGCCTTTTTTGGTGATTGATATGGTTATCAGCTCTATTTTAATGGCGATGGGCATGATGATGCTCCCGCCTGTAATGATTTCTCTGCCTTTTAAAATTTTAGTGTTTATTCTGGTGGATGGGTTTAATTTATTGACCGAAAATTTAGTAGCGAGTTTTAAAACGGTTTAATATTAACAAGCATTCAAGCTATAAAATAATAGCTTAAAAACCCGTTTAAAACTCATAATTCAAATACGCTGTAATGGATCTCCCTGGTGCGGGCTCTCTTCCTGTAGGGCTTGTGCCAATCCCCCTAAAATAATACTTCATGTTGAAAAGGTTGTTGATTTGCAAACTTCCTGTGATTTTATGCCTACCGCTTTGCCATAAAACTGAGCTTACTTGAACATTCAACACAAAATACAAGGGCAATAACCCCACTGAATTACAACCATACTCTAGCCCCCCTGTGTATTCTGGGTTTAAGGGCAGGCACACGGTTTGGCTTTTGGCTTGATTGAGCATGGAACTATAGGCACGACTATAAAAATAGCTACTGATACCAAAAGTCGTGTGCTTGTAAGTATACATCATGTCAAATATGAATTGGTTAGGACTCACATAAGGCAAACGCTTCCCTTTAATGTCAAATGGTTTATTGACAATGCCTGTAAAATAATAAGCAATATCATCAGCGTTAGAAGTGATGCGCGCATCAATGTAAGTGTAAGCCACATGAAATTGCAAACCTCTAATTGGCGCGTAATACAATTCCAATTCCACCCCTTGACTCCTAGCGTTAATAGGCTGTGGGCTATAGCCTCCAGCATAGTAACGATTGGCAAAAATCACAAAATAATTGGTATTAAAGCTCAATAGATTTTTATAACTATAGCGTTGCCCTACTTCAATTTCATTAAAAATTTGGTTGTAATTGGTCCTACTAATGCCTAGCATTGTATGTTGTGGAGGGATAAAACTGCGGCGGTAGTTCGCATACCATATCCAATTTTCCATAGGTTTATAGCCAATATTAAGGGCGGGACTCCATTCGTTTTGACGCTTTTTTGTAATCTTCCATACAGAAAAATCATGCTTTTCTGGCTCTTTGTTGTTATAGTTCAAAAAAGTGTATCTAATCCCTGGAGTTATCACCAATTTAGAATCAAAAAGCTCTATTTTATCGCTCAACCATACCGCTGTATAGTTGTTAAACAAGTTTTGATTGTTGCTGGGTTTTTTAGAAAGAACAAAAGGAGGCATATGGCACACCCCATTGATAATATCGGTTTTTTCGCATGTGCTTTGATCCAATCTAAAATACATATCTATTGTCATAAAACGCATGCCCACATTAAAAGTTTGTTTAACTTTATTGGTATTGACAACTAAATTCAAATTAGGCTCAAATGCGTTCATTATATAACGCCTTAAATGATCAAAGATAAAAAATCCTGCATAATTTTGATCGGTATAAACAGGGCCTAATTTAGGATTGGTATTGACATTCAAAAAATTAGAATCAAATTGAAAATCCCTTGACATGTCATGCCCATAATAGCTAAAAGTGAAATCCCCACCTATTTTATCCGTATCCCCAAAAAAGTTTTGATACACAGCTCCCCATCGCTTCGCTCTCCCGCTTTTATTGTTATTAGGGCGGTTGTTTTGAAAACGATTTTGATTATAAGCGGCTATACCTAAAGATCCGGGGTCTGCCATAAAATAATTATAATATTGGAAAAAAGCAGTGATCTTATTACTATCATTGATTTGATACAATGAATCTAGCATGTAGTTTTGAATGTTTGTAGGGCTGTTGTATCTAAACCCTTGCCCTTTAAGCCAGTTGGCTTGAGCTTGGATTCCAAAATGCTTATTCATCATGCCCCCTGTTCTTAAGTAAGTGTCAAAAAGCATGTTATTGGCTAAGCTCTTGTCAAGGTTTTTAGAATTTTGATTGAAAAAGCCCCCATTTTCAGATTTGCCCCAAAAAGTGGCCCTCTCGCTCACCTGACTCTCCCACTTGGTAGGAATGCCCTTAGTAATCACATTAATCACACCGCCAAAAACATTAGGGCCATAACGCACACTCTCCCCACCCTTGGTCACGCTGATTCTATCTACAGATTGAAAGGTTACAGGAAAAATAGGAATGCTAATATCAACATAGGGCGCAACATAAATAGGGATCCCATTGACTAAAACCATAGCCGTATTGGAATGCCCTGAACTCCCCCCACCAAACCCCCTAACAGAAAAGCTAGGCACAGCACCAATACCGGTAGCGTTTCTAATATGCACGCCTGGCACATTTTGCAAAGCTTCTTCAATGCTCTGATTCGCGCTTTTAGTGAGTTGCTTGTTAGAAATCACCGTGCGAGAACCCATATAGTTTCTGACTTCCTTGCTCCTCCAGCTTAAAGGCGCTTCTTTATCGTTAGCCACCCCTGAAGCTTCTACCCTTTCCAAATTGTGAGTTTTCATGGCATGCGCGCTATGAATCAAAACAACCAGAGAGACTAAAATTCTTTTCATTTACCACCTTTTATGAAAAATGTTTCTTTTTACAATAAGGCGGATTCTATAATAATTATTATTATTTCTAACTTAAATTTTGAGACAATAATTATTTAAATTAAATTAATAGCTTTTTTTATCAAAAATGCCGATTAATGCGAATGTTTATAGAAAAGATTAGGAGAAAAATAAAAATAAAAATTTTTTAATATTTCTAATGGGGGAATTTTAAACCAATAAAGGGTTTTTGAACCTTGACTAGCTTTTAAACCAAAATTTGAGTTGCATAAAAAGCTATCAAGGAAAATACATACGCTACAACGGTTGTGAAGATGAACAAATACGCTACAAACTTGATCCCCCCAGCTTCCCTACCAAAAGTAATGGTCGCTGCAAAACAAGGGATATAAAACATCACAAACACGATAAAAGCGATCCCGCTAGGCACGCTGACTTCTTTTCTTAAAATCTCTCTAAAAGCGTCAGATTTTTCATTTTGATCCCCTAAAGAAAATAACACCCCCAAAGTAGAAACCACCACCTCTTTAGCCATAAATCCGGTTACAAGCGAGACGCTCAAACGCCAATCAAAATCCATAGGGCTAAAGACTTTTTCTAAATACGCCCCACCTCTCCCTACAATGCTGTTTTTTAAATTCTTTTTATCCAATTCTGTTTTTAATTCTTTTAATTTTTCTTCTTTAGCTTCGCTTGAAAGGGTGGTGTCTTTATCCACTAATAAGCTTTCTTGTTTATAGGTTTTCATAGCCGCATCGCTTTTAGGGTATTGAGACATAAACCAGATTAAAATCGCTCCCACTAAAATATAAGTCCCGGCCTTTTTAAGGTAAGAAAGCGATTTGGTATAGATACTGAAATAAATCATTCTAGAACTGGGCAAGCGGTATTTGGGCATTTCCATAATAAAGGATTCAGTCTGTCCTTTAAACACGCTTAATTTGAGTAATTTTGCCATCACTAACGCCACAACCGCCCCCAAAATATAAATGCAAAACAGCACAAACCCCGCACTCGAAGAAGGGAAAAACGAGCCTACAAACAGCACATAAATAGGGAGTCTTGCCGAGCAGCTCATAAAGCCTATCACAAAAAGCGTGATCAATCGTTCGTTATAGTTTTGTAAGGTTCTTGTCGCCATGTAAGCGGGTACAGAGCAGCCAAAACCGGTGATTAAAGGAATAAAACTCTTCCCATGCAAGCCAAATTTATGCAAGATCCCATCTAATAAAAACGCTACCCTACTCATATAGCCTGTCGTCTCTAGTAAGGAAATCCCAAAATACAACACCACGATTAAAGGCAAGAATGAAACCGTCGCTCCCACTCCCCCAATAATGCCATCGCCTACCAAAGACGCTAAATCTTCATTAGCCACATTTTCTTTAACGCTATCGCTCAAAAATTTAAACCCCTCTTCAAGCGCTTTTTGCGCTCCCCCCCCTATTAAAAAGCTCAAGGAAAAAATGATAAACATAAACCCTAAAAAAATGAAAATCCCATAACGAGGGTGCATTAAAATCTTATCAATCTTATAAGTGTGTTCAAAGCTCGCATTTTGTTTGTTTTCACTGATCACTAATTGAGCGATTCTTTGAGCGCTCTGGCTGTATTTTAAAGATTCTTTAAAACTTTGAGACGGGACTTTTATGCTTTCATTATTTGCAGTATTTTGAGAATAAATTCTGACCATTTCATCTAATAAAAGCTCTGTATTCAAGCGATCTTCTTTGGATCTTGCACTTGTAGGCACGCACACAACCCCTAATTCTTGAGAAAGCTTTTCTGTATTGATTTTAATGCCTTCTTTTTGCGCCTCATCCCACATGTTGAGCGCAAGAAGCGTTTTTTTATTCGTGTCTAATAATTGCACGCTTAAGGCTAAATTACGCTCTAAATTGGTGGAATCCACCACATTAAGAATGAGATCGTATTGCCCTTTTTCTAAAAAATCTTTAGTAACCTTTTCTTCAGTGGTGAAGTCATTGAGCGCGTAAGTGCCAGGTAAATCAATGATAGTGATTTGATGCTCTTTATGGATCAAACTCACTTCCATCTTATCCACGGTAACCCCGGCAAAATTCCCCACTTTCAAATGGGCGTTGCTCAAAGCGTTGATGAGAGACGATTTCCCTACATTAGGTTGGCCCACAAGAGCGACAATGATTTCTTCCACTTCCAATTCTCCAAATAAGTTTTTTAATTTTTGGTTATATCGTTTTGATATTAAAAGCTGGCACTATAGCGCTATAAGACTAATTGTTATATAATAAAAGCGAGACAAGAATGTTAAAACGCGAAAGGGGCGTGTGATGTTGTGCGTGTTTGATATAGAGACCATTCCTAGCATGAGTTTGTGTAAAGAGCATTTTCAATTAGAAGAAGATGATGCGCTAAAAATCTGTGAATGGAGTTTTGAAAAGCAAAAAGAAAAAAGCGGGAGCGAGTTTTTGCCTCTTTATTTGCATGAAATTATCTCCATTGCAGCGGTCATAGGCGATGATTACGGGCAATTTATCAAAGTGGGGAATTTTGGTCAAAGACACGAGAATAAAGAGGATTTTACAAGCGAAAAAGAGCTTTTAGAGGACTTTTTCAAATACTTTAACGAAAAGCAACCGCGCTTGATAAGCTTCAATGGCAGAGGTTTTGATATGCCCCTACTCACGCTCAAAGCCCTTAAATACAATTTAACTTTAGACGCTTTTTACAGCCAAGAAAACAAGTGGGAAAATTACCGCTCTCGCTATAGCGAGCAGTTTCATTTGGATTTAATGGATAGCTTGAGCCATTATGGATCCGTTAGGGGTTTGAATCTAAATGGCGTTTGCTCCATGATGAATATTCCTGGTAAATTTGATGTGAGCGGGGATTTAGTGCATGCGATTTATTACAACCCACATTTAAGCCAAAAGGAGAAAAAAGGCGTTATTGACAGCTATTGCCAAAGCGATGTGCTTAACACTTACTGGCTTTTTTTGAAATACGAAGTGTTAAAAGGGGCTTTAAATAAGGAGCAATACCTTGGGCTATTGAGCGATTTTTTAGAAAAATTCCCTAAGGAAAAATCCTATTCAAGCGTTTTTATTAACGCTTTAGAGAAAGAGATTAGGGAGTTTGCTTGAAACCCTATTGAAACCTTATTGGATAATCAAAACCAATTGGTATTTGGTATAAAATAATTGGAGGAAAATATGATTTTAGAAGAAAATAAAAAATTAAAAGCTATCGTTTATACTGACGGATCTTGCTTGAGTGAAGATAGAAGATAATAGTAAAATAGACCATTTATATTGTGGTATTCATGGTTATTTATATAATGAGTGTATCAATATCAAAAATACCGCTTGAAGCTGTAAGTTATTATCTTATCATAGAAGATAAAGATGAAAATATAGGTATTTATACCAACTTACGCGCTAATAAAACTTTCAGTCTTTAATAAACAATATAGTCTATCACTAAGATAGGCTATAGCTTAAAAGCTAATCATTATCGTTTTAAACTAATTTGTGTTGAATGTAAAAAATTGCGCAATAACCATTGAATGATAAGAATAATATTTTTGTGAAAAAAATAAACGGATCACTCTCAATCTAAAACAAAACCTGAAACAAAATCAAACCTATTAGGGTGTCAATCACCTAAAAGTGATACTATGATTAACAAATCAACTTAAAGGCAAAGACATGAACGAAGTGGTTGTAGTAGCGGGCAAAGCGTAGTGCTGTAGGGAGTTTTTTAGGCTCTCTAAAGAATGTGGGCACTAGAGAAATGGGTGTTAGCGTGCTTAAAGACGCTTTGAATGCGAGCGGTCTTGAGCCTAGTGCTGTGGATTCTGTCATTTTAGGCAATGTTTTATCCGCCGGTTTGGGTCAAAATATCGCCAGACAGATCCAACTGGACGCTGGCATTCCTAATGACAGGAATGCTTTTAGCGTCAATATGGTTTGTGGATCGTCTATGAAAGCCATTCAATTAGCGCATGACAGCATCATGCTTGGGCGCAATGAGGTGGTGGTGTGTGGTGGCGTGGAAAATATGAGTGCAGCGCCCTATCTGTCGTTTGACATGCGAGACGGGAAAAGAATGGGGAATGCGAACATGATAGACTCCATGATACATGACGGATTGTGGGATGCGTTCAATGATTACCACATGGGGATCACCGCCGATAATGTCGCTCAAGCATACCGCATAAGCCGAGAATAGCAAGATGTTTTCGCGCTCCAATCGCAACTTAAAGCAAGAGCCGCCATTAATGCAGGGAAATTCCAAGAAGAAATCACACCTATTGAAATAGCGAATAAAAAAGGCGTGGTTGTTTTTAAAGAAGACGAATACCCTAGAGACACGACTCTAGAATCCCTTGCAAAGCTCAAACCCGCTTTCAAAAAAGACGGATCAGTAACGGCAGGGAATTCATCAGGGATCAATGATGGTGCGAGCGTTATCATTTTATGCAACGCTAAAAAAGCGCAAAAATTAGGGTTAAAAACAATGGCGGCTATCAAGGGGTTTGGTTTGGGTGGTTGCAGTCCGGATATAATGGGTATATGCCCTAGCATCGCTATTAAAAACAATCTTAAAAATGTCAAAATGAATCTCAATGACATCAATCTTTTTGAACTCAATGAAGCTTTCGCTGCGCAAAGCATAGCCGTGTTAAAAGAGCTTGAATTAAACCCCAATATCGTGAATGTGAATGGAGGCGCGATAGCGATTGGTCACCCTATTGGCGCAAGCGGCGCTAGGATCTTAGTGACTTTGTTGCATGAAATGAAAAAAAGCGGTCATGGCGTTGGTTGTGCGTCATTGTGTGTGGGTGGCGGACAGGGTCTTTCTGTGATAGTGGAACAAAAATAAGGAGAATGAGATGAACAAGGTTATAACCGATTTAGACAAAGCATTGAGTGGGTTAAAAGATGGGGATACTATTTTAGTGGGCGGTTTTGGGCTGTGCGGGATACCCGAATACGCCATTGATTATATTTATAAGAAAGGCATCAAGGATTTGGTTGTCGTGAGCAATAATTGCGGCGTTGATGATTTTGGGCTTGGCATTCTTTTGGAAAAAAAGCAGATTAAAAAGATCATCGCTTCCTATGTGGGGGAAAATAAGATTTTTGAATCGCAAATGCTGAATGGGGAAATTGAAGTCGTTTTGACACCGCAAGGCACGCTGGCTGAAAACTTGCGCGCTGGAGGGGCTGGGATACCCGCTTACTACACCCCAACCGGTGTTGGGACTTTGATCGCTCAAGGCAAAGAATCAAGGGAATTTAACGGCAAAGAGTATATTTTAGAAATAGCGATAACGGGCGATTACGGGCTTATTAAAGCCTATAAAAGCGACACTCTTGGGAACTTGGTGTTTAGAAAGACAGCTAGGAATTTCAATCCCTTGTGCGCGATGGCGGCAAAAATATGCGTCGCTGAAGTGGAAGAAATTGTTCCGGCTGGGGAATTAGACCCAGATGAAATACACTTGCCAGGAATCTATGTGCAACACATTTATAAGGGCGAGAAATTTGAAAAACGGATAGAAAAAATCACGACAAGGAGCGCGAAATGAGAGAGGCTATCATTAAAAGAGCGGCAAAGGAATTAAAAGAGGGCATGTATGTGAATTTAGGGATAGGCTTGCCCACGCTTGTGGCTAATGAAGTGAGCGGGATGAATATCGTTTTCCAAAGCGAGAACGGGCTGTTAGGGATTGGTGCTTACCCTTTAGAGGGGGGCGTAGATGCGGATCTCATTAATGCGGGCAAGGAAACCATAACTGTGGTGCCGGGTGCTTCGTTTTTCAACAGTGCGGATTCGTTTGCGATGATTCGTGGGGGGCATATTGATTTAGCGATTTTAGGAGGGATGGAAGTCTCACAAAATGGGGATTTGGCTAATTGGATGATCCCTAAAAAGCTCATAAAAGGCATGGGAGGGGCTATGGATTTGGTGCATGGTGCTAAAAAAGTGATTGTCATCATGGAGCATTGCAACAAATATGGGGAGTCTAAAGTGAAAAAAGAATGCTCATTGCCCTTAACAGGAAAAGGCGTGGTGCATCAATTGATAACGGATTTAGCGGTGTTTGAGTTTTCCAATAACGCCATGAAATTAGTGGAATTGCAAGAGGGGGTCAGCCTTGATCAAGTGAGAGAAAAAACAGAAGCTGAATTTGAAGCACGCCTATAGCTTATAAAAGGGGTGTTTATGTTTTTATTAAGGCATTTGACTTCAGTGTGCGTGTTTTTGGCGTCTAAATGTTTGCCGGACTCTTTTGTCTTGGTCGCTCTTTTATCGTTTATCGTGTTTGTTCTTGTTTATTGCTTGACAGGGCAAGACGCTTCATCTGTCATTTCTAGTTGGGGGAATAGTGCTTGGACGCTTTTAGGTTTTTCTATGCAAATGGCTCTTATTTTAGTGTTGGGTCAGGCTTTGGCTAGTGCTAAATTAGTCCAAAAACTTTTAAAATATCTAGCGTCTTTACCTAAAGGGTATTATACGGCTTTATGGTTGGTTACTTTTTTATCATTAATCGCTAATTGGATCAACTGGGGTTTTGGCTTAGTGATTAGTGCAATTTTTGCAAAAGAGATTGCAAAAAATGTTAAAGGGGTGGATTACAGGCTGCTTATTGCTAGCGCTTATTCGGGTTTTGTCATCTGGCATGGGGGTTTATCAGGCTCTATCCCTTTAAGCGTTGCCACCCAAAATGAAAACCTATCCAAAATAAGCGCTGGGGTGATTGAAAAAGCTATTCCTATCAGTCAGACGATTTTTTCTGCTTATAATTTAATCATTATAGGGATTATTCTTGTAGGGTTACCCTTTTTAATGGCAATAATCCACCCTAAAAAGGAAGAAATTATTGAGATTGACGCAAAGCTTTTAAAAGACGAATACAAGGAAACAGAACTCATTGACCACCAACAAGACAAAACGATTGCGCATTTTTTGGAAAACAGTGCTTTGCTTTCTTATCTTTTGGTTTTTTTGGGTTTTGGGTATCTTGGTATTTATTTTTTTAAAGGAGGAGGGCTTAGTTTAAACACTGTCAATACGATTTTCCTTTTTTTAGGGATTTTGCTCCATAAAACCCCTTTAGCTTATGTGAAAGCGATCAACCATTCCGCTAGGAGTGTGGCTGGGATTTTATTGCAATTCCCTTTTTATGCCGGGATTATGGGGATGATGGCAAGCCATAGCGTGGGGGGTCATTCTTTAGCGCAAATGCTTTCTTTAGCCTTCACGCACATCGCTAATGAAAAAACTTTCGCGCTCATGACTTTTTTGAGTGCAGGAATTGTCAATATTTTCATCCCGTCTGGCGGAGGGCAATGGGCGATTCAAGCTCCCATCATGCTCCCTGCAGGTCAAAGCTTAGGAGTGGATCCGGGAGTGGTTTCTATGGCTATCGCTTGGGGAGACGCTTGGACGAATATGATACAGCCTTTTTGGGCTTTGCCTGCTTTAGCCATTGCGGGTTTGGGCGCTAAAGATATTATGGGCTATTGCGTTTTGACTTTAATTTTTGTAGGCTTAGTCGTGTGTGGGGTGTTTTATTTTTTAGTGTGAGTTTTTTATGCCTAAAACCACGCTCTTTTTGATGGAGTAAAGTTTTCTCTTTTCACCCCTTAAACGCTCTTGTAATTAAGCCTTATTTCGTTACAATAACCCCATAATAACCTAAGAGGAAGTGTTTTGTTTTTCAAATTTATTTTATGTTTATTATTAGGAATGTTTGCATGGGCAAAAGAGGTTATTCCCACCCCATTAACGCCCTCTAAACGCTATTCTATCAATTTGATGACGGAAAATGATGGTTATATCAATCCCTACATTGATGAGTATTATACCGCAGGCAATCAAATAGGCTTTTCTACTAAAGAGTTTGATTTTTCTAAAAATAAAGCGATGAAATGGACTTCGTATTTAGGGTTTTTCAATAAAAGCCCTAGGGTTACTCGTTTTGGCATTTCCCTCGCCCAAGACATGTATACCCCTTCACTTGAAAACAGAAAACTGGTGCATTTGCATGACAACCACCCTTATGGGGGGTATTTGAGGGTGAATTTGAATGTGTATAACCGCCACCAAACTTTTATGGAGTTATTCACGCTTTCTTTAGGCACGACAGGGCAAGATTCTTTGGCCGCTCAAACGCAGCATCTCATTCATAAATGGGGTCATGACCCCCAATTTTATGGCTGGAACACACAGCTCAAAAACGAATTTATCTTTGAATTACACTACCAATTGCTCAAAAAAGTCCCCCTTTTAAAGACTCGTTTTTTTTCTATGGAGTTAATGCCTGGGTTTAATGTGGAATTGGGTAATGCGAGAGATTATTTCCAACTCGGCTCGCTCTTTAGGGCTGGGTATAACCTAGACGCTGATTATGGTGTCAATAAGGTCAATACCGCTTTTGATGGAGGCATGCCTTATAGCGATAAATTTTCCATCTATTTTTTTGTAGGGGCTTTTGGGCGCTTCCAACCCCTTAACATATTCATTCAAGGCAATAGCCCTGAAACTAGGGGCATTGCTAATTTGGAATACTTTGTTTATACCAGTGAAATAGGAGCGGCTATGATGTGGCGTAGCTTTAGGGTGGCTTTTACAATCACCGATATTAGTAAAACCTTCCAATCCCAGCCTAAGCACCATCAAATCGGCACTTTAGAATTGAATTTCGCCTTTTGATTTAATATAGGTTTAATATTTTTCTTCCTAATATGATATTTTTTTGAATGAATTATTACTATTCTTCACTTTATGTATCAAATTTTCACATTGTTATTGACTGGCTTTGAAATAAACGATTTCCATTTTAAAATTTGTCCTATAACCTGAACAGGTTGCATTGAGCAACACTTTAATGTTAAGGAGTCTAAAAAATGAAAGACGCAAGAGTTCAGGTGATGGGCATTGATGCCGGTGGCACCATGACGGACACATTTTTTGTGAAAGAAAATGGCAGTTTCGTAGTTGGTAAAGCCCAAAGCAACCCAGAAGATGAGAGCTTAGCTATTTACAATAGCTCACAAGACGCTTTATCGCACTGGAAATCAGATGTGAGTAAGGTTTATCCAGAGTTGGTCACTTGCGTGTACTCAGGAACGGCGATGCTCAATCGGGTCGTCCAAAGGCGTGGGATGGAAGTGGGTCTGATTTGCAATAAGGGTTTTGAGCAAATGCATTCTATGGGCAGGGCGTTGCAATCCTACTTGGGGTATGCGCTAGAAGAAAGGTTGCATATCAACACGCACAAGTATGATGATCCGCTGATTCCTTTAAAAAGGATTAGAGGCGTTACAGAAAGAACCGATGTCAAGGGGCAAGTGGTTATCCCAGTGCGCCAAGAAGAGGTTAAAGTTGCGGTTAAGGAGCTTTTAGAAGCAGGCGCAAAGGCCATTGTGATTTGCTTGTTGCAATATCTCATAAAAACGCTGAAAGCGAGCGCATCGTTAGAGATATAGCGTTAAAAGAGATTGAAAAATTGGGTAAAAATATTCCTGTATTCGCTTCTGTGGATTACTACCCTCAAAGAAAAGAAAGCCACAGAATGAACACCACTATCTTAGAAGCTTATGCGGCTGAGCCAAGCAGGCAAACTCTCTCTAAAGTCAGCAACCGCTTCAAAGAGCATGGCGCTAAATTTGATCTTCGTGTGATGGCAACGCATGGAGGCACCATTAGCTGGAAAGCTAAAGAGCTCGCTAGGACTATTGTGAGCGGTCCTATTGGAGGCGTGATTGGATCTAAATTGCTAGGTGAAACGCTTGGTTATGACAATATTGCATGCAGCGATATTGGTGGCACGAGCTTTGATATGGCGCTTATCGTTAAGAGCAATTTCAACATCGCTTCTGACCCTGATATGGCACGCCTTGTTTTATCCTTACCGCTTGTGGCTATGGATTCCGTTGGTGCTGGTGCTGGGAGTTTTGTGCGCATTGATCCGCACAGCCAATCTGTTAAACTAGGACCTGACAGCGCGGGGTATAGAGTTGGCACTTGTTGGAAAGACAGCGGATTAGATACGGTTTCGGTGACAGATTGCCATATTGTTTTAGGCTATTTGAACCCGGATAATTTCTTAGGCGGTTTGATTAAATTAGATGTGGATAGGGCTAAAAAGCACATTAAAGAGCAAATCGCTGATCCGCTAGGCATTAGCGTAGAAGATGCGGCTGCGGGTGTGATTGAGTTGCTTGATTTGGAGCTTAAAGAATACTTGCGATCCAATATTAGCGCTAAAGGGTATAGTCCGTCTGATTTTGTGTGCTTTTCATATGGTGGTGCGGGTCCTGTGCATACCTATGGCTATACAGAAGGCTTAGGGTTTAAGGATGTAGTAGTGCCTGCGTGGGCGGCTGGATTTAGTGCTTTTGGTTGTGCTTGCGCTGATTTTGAATACAGATACGACAAGAGCGTGGATATTGCCATTCCGCAGTATTCTCCAGACAAGTCAAAAATAGAAGCATGCAAGATCATTCAAGACGCATGGGATGAATTGACTCTCAAAGTGATTGAAGAGTTCAAGATCAATGGATTTTCTCAAAAAGATGTGATCTTAAGACCTGGATACAGGATGCAGTATATGGGGCAATTGAACGACTTAGAGATCACTTCTCCTGTCTCAAAAGCTGCAAGCGTGGCTGATTGGGATGAGATTGTCAAAGAATATGAAAAAACCTACGCTCGTGTTTATTCTGAATCAGCGTGTTCTCCAGAGCTTGGTTTTAGCGTGACCGGCGTGATCATGCGTGGTGTTGTGGCTACGCAAAAACCTGTGATTCCGGTTGAAAAAGAACATGGCGCTACGCCTCCAAAAGAAGCCAAAATAGGCGTTAGAAAATTCTATCGGCATAAGCAATGGGTGGATGCAGATGTGTGGCAAATGGAAAAATTATTGCCTGGAAATGAAGTCATAGGGCCTGCGATTGTGGAATCAGATGCGACCACTTTCGTGATACCTAGAGGCTTTGCGACAAGACTAGACAAACACCGATTGTTCCACTTGAAAGAAATTAAATAAAGGAGTTCAAAATGGCAAATTTATTGAAAAACGGCAAAACTTTAAAACAAGCTAGAGATGAAATCCTAGCCAGGACAGAAAAAACAGGGCATTATAATGGTCTCAAAAAACTAGAGTTTAAAGAAAGAGATCCGATCGGTTATGAGAAAATGTTCTCTAAACTCAGAGGCGGTATCGTGCATGCCAGAGAAACGGCTAAAAGGATTGCTGCAAGCCCTATTGTTGAGCAAGAGGGGGAATTATGCTTCACGCTTTATAACGCTGTGGGCGATAGCGTGCTGACTTCTACGGGTATCATTATCCATGTAGGCACTATGGGATCAGCTATCAAATACATGGTAGAGAATAATTGGGAAGATAACCCAGGCATCAATGATAAGGATATTTTCACCAATAACGACTGCGCAATTGGGAATGTGCACCCATGCGATATTATGACTCTTGTGCCTATTTTTCACGATGAAAAATTGATCGGGTGGGTAGGCGGTGTTACGCATGTGATTGATACCGGTTCGGTTACTCCAGGTTCAATGAGCACTGGACAGGTTCAAAGATTTGGGGATGGATACATGATCACTTGCCGTAAGACAGGAGCGAACGATGAAAGTTTTAAAGATTGGTTGCATGAATCTCAAAGATCGGTAAGAACGCCTAAATATTGGATTCTAGATGAAAGGACTAGGATTGCAGGATGCCATATGATTAGGGATTTAGTGATGGAAGTCATTAAAGAAGACGGCATCGATTCTTACATGCGATTTATTGATGAGGTGATTGAAGAGGGGAGAAGAGGCCTTATCTCTAGGATCAAATCCATGACCATACCGGGCAAATACAGAAAGGTAGCGTTCGTGGATGTGCCTTATGCGCATAAGGATATTGGCGTGTGCTCTGAATTTGCTAAGCTAGACACGATCATGCACTCTCCTGTGGAAATCACTATCAATAAAGACGCTACATGGAAATTGGATTTTGAAGGCGCCTCTAGGTGGGGATGGCACTCTTTTAATTGCAACCAAGTGTCTTTTACTAGCGGTATTTGGGTGATGATGACTCAAACATTGATACCCACTTCTCGCATCAATGATGGTGCTTATTTCGCTACGCAGTTCAAGCTTAAAAAAGGGACTTGGATGAATCCAGATGACAGGCGCACCGGGCATGCTTATGCGTGGCATTTCTTGGTATCAGGTTGGAGCGCTTTGTGGAGAGGCTTGTCTCAAGCGTATTACAGCCGAGGGTATTTAGAAGAGGTCAATTCTGGAAACGCTAATACTTCCAATTGGCTACAAGGCGGTGGTATCAACCAGGATGGAGAAATCCATGCGGTGAATAGCTTTGAGACGAGTTCTTGTGGGACTGGAGCTTGCGCAATAAAAGACGGCTTAAATCACGCAGCGGCTATTTGGAATCCAGAGGGCGATATGGGCGATGTTGAAATTTGGGAAATGGCAGAACCTCTTCTTTATCTAGGCAGGAATGTCAAAGCCAATACTGGTGGGTATGGGAAATATCGAGGCGGTAACGGGTTTGAAACCTTAAGAATGGTGTGGGGAGCGCATGATTGGACCATGTTCTTTATGGGTAATGGCTATATGAATAGCGATTGGGGTATGATGGGGGGCTATCCAGCGGCCAGTGGCTATAGGTTTGAAGCGCACAACACCGATTTAAAAAACAGGATTAAAAATAACGCCAGCTTGCCTTTGGGGGGCGATTTTAACCCAACTGATCGAGATTATGAAAAGCACATTTCTCATGCGTCTCAAGTCAAAAGGGATAAGCAATGCATCACCACCGAGAACTGCTTTGATAATTATGACTTGTATTTGAATTACATCAAAGGCGGTCCTGGATTTGGCGATCCTATTGAAAGGGATTTGAATGCGATTTTAGAAGATCTAAACAGCAAACAGCTACTGCCAGAATACGCTTACAAGGTTTATGGTGCGATTGTGAGTCAAAATAAAGACGGCATTTGGGTAGGCGATGAAGCCAAAACGAAAGCCAGAAGAAAAGAAATTCTTGAAAACAGAAAGGCTAGATCCATACCGGTAAAACAATGGATGGAGCAAGAAAGAAACGCTATCCTTGAAAAAGAGGCTTCCAAACAGGTTAAACACATGTATGCGACTAGCTTTGATCTCTCGCCTAAGTTTTTAAGCGATTTTAAAACATTTTGGAACTTGCCAAAAAATTGGACTGTGAAAGAAGATGAGCTTGGCGTATTCACCTATGGATCTAAATACAGGATGGATTTGAGCAAATTGCCTGATGTGCGCACGGTTGTGTTGGTTGATGAGAAATAAGATTTTTGTGAAGGAGAATGGTTATGTCAAAATACACACAAGAACAAATTAAAAATTTGGTAGAGGGGAACTTGGATTGGAACACTGTCTTAAAAATGCTTAGCATGCCTAAAGATCATGAAAGGTTTCAAATGTATTTGAAGGTGTTGCAAGATAAGGTAGATTTTGATGACAAAATCGTTTTACCCTTGGGGCCGCATCTGTTTGTGGTGCAAGATTCTCAAAAGAAGTGGGTTATTAAGTGTTCATGCGGTCATGCGTTTTGCACTCCAGAGGAGAACTGGAAATTGCATGCAAACATCTATGTGCGCGATACGGCAGAAAAAATGGAAGAGGTGTATCCTAAACTCTTAGCCAGTGATACTAACTGGCAAGTGTATCGGGAGTATATTTGCCCGGACTGCGGCATCCTTTTAGATGTTGAAGCCCCAACTCCTTGGTATCCTGTGGTCCATGATTTTGAACCTGATATAGAGGCATTTTATAAAGATTGGCTAGGCATACAGCCCCCAGAAAGACGCTAAAATCGCTCAATCCTTTTTATAGAGAGGCTTTATGCCTCTTGGTGCTAAAAGCTTAATTCAACTCAAGCAAATTTTCTTCAATCCCAACAAATTTAGCTACAAATTAAAAAATTTAAGCTTTTTTCTTTTTTTTTGATTTAATACTCGGTATAATCTTAATCCACCTAAAAGGAAAAGCTATGAAAGTAACACAAGGCATCGCTAACGACTTTTTTGCCCTAACCAACACGATATTTTCTATTCTTGCACACCAGCGGAACTGCACTCGGAAAGAAGAAAATGGCGAAAAATTACTGCAAGATATTGTCAATATCTCTAAAAATAAGAAAATGTATTTTATGGGTTCTATCGCTATACTTTCAATGAAATAAAGGGTTTTTTTGACTAAAAAATTCATGTCTTGGATGGTGGTTATTGGGGCTTTAATTTGCGTGCTTTTAGGGGTGTTTATCTTCTTTACTAGCATGTCGGTTAAAAAATCTTTAAGCGCTTATCTTAACGCTTATTTAAATCAACGCCCCCAAATTAAGGGCATGGGGATTGTAGGCGCTCCTTTTGAATGCGGAGGGTTTTTTAAAATTGCATGCGTTTCTAAAGAGCTCCGTTTTTTAGATTCTCAAAACTCCCCTATTGTGGATTTTAAAAATTTGAGTGTTAAGCTCAATTCTTTAGATAAGAGCTCTCTTATCCTTTCTATCCATTCTCAAATCAAATCCCTTATTTTAGAACAATCCATTCAGCAAAAAATCCATCAAATCCCCCTAAAAGACTTGAATGCCTTATTGGAAAAAATCAAACCCATGCGTTTGAATTGCTCTTTAAAATTCAACGCTTTAGATGAAAAAACCTTAAACGACAATTTAAAATGCGATTTGACTAATGCAGAGAATATCCTTGCTTACACTTTTTTTCAAGAGGGTTTAATGGAGGCGCAAGAAAATCTATCCCTTAAAAATATTTTTAAAACCTTGAGTTCTAAAGACACTAAAGCCATAGAAGAGTTGCAAGACAAACTGCGTTTTTTAGCGCCAAAGTTGGGTGTTTCTATCCAAGCGCGCCATCTTAAAAACCTTTTAGAAGCCTTTTACCACCAAAATAAAGAGAGTTTGGGCTTTTTTTCCCCTTATTTTAGCTTGCGTTCTCAAACCCCTAGCGTCTCTTATGAAAGCGCGTTAGCTTCTTTAGAAAACTATTTTATGACCTTGTTCCAATCCCGTTTTAAAGACGATGCAGAGCTCCAACAAAATTTTAAAGGATTGTTGCAAGCCTTTGTTTCTATGGCTAAAGATAAACGATCCCAAATCGCTCTTAACGCCCAAGCTAAAGACAACACCAAGCTTACTTTTAACGCTCTGTTAGAAAGCCTTAGCGTGAATTTCTTCCAATCTTACACAATAAGCCATGAGTGATTTCAAAGTCCCCCCCAAAGCTAAAGGGTTTAAACGCCTTTTTAAAGCCCTTTTTTATTCCAAAGACGGGCTTAAATGCGCATGGGCTGAAGAGAGCGCGTTCAGGCAAATCACCATTTTGGCTCTTTTTTGTATCGTTCTAGCGAGCTATCTAGTCAAAGATTTTTTAGAATGGGGGCTATTGATCTTGCCTTGTTTTTTATCGGTAGTCATTGAATTGATCAATAGCTCTATTGAAAAGGCTGTGGATTTTACCAGCAAAGAGTTCCACCCTTTAGCTAAAAAGGCTAAAGACATGGCCAGTTCAGCCCAACTGATAGGGCTTATTTTTTGGGCTTTTATTTGGGGGCGTTATCTTTTAACGCTTTATTTGAAGTAATTAAATTTTAGGGAGACACATGCAAGATAATTTAATCAATGAAACAAAAAATATTGTAGAAGTGGGGATTGATTCTTCTATTGAAGAGAGCTATTTAGCTTATTCAATGAGCGTGATCATAGGGCGCGCTTTACCGGACGCTAGAGATGGCTTAAAGCCTGTGCATAGGCGTATTTTGTATGCGATGCATGAATTAGGTCTTACTTCCAAAGTCGCTTATAAAAAAAGCGCTAGGATCGTGGGTGATGTGATTGGTAAATACCACCCCCATGGCGATAATGCGGTTTATGATGCACTAGTGAGAATGGCGCAAGATTTTTCTATGCGTTTGGGATTAGTGGATGGGCAAGGCAACTTTGGCTCTATTGATGGCGATAACGCTGCAGCGATGCGTTACACTGAAGCCAGAATGACCAAGGCGAGTGAAGAAATTTTAAGGGATATTGATAAAGACACCATTGATTTTGTGCCTAATTATGATGACACCTTAAAAGAGCCAGATATTTTACCAAGCCGTCTGCCTAACCTTTTAGTCAATGGGGCTAATGGGATCGCTGTAGGGATGGCGACTTCTATCCCCCCTCACAGGATTGATGAAATCATAGACGCTTTAGTGCATGTCTTAGAAAACCCTAACGTTGATTTAAATGAAATTTTAGAATTTGTCAAGGGGCCTGATTTTCCCACTGGCGGGATCATTTATGGCAAGGCGGGTATTATTGAAGCCTATAAAACGGGGCGAGGGCGCGTGAAAGTGCGGGCCAAAGTGCATGTGGAAAAGACAAAAAATAAAGAAATCATCGTTTTAGATGAAATGCCTTTTCAAACCAATAAAGCCAAATTAGTGGAACAAATCAGCGATTTAGCGCAAGAAAAACAAATTGAAGGCATTAGCGAAGTGCGCGATGAGAGCGATAGAGAGGGCATTAGAGTGGTGGTTGAATTAAAAAGAGACGCGATGAGTGAAATTGTCTTAAACCACCTCTACAAACTCACCACCATGGAGACCACTTTTAGCATCATTTTACTCGCCATTTACAATAAAGAGCCTAAGATTTTCACGCTTTTAGAGTTGTTGCGCCTTTTTTTAAACCACAGAAAAACCATTGTTATAAGACGCACTATTTTTGAATTAGAAAAAGCTAAGGCTAGAGCGCATATTTTAGAGAGCTATTTGATCGCATTAGACAATATTGATGAAATCGTGCAACTCATTAAAACAAGCCAAAGCCCAGAAGCGGCTAAAAACGCCTTAATGGAGCGTTTTACTTTGAGCGAAATCCAGAGCAAAGCCATTTTAGAAATGCGTTTGCAACGCTTAACAGGCCTTGAAAGAGATAAGATCAAAGAAGAATACCAAAACTTGCTGGAGCTTATTGATGATCTCAATGGCATTTTAAAGAGCGAAGATCGCTTGAATGAAGTCGTCAAAACAGAGCTTTTAGAAGTCAAAGAGCAATTTTCTTCTCAAAGGCGCACTGAAATTCAAGAATCTTATGAAAATATTGACATAGAAGATTTGATCGCTAATGAGCCTATGGTGGTGAGCATGAGCTATAAAGGCTATGTGAAAAGAGTGGATTTAAAAGTTTATGAAAGGCAAAATCGCGGCGGTAAGGGCAAGCTTTCAGGCAGCACTTATGAAGACGATTTCATTGAAAACTTTTTTGTGGCTAACACGCATGATATTTTGCTCTTTATCACCAATAAGGGGCAATTGTATCATCTGAAAGTCTATAGAATCCCAGAAGCGAGCCGGATTGCTATGGGTAAAGCCGTTGTGAATTTAATCTCGCTCGCTCCTGATGAAAAGATCATGGCGACTCTAAGCACCAAAGACTTTAGTAATGAACGCTCTTTAGCTTTCTTCACAAAAAATGGCGTGGTGAAGCGCACTAATTTGAGCGAATTTGGCAGCAATAGGAGTTATAGCGGTATCAAAGCGATTGTTTTAGATGAAGGCGATGAATTAGTAAGTGCAAAGATTGTGGATAAAAACTCCAAGCATTTACTTATCGCATCTTATTTGGGTATTTTCATTAAATTCCCTTTAGAAGATGTGCGCGAAATGGGAAGAACGGCTCGTGGGGTTAGGGGTATTAGACTGAATGAAAATGATTTTGTTGTCGGCGCAGTCGTTATTAGCGATGATAACAACAAGCTTTTGAGCGTGAGTGAAAACGGGCTTGGCAAGCAAACTTTAGCCGAAGCGTATAGAGAGCAATCTCGTGGAGGTAAGGGGATCATTGGCATGAAGCTCACTCAAAAAACCGGCAATCTGGTGAATGTTATCAGCGTGGATGATGAAAACCTGGATTTGATGATTCTTACTGCAAGCGCGAAAATGATCAGAGTTTCTATTAAAGATATTAGAGAAACCACCGGAAGAAAAACCAGTGGGGTAAAACTCAT